>JAIFKX010000172.1 GCA_020049335.1 Paludibacter sp. | reverse complement strand
ACGCTAACATTCACAAATCATTTTTAATTATGCCAAGATCAGTAAATCACGTTGCTTCACGTAAAAGAAGAAAAAGAATTTTAAGCCTCACAAGAGGTTATTATGGTGGTCGTCGTAATGTATGGACCGTAGCCAAAAATACTTGGGAAAAAGGGTTGCAATATGCTTTCCGCGACCGTAAAACCAAAAAACGTAACTTCCGTGCTTTGTGGATTCAGCGTATCAATGCTGCTGCTCGTCTCGAAGGTTTATCGTATTCGAAATTAATGGGTGCTTTACACAAAGCGGGTATCGAAATGAACCGCAAAGTACTAGCCGATTTGGCTATGAATCATCCTGAAGCATTCAAAGCTATTGTTTTGAAAGCTAAAAACGCTTAATAGTTTGATTTTTTTTGAACTAAAATATTTTTTAAAAGCTGTCATTTTATAATGACAGCTTTTTTTATTCTAAATCACTTGCCATTTTTCAAACATATTCGCAAAATATCTGTTATAATTAAAATTTTAGACCAATAATTTATTACTTTTGTAAGCAATTTTTTTTAGTAAATAATGATAACAGAAAAAAACTACAAATACCTTCCGAATATAAACTCTCCGGTTGATTTAAAAGCCGTTCCAAAAGAAGAATTAAAAACCGTTTGCAACGAGTTGCGTAATTTTATTATCGACGAAGTTTCCAAAAATCCTGGACATCTTGGTTCAAACTTAGGCGTAGTAGAGCTTACTGTGGCTATTCATTATGTTTTTAATACTCCTTACGACCGCATTGTTTGGGATGTAGGTCATCAGGCTTACGGTCACAAAATACTCACCGGCCGACGCGACCGATTCCATACAAACCGTCAGTTAAACGGAATTTGTGGTTTTCCAAATCCGAAAGAAAGCGAGTTCGACACTTTTGCTGTTGGACATGCCTCTACGGCTATTTCGGCTGCATTGGGCATGGCGGTTGCAGCTAAATACAAAAACGAGTACAACCGCCAAGTAGTGGCTGTGGTGGGCGATGGTGCTATGACTGGTGGTTTGGCTTTTGAGGGATTAAACAATACCTCGATGGTGGATAATGATATGCTGATTATTCTTAACGATAATCAGATGGCTATCGACCCTGTACATGGTGGATTTACGCAGTATCTTATCGACATAACTACTTCGCAAACCTACAATCGTGTACGCTATAAAATTTACAAAACGCTTAAAAAATTTGGATTAATAAGCGAACAAGGTAAAAAACGAATTATTACGTTTAATAATACTGTAAAAGCGGCTTTAACTAAGCAAAATAATATTTTTGAAGGTTTAAATATCCGCTATTTTGGTCCTGTTGATGGCCACGATGTAAATGCTTTAGTGAAAGTGCTTTCGGATATCAAACAGTTTAAAGGACCTAAAGTACTGCATTGTATTACTACAAAAGGCAAAGGCTACGAACCAGCCGAAATTTCGGCTACCGAATGGCATGCACCCGGAAAATTCAATGTGGAAACTGGCGTACGCAATAAACCGGTGAATGATATACCTTCGGCTCCTTTGTTTCAGGAGGTTTTTGGCGAAACTTTATTGGAATTGGCGAAACAAAACGAAAAATTAGTAGCCGTTACGCCAGCAATGCCCTCAGGGTGCTCCATGACTATCATGCAAAAAGAATTTCCCGACCGCGTTTTTGATGTGGGAATTGCTGAAGGTCATGCAGTTACTTTCTCGGCCGGGTTGGTCAAGGATGGTATGATTCCGTTTTGTAATGTCTATTCCTCGTTTATGCAACGGGCTTACGATAATATTATACATGATGTGGCTTTGCAAAATTTGCCAGTTATTTTTTGCTTGGATAGGGCAGGGGTGGTTGGTTCGGATGGCGCTACGCATCATGGTGTGTTCGATTTAGCGTATATGCGCTGCATACCGAATATGACCATTGCAGCTCCTCGCAACGAGCACGAAATGCGTAATTTAATGTTCACAGCTCTTAATTTCAAAAAAGGACCGTTTGTTATTCGTTATCCGCGTGGAAAAGGATATATGGTTGATTGGAAAAACGAAATGCAGGCATTGCCCATTGGAAAAGGCGAAAAACTGAAAAGTGGAAGTGATATTGCTGTGTTGACAATTGGTACGATGGCAAACAATGCGCTTGAAGCTATTCGGAAAATAGAAGTTGATACAAAAAAATCAATTGCTCTATACGATATTCGCTTTTTGAAACCACTTGATAATGAGTTGCTTCACGAAGTTGCTAAAAACTTTGAGCAGGTTGTTACTATAGAAGATGGTGTTATTAATGGTGGCTTTGGAAGTGCCGTATTGGAGTTTTTTGCAGATAATAATTACACTACAAAAGTAAAGCGGTTAGGTATAAACGATGTTTTTGTAGAACATGGAACGCCCGAAGAGTTATATCAATTATTGGGGCTCGACGTGGAAGGTATTGCGTTTGAATTAAAAAAATTAGTATAAAAAATTAGTGTAAAAAAGATGAAGATTATCATTGCGGGAGCTGGTGAAGTTGGTACTCACTTAGCAAAACTACTTGCCAGAGAAAATTTTGATATTTTATTGTTGGACGAAGATCCGGCTAAATTGAAAGATCTTGAGGCGAGCTACGACTTAATAACAAATGTAGGTTCGCCAACATCCATTACCGATTTGCAAGAGGCTGGTATTGATAAAACCGATTTATTTGTAGCTGTTACGCCGCTCGAAAGTGTCAATATGACAGCTTGCATGTTGGCAACAAATTTGGGTGCGAAACGAACATTGGCACGCATCAACAATTACGAATATCTTTTGCCAAAAAATAAACAATTTTTTGAAGGTCTTGGAGTAAATCACTTAATTTATCCAGAGGTACTGGCAGCAGCCGAAATTGCCGAATCGCTAAGTACGAACTGGTTACGTCAAAATTTGAGTTTTTGCGATGATGCTTTAATTATGTTGGGTATTAAATTGCGTAAAAGTGCTCAGATATTAAACGAAAAGTTCAATTCTGGATTTTTCAATAATCAAGATTATCGTGTTGTTGCCATTAAACGTGGTAATAAAACGATTATTCCAATGGGTACTGATTTATTGCTCGAAAATGATATTGTGTATTTTATGACTACACCCAATCGTCTCGATTACGTACGCCGACAAGCAGGAAAGGAAGATTTTACCATTAAAAATGTAATGATACTTGGTGCTACCAAAATTGCACAAAAAACATTGCAAGCAATACCATCGTCTATGTCAACTAAGATAATCGAAAGTAATCGTCAGCGTAGTCAAGCGTTGGCCGAAAAATACAGCGATTCACTTGTGATTTGTTGCGATGGACGCAATATTGATGCAC
The DNA here is from genome assembly GCA_020049335.1 of Paludibacter sp. Lineage (GTDB taxonomy): Bacteria > Bacteroidota > Bacteroidia > Bacteroidales > Paludibacteraceae > Paludibacter. The sequence goes on along the minus strand of JAIFKX010000172.1, from coordinate 25,963 downwards.
TTAAAGAGGAAGGAATTGAGGAGATGGATGCTTTTGTGGCGGTAAGCGAAAATTCGGAAGCAAATATATTAGCGTGTCTGGCTGCCAAAAGGCTTGGTGTACGCAAAACTATTGCTGAAGTCGAAAATATAGATTACATTTCGTTAGCCGAAAGTATGGATATTGGCACTGTAATTAATAAAAAAATGATTGCTGCCAGTTATATTTATCAATTAACGCTTAACGCTGATGTGCTCAATGTCAGGACTTTGACTTCTGCCGATGCTGAAGTGGTGGAATTTGTAGCTAAAAAGGGTTCTAAAATTACTAAATCGAAAATTAAAGATTTACGCTTGCCAGAATATGTCAATATTGGAGGTTATGTTCGCAATGGCGAAGGGGCTATCGTAGACGGTAATTCGTTGATTGAGCCCGACGATCATGTAATTGTATTCTGCGTATCGTCGGCAATACGTAAAGTTGAACGATTTTTTAATTAAGCCCAAATTAAGTAGTAGATAATATCTAATCAAATGTTTTGAATATGACCCCCAAACCCCCGAAGGGGGCTTTAAGACCAAGTTATATAATTTATTATAACCCATATAACTTTTTATTTGCAGTATTTAGCCCCCTTTGGGGGTTTGGGGGTCGAAAAATTGGATTTAAGAAATATATCATTATAAGTTTAGATTAATTAATTCAACAAAAAAAGCGTTTTCAAAAATATATTTTGAAAACGCTTTTTTTATGTTGTAATTTCTTTTTAATTCCTATCCTAAGAAACCTTTCAATAATTTACTTTTTGAGTTGGGGCGCAATTTTCGAATGGCTTTTTCTTTAATTTGACGTACACGTTCGCGTGTTAAGCCAAATTCATCGCCTATTTCTTCCAAAGTCATTTCGGTAACACCTATTCCAAAGAATTTTTTTACAATATCTTTTTCTCTGTCCGAAAGGGTATTGGCTAATACGCGCTCAATTTCTTTCGAAAGCGATTCATTAATCAGCACTCTATCAGCGTTTGGAGAATCGTCGTTGATCATTACATCCAATAAGCTGTTGTCTTCACCTTCAACAAAAGGAGCATCTACCGAAATGTGACGACCCGAAACTTTCATGGTATCGGCAATTTTATCTACCGGAATGTCCAATTGCTCGGCAAGCTCTTCGGGCGAGGGGCGGCGTTCGTTTTCTTGTTCGAACTTCGAAAAAGCCTTGTTGATTTTATTCAACGAACCTACCTGATTTAATGGCAAACGTACAATTCGCGACTGCTCAGCCAAAGCTTGCAGAATAGATTGACGAATCCACCACACGGCATACGAAATAAATTTAAACCCACGAGTTTCATCAAACTTTTCGGCAGCTTTGATAAGTCCAAGGTTACCTTCATTTATTAAGTCGGGCAAACTTAAACCTTGGTTTTGGTATTGTTTTGCTACCGAAACAACAAAACGGAGGTTGGCACGAGTAAGCTTCTCGAGCGCAATACGGTCGCCATTGCGAATACGTTGCGCCAATTCAACTTCCTCTTCAACTGTAATAAGATCCTCACGACCAATCTCTTGCAGATACTTGTCAAGCGATGCACTTTCTCGATTAGTAATCGATTTTGTAATTTTTAATTGTCTCATTATGGTTTAAAAAATTAGCGTGCAAAATTAATACTTTTATTTGGATAAAAAAAATAGTGTTTTATGGCTATTTTAAGCTTTTGATAAAAGCAATTTTCCTATTCTACAAACAACAAAAAATGAGAATTGTTTTACGTTGTTGATAAAATTCGATTACAATTAACAATAAAGTCTTTTTGTGGACAATTTAATGAAAAATCTATCCCTCGTTTGCCGAAGGATAGATTTTTTTTCTGGAAAATTGATTTTGAATTATTCGCCCAAATTTACGGCATAATAGGCTACTTTACCATTTGGATATACGCCTGCAATGTTCAATACTTTAAATTTGTCGTTTGTGTTGATAGCTTCTGTGAGTATTTCTTTTATATCGTCGAGGCTCCGAATGGCTTGATTATTGATTTTTACAATTACAAAACCTTCTTTGATGCCAGCCGTTTCGAATTTTCCTTTACTCACCGATTTCACTTCCATACCATAGTCGAGCTGAAATTGATCTTTTAGTTTGTCGCTTATCACTTTAAATTCGGCTCCAAGCATATCTATGTCGGCTTCCGATTTGGTTACTTTGGTTGTTCCTTGTCGGTTTTTGAGTTCAGCTGTCAGTTTCAATTCTTTATTTTCGCGCAATACCTTCAGTGTAACTTTATCGCCAGGACTGTAGCGACCAACTTGTTCCTGCAATTGCGACGAAGTTTTTACTTGTGCATCGTTTATCGAAATAATAATATCGCCTTTTTTAACACCTGCATTTTCGGCTGCGCTATTTTCAACAACTTCATCAACATAAGCTCCTTCCATTGTTTTCAGATTTTTTTCTTTGGCAAGTTCACTCGTAATTTCTTTCATACTCACACCAAGCACGGCACGTTGTACAAAACCAAACTGTTTGATATCTGTTACCACTTTTTTGACAATGCTTACTGGTACAGCAAACGAATAGCCCGCATAAGAACCTGTTTGTGAAGCGATAGCCGTATTGATTCCCATCAGCTCGCCACGCGTGTTCACAAGCGCACCACCGCTGTTACCAGGGTTTACAGCTGCGTCGGTTTGTATAAACGATTCAATTTTCATTTGCGAATTGATAATGTTTATATTACGTGCTTTTGCACTCACTATACCCGCCGTTACCGTCGAAGTCAAATTAAACGGATTGCCCACTGCCAAAACCCATTCGCCAATTTTGAGCGAGTCGGAATTTCCAAAAAGAATGACTGGAAGTTTTTCCGCTTCAATCTTTAGCAAAGCAATATCGGTGTTGGGGTCGGCTCCTACGAGTTTAGCTTTAAAAGTACGCTTGTCATTGAGTGTAATTTCAATCTCTTTCGATTTGTCAATTACATGATTGTTGGTAACAATGTAGCCATCGTTCGAAATAATAACTCCTGATCCCGAGCCTTCTTGCATGGGAGCTTCCTGTGGCTTTTGTTGTGGGCGCTGTTGTGGTCCAAAGAAATATTCGAAAAATGGATCGTTGAAACCGCCTCCGCCAAAGCCTTGTTGCATCTGCATAGGTGTTTTGGTTTTTACGTGAACTACGGCATGAACTGACAATTCGGCAGCTAAAGTAAAATCGGTGTCCATGGCACGCGGCGCTTTCGAAATAGCTGCGTAAGTAGCGGGCACATCTACATTGCCCTGAAATGGAGATTCGTTTCGGCCATTTCCCGAAATCAAATTGGTAGTAAGGTTTGTAGCTACACTTACAGCCACAACGGCTGCAAACAAACCGAGCATTTTTGTACGTTGAGTAATTTGCATAAAATTTTGAATTTTAGTGTTTGTTTTTTTTTTAAAATTGAACAAGAATCAAAGATCAAAGACTTAAAAAAGAATTTTTAATAATTGACTTTGTTTCTTTGTCATTACAACGCTAAATTATTCAAAAAGTATTCCTACCTGTTGGAAATTGTGATATATTTGGTGAAAATTAACATTTGGAATTTTGTGATTAATATTTGTTTTGTTTATTGGTTTCTTTTGTTAAATTCAAAATGTTGAAATTATAAAAAATGCCACCTAAAATGTCAGATGTCAGTTGAAAAAACAATTTCTACCTTTACTCCACCCACAATACCAATCCTTTTAAATACTCTCCTTCGGGATGATAGATATTAATAGGATGGTCGGCTGGTTGCGAAAGTTGGTGCAAAATGCGTACGTTTCGTCCTGTTTCGGCAGCTGCACTGAAAACTGCTAATCGGAATTGTTCTTTAGTAATAACTTGTGAGCATGAAAATGTGAATAAAATTCCACCGGGTTTAATTTTTTCGAGCCCTTTGGCATTCAAGCGTTTATATCCTTTGAGTGCATTGCGCACGGCTTCGCGATGTTTGGCAAAGGCTGGTGGGTCGAGAACAATGATATCGTATTTTTGTTCGTTGGCATTGAGGTATTTAAAAGCATCTTCGTCATAAGCAGCATGGCGACTGTCGTTTGGGAAATTGAGCTCTATGTTTTTGTTTGTCAGCTCAATAGCTTTTGCCGAACTATCTACCGAATGTACTTCGGTAGCTCCACCACGCATGGCATACACCGAAAATCCTCCTGTGTAGCAAAACATATTAAGCACCGATTTTCCTTTCGAATAATGTTCGAGCAACGTACGGTTTTCGCGTTGGTCGATAAAAAAGCCTGTTTTTTGTCCGCGCAACCAATCTACCTGAAATTCCAATCCGTTTTCGATAGCTTTGTATTCTTTTGTATTTGAGCCAATTAAATAGCCATCTTCGGGTTCGATGGATGCCTTGAAAGGTAAGGTAGTTTCCGATTTGTAGTATACATTTTTAATTTCAGAAATGGAATTGACTATTGCTTCGGCCAATTGAATGCGTGTGAGATGCATTCCAATGGAATGTGCCTGCATCACGGCTGTATCATCGTAAACATCCACAATAAGGCCAGGCAGACTATCTCCCTCACCATGAATCAGCCTATATGAGTTATTGTTTGTCGACACTAATCCTATTGCAACGCGCAGTTGATAGGCATTTTTTATTTTTTGCTGCCAAAAGTTAGCATCAATTTCAGTGTCGACAAAACTTACGGCACGCACAGCAATACTACCTATTTGATAATGCCCAATAGCGAGAAAGTTTTGATTGCAATCTACAACTCTTGCTAACTCTCCTTCGGTAGGTTTGCCCTCGATACGCTGTATTGCTCCCGAAAATACCCAAGGGTGAAAACGGAGTAGGCTCTCTTCCTTTTTAGGCTTTAAATGTATTGTTGTCATTTTTTTTTGTTGAATTTTTTTGTTGTTAGGTATAACAAAACAAGGGTATATTCTGAATTTCAAATTTCTACCTTTAAGACGGGGTGCGCCCCGATTCTAAGGCTTTTGCCTGTTGCAAAGCTATTTGCTCGGCATTGGCATCGGCAATTAATTTTTCCACTTGTTTCTTGGGTAATTTTTTTTCACGAAGCAATTGCATATAAATAAGCAAACTTGCCCACGCATCGGTAGCCCCATAGCGTAGTTGCTGTTCTGTGAGTTCGGGGCTTTCCCAGTTGGTAAGTTGCTGTGCTTTCGATATTTTACGTCCAAAAATAATGGCAAATACCTTCTGCAAACCAAGTTCGAGAATACCATATTCTTTTGCCACCGATTGAATATCAATATGGTTGGCGGGTTTAAATTTCGATAGTCTGTTGAGGCCGGCAAAATCGTCTCTCAAAGCTAATCCAACTTTCATTATTTTTTCGTCGGCAAGGAGCTGAGCCAATTCGGCTGGAAAACCGATATAATTGAGGCGAAACAGAAAACACTCTTCGATACTTGAAATTTGTAGTAACGAAATTTTATATCGAATGCCTCGTGTGAAGGAAGGTCGAGTTTCGGTATCTAGGCCCAAAAACTCACTTTGTCGGAGTTTCTCAACTGCTTCTTTCACCTGCTCGGGTTTGTCAATAACAGTTATTTTGCCGTCGAACGAAACTATTGGCAATTGATTTACCTCTTCTTTTGTTATTTTAGATTTAAACATGCTTCATTAATTTTTTACAAAAGCATTTGCTCCTCTATATTCTCCTCTTCATTATCTTTCAGAAAATTCAAAAATGAATTACGATTTAATTTTGCTGCATTCTTTTCTTCATCCTCCTGTAAAAAATTGTCGTTGTGGCGTATAGCATGAAGTGCTCTGAGTGCATTCAAGGTTTTTTGTCCCCAGTGTTGTGCAAAAGCTTCGAGGCAGGCTACCAAGGCATCGTTCATGATGTCGGTGTCCATTGTTTGGTAGTTGGCTGCAAAATCTTTTAATTCTTGATACACATCAGCCAAATCTTCGGAGATAAAAGCTGCAATAGGTGTATCACTGATAGCCATATCGGGGTGAAAAACTTCGAGATATGAGTCGTCGGCTCCCAATAATTGCTCCAACTGTTCCTTTACGTACAAATAATCTTCTTCGGAAACAAATTGCTCTGGGGCATCGTCGAAAACAGTTTCGGGAATTGACAATACCGAAGCCTTGAGATATAATAAAGGAAGAATTTTTACCGAACGCTGAATAAAATCTTCACGAGTTTGCTCAGTAGCTTGCTCTAAAAACAAACATGTTTCGGCAATAACCGTTACAAATTCAATTACAGGAGGTGCGTATACAATATGGTCGGGCAATTCCGTTTTGGGCATGATTTATTTTTTTAGTGTTGCAAAAGTAACAAAAAATTGACAATAATTAGGTATACCTCATTTACTAAGTCCTAAACAATTCGATAGATAAACTTGTTTTATTATTATTTCGAATCAAGCATGTATAACCCTTAAAATTAATTGCTTTATGGAAGACAAACTTATTATCCTTAAAAATTACGAAACCATGGTTGAAGCCATGTTTGATCAAGAATTATTACTCGAAAATGGTATCGAAACTTCGATTAACAACGAAGATATTGTAGAATTACTTCCTATGTTTGGCGATATTAATCAAGGATTGTGCTTGGTTGTATTCGAAAAGGATTTTGAAAATGCGATTAAAATACTCGAAGATTACAAAAATTCGATAGTTGTCTGAAAGTTTAATTTCTCAGTAAAATAAAGTCTCAATAAGTTGATTTATAACTTATTGAGACTTGTTTATTTTATAGTGACCTCGGCGGGACTCTAACCCGCGACCTTCAGAACCGGAATCTGACGTTCTATACAACTGAACTACGAAGCCTTTTTGAGAACCGCAAAAGTACAAAAAAACTTCCGAATTCTAATAATTAAGTCTAAAATCGAATGTCAAAAGTATTATGTTTTTTTTACTCTGACTATCGACCTTAGACTTTTTCTTTTAACCTTTAACTATATTAATCTCTTCTTCCCAAGTAAATTAAAATGTAATATACCAAAGTTGCTAATGAGCCAAGAGCCGCAACTACATACGTGTAAGCAGCCGATTTTAAAGCATCTTTAGCTGGTTCGTGAGTGCTGTAATTCGTAATTCCTGCATTGCTTAACCATGCCAAAGCACGGCTACTTGCATTAATTTCGACTGGTAATGTTACAAAACTGAAGAAAGTGGTAATTGCAAATAATACAATTCCCGCTAATAACAATTGAGGAAAACTGTTGACCAATAATATACCTGCCAACAAAACCCATTGCATCCAGTTGGAAGCAAAACTTACCACAGGAACTAATTTTGAACGTAACGTAAGTGGACCGTAAGCAGTAGCATGTTGTACGGCATGACCACATTCGTGAGCAGCCACAGCGGCGGCAGCAACTGAGCAAGAATCGTAAACGCCTTCGCTCAAATTCACTGTTTTTGTTAACGGGTTGTAATGGTCGGTCAATTGACCAGCAGTGGAAATGACTTTTACATCGTAAATTCCATTATCGCGTAACATTTTTTCAGCTACATCTTTTCCTCTCATTCCATTGGGCAAAGGAATTTTCGAATATTTTTTAAATTTCGATTGTAAGCGTGCCGAAATAGCCCAACTCAATAAAGCAAATACACCAAAAATAATATAACTTCCTAACATAGTTTATTTTGTTTTTAAATTTATGCTGTCGTATACGTCAAAATTCTTGCCAAATATCATTTTTGTCAGTATTGATGTTTTTGTGGGCTTGATAATCTGTCTGAAATTTAAAATGTTGTTAAAATTTATGGTTTATTTCATTTTGTTCATCAAATTCGATGTCAATTTTTCCGAAAAGATTACTTTTGTCTATTGATTCAATCTAAAACAACAAAACACACACACATGAGTTATTTAATTAAGCCTGCTAATTACAAGCCTTTGCTCGATTTGCAGCAAACAGAACTTGGTATTACCAAAATTAAAGATTTTTTTCAATCAAATTTATCTTCTGAATTGCGGTTACGTCGTGTAACAGCTCCTTTATTTGTACTTAGAGGTACAGGGATTAACGATGATTTGAACGGTACAGAACGTGCTGTAAGCTTTCCGATATTAGATATGGGCGATGTACGCGCCGAGGTGGTTCACTCGCTCGCCAAATGGAAGCGAGTAACATTGGCCGATTATAAAATTGAACAAGGTCATGGTATTTATACCGATATGAATGCAATTCGTGCCGACGAGGAATTGGGCAATCTCCATTCGTTGTATGTTGACCAATGGGACTGGGAGCTGGTTATGACAGCCGAAGAGCGCAATGTTGAATTTTTAAAAAAAGTAGTTCGTAAAATTTACGGTTCATTTTTATGTACTGAATATTTGATTTCTGAAAAATTTCCTCAAATAACACCTTATTTACCTGCCGAAATTACTTTTATACACGCCGAGGTATTGCGCGAGTTATATCCTTCGCTTACCCCCAAAGAGCGTGAAAATATATTTGTAAAAGAACACAAAGCCGTTTTTATTATCGGTATTGGTGGCGCTTTGGGCGATGGTAAAAAGCATGATGGGCGAGCACCCGATTATGATGATTGGTCCACACTTACCGAAAATGGGCTTCATGGGTTGAATGGTGATATTTTGTTGTGGAATCCCGTTTTGGAAATGGCTTTCGAAGTTTCGTCAATGGGTATTCGTGTTGATAAAAGGGCACTTTTGCGACAGATCGAAATAGAAGGTAAAATTGAGCGTTTGGAGTTGTATTTCCATAAACGATTGATTGAAGACAGCTTACCGCTCTCAATTGGTGGTGGGATAGGTCAGTCGCGCTTGTGTATGTTCTTTCTTCGCAAAGCTCACATTGGCGAAATACAGGCAAGTATTTGGCCGGAAGCAATGCGAGCTGAGTGTGAAGTAAATAATATTCCGTTGATTTAAAATAGATATTTCTGAAAAAGAGGATACTGTGATAGTTATCCTCTTTTTTTGTGCTCGGATGGTATACGAAATGAATGTTTCTCCACTTACAAAAGTGGAATGATAGGAAAAAATTGGGAGCTATTACTGCCTCTTCAAATCAATTTCTAATTTTAAGAATTTCACAAATAAAGAAATCTCGCTTTCTCATATCTTATTGATTTGTAAAATTGTGAATGAATGTAACTCACAATTATTACTACTTTATTACCACATAATCTTGTATTGTATTTATTCAAATATATTAAATAACGATATGTATATGTTAAATGTAGTTTTTAAATATCTTATTTGTATTTGTATTAACTTAATATATCATTATTATTTAGGCTTAAAAAAACATTTCTATTTATCGAATTACTACAAATTACATGCTTTTGTAATAGTTTTTACGATGCCAACACACAATATTAAACCAAAATGATGAATAAATTTCAGATGTTTTTATATGCAGATTTTATTTGACATATATTTATGTTGTTGTATTTTAAATAGTTAGTATATGTTTTTGTTATTTGTCTGAATCTTAAAATTATTATTTCAGTTCAGGATTTTAAATAGACCTTCAAAATATCATTTTTAGTTATTTTATTAACAGATTAAAGACCGATTTTACATATTTCAATTTGTAGCAAAATAGTTAGATTATTACAATGCTCTAAAAAGTCTATTACAAATTGTTTTGAGGCTAAATATTGTGTTTTTGACTTAATTTTACCGTAAAGAAATTTATGATTAAAAGCTTTAAAGAAAGCGTTTTTATTCCACAATCTCTCAGTAAAAGTAAGTCATTATGAAACACCTAATTCACATCAGTTTATTCGTACTTTTCGTAGTTTTATCAACAGAAGTACTACAGGCACAAAATATTAATGTTTTGTGGTTCGATGCATCGTTATCTTATAGTCAAGGTTCGGGAGTGTCAGTTGTGATAAATCCCACCGATACTTTTACTGTTAATAATAAATTTACTTTGGAGTTGTCGGATGCAAGCGGTAGTTTTGCGAGCCCAATTAAATTAAAAGAAGTAAACGAATTTTACACACCTGTGTTGAATGCAGTTTTACCAGCAGTACTCGCCGAAGGTAATTACAAAATGCGTATTCGCTCGTCGAACCCAGTTTGGATAGAAGAAACGCCCTCGTTTGATGTGAAAGCTGGAGTGGCAGCAAAAGTTCCGTCTTTAGTTTCAAAGTTGCCAATTTTAAGTACAACTTATTTCAATTGTCAGGATAATAATATTGGTGGCTTAATGTTTGGTTCATTGAATCAGCCAGTTGATGCCACTACAAAAACGATGAACGCTGCACAGCGATTGGTAACAATAAATGATTATGTAATTGCTGATAATTATAGTGTAATGTTATATGATGTACTTACCAATAACCAAAAAGCGCTTACCCACAATGGCTACTCAATTACTATTCCCGATAATTTGCCTTTAGGTACTTATGTTTTACAAGTAACACATACTACTAACAATACTTCAAGTGTTTTTGGTAGCGTATTTTTATTTCATGGAAATGGAACAAATCTTGGAAATTCGAGTAGCGAAGAAATTTGTGTTAACAATGGTGTTGACTTTAGTGTAGATGCTTCTATCTCGGGTATTGGTCGTAATTATATGGGTTCTAAATATGAAGTGAACTTTGGCGATGGCTCACCAGTTACTTTTTTTACACAGCAACAATTGAAAGCTGCTCCGCTTATTGGACATGTTTTTACAAAATCTTCTTGCTCCGAAATAGGAAGTTCGTTTTATGTAAATATTAAATTGTTAAATATTGGTGTTAATGGTTCGTGTGGTATTTTTGCTGCAAACGGGAATGGTGTAAAAAAATCAATCAATGTTAGTATGCCTCCTACAGCCGATTTTAAAGCGAAGGCTACTTATTGTTTAAACAGAGTTCTAACTTTCGAAAATGTTACTATTCCTGGTTTTTTTGGAACTAATGGATGTAAAGATGCTTCAAATTTTTATTGGTATTTCAAAAAACCGGGCGATGTAGAATATACACTTGTAACCGAATCTACTTGGGTTGATGCTAAAGGTAATTTAACTATACCAGCAACCGCAGTTGATAAAGCAGGATGCTGGAACATTAAAATGGAAGCTCAAAATCAGGATTTATGCCAAACAATTAGTGATAATGAAAAATCGATTATTGTTGAAGCTATTGCTAATTCTGTTTTCGAAGCTTCTGCCGATTCAATTTGCATAGATAATATCATAAATTTTACTAATAAATCAAGCGTTTTGAATTTAACCTGTAGTGCACCTACGTTTACTTGGATAGTTGAACCTCAAAACGCGCAAAATGCCAATGGATATAGTTTTGTAACAAAAGCGGACGATGCCTCTGTAAGATTTACTAAACCGGGCGTGTATGTTGTAAAACTTAAAATTGTAAATGCTTGTAGCACTGTAATTTCAGCGGGAAAATCAATTTATGTAGCTGGTGGTGCATCGGTAGCACTTACTTCCGACAGTTTATCAACTTGTGTTGCTAAAAACATTTCGTACACAGTGGATTTCTCGAAAGCAGCTCTTAAACCAATCTATAATTCGAATTATGGAAATATAAGTAGCTACAATTGGGTTATTAGCGGTGATAATGTATCGAATGCCGACTATCAATTTTTAAATAATACAAATGCAGGTTCAGCGTTTCCAATAATAGAATTCAAATCGGCTAAAAAATATAAAATTGCTATCGAAGTACTTAGCGATTGCCAAAAAGCAGCTATTGATAGTATGCGTTTAAATATCAACGAGATACCTGAAATAAATTTAACTGAAAATAGTCAAACAATTTGTAGTGGAACCGCATTTATAAGCCTTGTATTGGGAAATGCAAACTACAAATGGGTTTTAAAAGCAACAAGTAACCTTGTAACAGCAGCTTCGAGTGGTACTGGAAATAGTATTGAAGGTATGGTAATCCATAATGTCTCCGACTCCGTTGGAACCGTAATTTATACAATAGTTCCTACTTCGGGTTTGTGTACAGGCGCCGAATTGCTTTACAAAATAAATGTAACTCCGTTGATGCGAGCAGAGCTTGTTAGTAATAAAGAATTTTGTTTGGGAACTGAAAATGCACAAATGAAATTGGTTTGTAAAAATGGAGTTTCACCTTATACCATTCGTTTTAGTGTGAACGACGGTGCTGTACAACAAGTTTCGTCGAGAGTAACAAGCGACACCCTAACATTAAGTATCCCAACTTTGAAAGTTGGAACATTTACTTACCGTATTATAAGTGTAGAAGATGCCGATTTTGCAACTTGCGATAATGAGATTGGAGACACAATAACAGTGGAAGTTGTTGATAATCCATTAATTACTGCTCAGCCGGTAGCCAAACAACAAGTTTGTATTGGAGCCGAAATTGATACACTTGCAGTTGTTTGTGCTAGTAATACAAGTTCTCAAAAAATTCAATGGTTCAAAAATTCTGTTAATCGTAATTTTGGCGGACAAGTCATTGATGGTGCAAATTCATTGAAATTTAAACCAACTACATTCAGTGTAAAAGGTGATTATTATTTTTACTGCGTAATAACACTCAATGCAAGTAATTGTGGCGTTGCTATAAGTGATGTGGCACATATTGAGGTAGTTAGCGATCCAACTATTACTGCCAACAATAATTTAACACAATCAGTTTGTAAAAATACGAATTTAAAAGCCCTCGAAGTACAGGCACAAAGTGGAATAGGTGAGTTCAATTACCAATGGTATGTAACCAACGATACGATTAAATCGACATGGACAAAAGTACAAGGTGCAACTAATGCAACCTTTACCCCAAAAAGCGAAATTGCTGGTACTAATTTTTACTACTGCGAAGCTTCGCAAGCTGCTCATGGTTGTAGCGCAATAAGCAAAAATTTTAAAGTTGAAATTTTTGAAACACCTGCTATAACAAAACAACCACTTTCGCAAAATACCTGCAAATCGGAAAAATCGCCTATCCTAAGTGTCGATTATTCGGGTGGAAGTTCTTTAGTAAACTATCAATGGTTCGAAAACTCGTTGAATTCTACTGAAAGTGGTCATGCAATTGCCAATGCAACAACTAAAAATCTAAATGTGTCTACAACTAATGCTGGAACGTACTATTATTATTGTCAACTTACTTTTGGTACCGAAGGTTGCGCAACAATTGTTTCGAACATTGCTCAAATTATAGTTACACAATTTCCAATAGTAAGTAATCAAACAATAGAAGTTTTAAGTGGTCAACGATTTACAATTAATCCTATTGCAGGCGAAAATGATTATATTCCAAACGGAACAAAATATACTTGGACTCTGCCAACTATTAACTCAAATTCACCACTTACCGGAATGACTGCTCAAGCTGAACCAAAAAGTGCAATTTCCGACAGCATTGAAAATCATTCGGATACCATTTCGAGTATACGATATACCATTACGCCAGAACTAAACGGTTGTTCGGGTGCAAGTTTTAACTTGAATGTAATTGTTTCTCCTGCTCTAAAAGTTATTGTTAAAAAACAAGATATTACCTGCTTTGACGAAAACAACGGTCAGCTTGAAGCTACAATTATTGGTGGAGTTCGTTTTGAATCAGGTGCACCTTATAAATTGAATTGGATTGGTCCTAATGGTTTTGTATCAACAAATTTGCGACTAACAAACTTAATTGCGGGTGAATATATATTAACAGTAAGCGACGCATTAGGTGTTGAAATTAGCAATAAATATATTATCGAACGTCCCGAAAAATTGACAATTACAACGGCACAATTTGTTGATATTAATTGCAGTGGCGACAACAGTGCTTCTATCAATGTAAATATAGCTGGTGGAAAAGGCAAATACACTTACAAATGGACAAAAAACGATGTAAATTATTCAACATTAGAAGATATTAACTCGTTAACAAAAGGTATTTATTCATTAACTGTAACTGACGAAAATGGTTGTATTGCAACTTCCAGAAGTTACGAAATTTCTGAATTTGAACCTATAGTTATTGAAGTTACCGAACAACAAAATAATACTTGTTTTGGTAGTGCTAATGGAAGTTTAAAAATAAACGTAACGGGTGGTACAAAAATTGAAAATTCCGAATTGGGTTATTCATTCAGCTGGACTGGACCAACTAATTTTAAAAGCCTTACAAAAGATATTACAAATTTGGAAAGTGGTGAATATCAATTAGTAGTTACTGATAAAAATGGTTGCTCAGCTACATTGAAAGTGAACATTTCCCAACCTACCGAAATTGCAATTGCTACTACTGTAACACCTGCATCGTGTTTTGGCAAAAATGATGCTTCTATTAACTTAGAAGTGAGTGGGGGCAAAGCACCTTACACTATCGAATGGAGCAATTTTGCAACTGGCTTTAATCAACAAAATGTATCACCTGGCACATATACTGCAAAAATTATTGATGCTAATAATTGTGAAAAATCAATCGTAATAAAGGTGCAAGACGAATCGAAATTTACCGTTTATCCTACCGTTCGTCAAATTACTTGCAATGGAGCCAAAGATGGAAGCATAAAGCTCGAAATTAAGAGTGATCGCACGGGAATAAAAGTGAAATGGTTGGATGGATCAAAAGCTGGAAACGAGCGTAATAACTTGGCTCCTGGCGTATATGCGGTAGAAGTTAGCGATGGTGGTCCTTGTGTAGTAACCAATACATTTGTTATTAGCCAACCTACAAAACTGACTTTAAATTCGAAAATTAAAAATGCTTTTGGATGCGATGCTACCAATAGTGGTGCTATAGAACTAGATGTAATTGGTGGTACTGCTCCGTATAACTTCGCATGGTCGAATGGTAAAACTACTAAAAATATAGATAATTTAGTACAAGGTACTTATATTGTTACCGTTACCGATTCATTAGGTTGCTCTATTTCCGAATCATTCGAACTGTTGCGCCACGAACCATTAAAAATTGAAGTATCTACAAAAATTGCCTATTGTAATGTAAATCTTAAATTCAAACAAATTTGTTCAGCATTAGTAAGTGGAGGTTTGGCTCCTTACACCTACAATTGGTCTGGTGGTATAGTGGATTCGACTAATAAATCAATGATGGAAAATTTTGTTAATCAAACTGTTGCACTCCAAGTGGTGGATGCATTGGGTTGTAGCGCAACTTATTATTTCAATACCGAAATTCCCGAAAGTCATATCGAAACTGCTGTAATTGATTGCAACGGACAAGTTTATAAATTTGATATAAAAACACCACCTACAGTATTTAAAAATGTAGTTTACGATTGGAATTTTGGAGACGGAACAAGTTCGACAGCTAAATCGCCTACACATTTATTCCTAAAATCAGGTGATTATACCGTGCAATTGAAAATAACCAGCGACGAAGGAATTTTGAATTTTGTAACTACTATGACCGTAGAGGCTTTACCAGTTCTAAAACTCGACCGCGAACCTCGTTTCTGCAAAAACGATTCAGTAGAATTAATCGTTTCGGGAGCCGAATCTTATATTTGGAATGATGGTACACGTGGAAATAGAAAAGTGGTTCGTAACGAAGGCAATTATACTGTTATGGGAACTTCGGCAAATGGATGTACGTCAACTTTAGCTTTTACTGCTAAACATTACGATTATCAAAATTATGAAATTTACACCGATAAAACTGTTTTAACGCTTAGCGACCCTACACTTAAAGTTTGGAGCAATGATATAAATATGACAAACTATAAATGGGAATTTGGTGACAGTTCTAACGACGAAGGAAACTTTGTAAATCATACTTATGACATAAATAGCCCTGTAACAGTAAAAGTTAAACTTAATGTGGTAAATCCTTATGGATGCACCGAAACTGCCGAAAAAACTGTTTGGCTAATTATGGAGTCAATACCCAATACATTTACACCCAATAGCGATGGAGCTAACGACAAATTTCTAAAAGGTGCAAAAATTCAAATTTTCAACTCCAATGGCATTGTTATTTATGAGGGCTTAGAAGGCTGGGATGGCACATATAAAGGTAAACCGGTTTCTACCGACACCTATTATTATATAGTATATTATTCTACTCCCGAAGGTATAGTAAATAAACCTGGTTTTGTATTTTTGGCTAAATAATGGATTAAATTTTACCGGCTTAAAAAAATAACGAATATGCGCACTTTAATAATTACTGGAATGTTGATACTGGTTTTGCAAAATGTGCAAAGCCAGTCACAAATTCGTTTGAATAATTTTTGGAATAATGGATTCTCGTTAAATCCTGCTGCCATTAATGACTCATATCGCAATTCGGTTACCATTGCCACACGCAAACAATGGCTCAATTTTCCGGGGGCGCCTACAGCTATTTATGCGGCTGGTACAATGTATCTCGAAGATTATTCAACCCAACTTGGCTTAAAAGTGCTCACCGAGCGCAAAGGATATACACAAGCTACAGATGTTAATTTGGCCTATGCTTATGCACTATCCATATCCAACGAGTTTGTTGTAAACATGGGTTTTTCAGGTAGTTATCAGAACTTTGCTTACGATCGAAATATGATTTCATTTTCCGACGACGAAAACAATGCTTCTATTTACGAAAATCTACTCTTCAAAAATAGTTTCAATGCTACTTTAGGGGTCGAATTTGCTTACAACGCTTTAAAATTAGGCTATTGTTCTCAAAATGTATTTTCAATTTTTAGTACAGAGAATCAACTCAATTTAAACACCAATATGTTGTATTTATTTTACAAACAACAATCGGCAAATCCTGTAAATTTTGGATTGGGAATAAGTGCATTTCAGTATTCCGATTTCTTTCAGACAGAGCTCAATAGCTCCATTTTTTATAAAAGAGATGCTCAAAGCAATGAATTACAACTTGGATTATTTTACCGAACCATGTCGGAGGTAGGACTAATTGCTGGTATCGATTTTGGTAAGCTTAAAATTTCGTATAGTTTCGATTATAATATGGGGCAAGTTCTCAACCATTCGTATGGTACGCACGAAATAATGTTTACCTACAATTTTAAACCTTCCAGAGTATGTAAAACCTGTCGCTGGTATTAGCTAAAGTTGAGCTAATTAATTGTTCTTTTTTGTTAGAATATTTAGTTTTAAAACATACATAAATCTTTTTTCAAAAATCGATTAAACGTTAAATCTATTCGTTTTCGAAACATTATTATCATTCATTTTGTTACAGTTTTGTTTGTTAAAAATAAAATCGCAATAAAATATCGAACCAATAAAGTTTTGATTTACATTTATTTAATTTAACGGTTTATGTATTCTATTTTAAAATTAAAATTCAATGATAATATTCACTAAAATTGAAAATGTATACGACTCAAATTTTGAGGAATTATACGATTTATACAACAGTGCATTTCCGTCATACCAACGCAGAACATGGGCTGGTCTCGAAACTGTGTTCAACAAAAAGCCTGCTTTTCAGTGCTTTACAATTAAATTAGATAATGAATTTGTTGGGCTACTTAATTATTGGATATTTGAAAAATTTGTGTATATAGAGCATTTTGCCATTCATCCAAATTTCAGAAACAAAGGTATTGGATCTGCGGTGCTAAAAGAATTTATTTCGAAAACCGAGTTACCCGTAATTGTTGAAACTGAACTACCCCGTTCGGTAGTTGCCAGTCAGCGAATTCATTTTTATGAACGTTTAAACTTTTATATGACTACCAATTTCTACATGCAGCCACCGTACGAAGGTAGTCAAGTGATGATGTCGATGCTTATAATGTCCAATGATTATCATTTTGTAAACAAGCACTTTACGCAAATAAAAAATACATTGTACAAAGAAGTATACAAGTATGATCCAAAGAAAAATAAGTAAATTCCTTTGATTGAGTACTTTAATTTTACTTTGACAGATTAGAAAATATGTAAAAAACACCCTCGTTTTATTTTTCCCTATTATTCCAATTACCTATTTGTAAATAGTACCATCACTGCGTACCAATTACATAATCAGGCTTTAGCTTGATTTACAGCGTCGTACAAATTAAGCTCTTTTGCCATTCTATTGAGTATTTCCAGTTTATTTTGTTTCAATTGAATTTCATATTGTTTTACTCCATTTTCAACATAAATAACCACCAATAACGCCTTTAGGCAAATAACCACCAATAACGCCTTTAGGCAAATAACGCCTTTAGGCAAATAACCACCAATAACGCCCATTGATACCTCCTCACATACGGCGAACTTGCCTGCGGCAGGCAGGGCCCAATAACGCACACAGGGAAAATATGAGTATTGATAAAATGTATTGATTATTTCATTCATTTTATTTATATTTGCAGCAAAAATCAAATGAAACGTCCATGTTAAAATAATTATTATCACACAAAGCAATGAACCGATAGCTATCGGTTTTTAACATAGTAAGTTCCATCTGACAAAAAAAAGAATTCTAAACAGATTGATATATTCTTATTAAATAAAACACTTAAAGCTTAAATAATTATGCAAAAAATAATAGTAGAAATGACGAATCGCGAATATAGACGTTTCGAATCGTACAAACAAGCCGAAAAAATAGTTCGTAGCATCAAGCGAAGTTTAAAGGATGTAGCTTTATCGAATAAAGGAACTAAAAAATTAAAATCAGCAAGAGAGCTTATTAATGAAATTTGAAGTTATTTTTGAGTTTGAAAAATCGCTCAAGCGATAATCAAAAAAATATAAATCGCTGAAAGAAGATTATTCCCATTTTTTGGATGAACTTGAAAAAAATCCTTATATTGGTGATGAGATTATTGCAAATTGCCGCAAAGCCCGAATCGCCATAAAAAGCAAGGGAAAAGGCAAAAGTGGAGGTGGACGTATTATTTTCTATTTCGAAATAGTTGACGACAGATTGATTCTGCTCTATATGTACGATAAAAATGAAATGGAAAATGTGAATGACGAATTTATTCGACAAATACTCAATAAATCGAAATAAAGATAGGTGTTTTATCCAAAGGTGGATGCGTAGCTTCCATCCCGCTAGAAACGGGATAACACAGATTTGCATTGGGTTATTCCACGCTGCGCTCTGAATGACAATAATACAACGCAATAGAAATCGGTCGTGGCGATGCCACTTTGAATACAAATCGTAGTGCAGCGAACCCAATAACGTCTTTATCCACAGATGGTTTGTCCACAGATGGTTTGTCCACAGATGACGCAGATTAACACAGATAATAGCGCCTTTAGCAGCGAATGGTAGCGAAGCTGACATCCCGTAATAAACGGGATAACCACCAATAACGCCTTTAGGCTAATAACCACCAATAACGCCTTTAGGCTAATAACGCGAGGCCAATAACACCTTTAGGTAAATAACCACCAATAACGCACAAAGTGCTAATAACGCCTTTAGGCTAATAACCACTTAAAAAAATTGCCTCTTTCCATTTTTTTTTCTATCTTTGCCTGTAATTAATGCAATATGTTGATTAAATGTGATATGGGGTGATGGGGTGATGGGATGATGTGGTGATGTGGATATGTGGATATGTGGTGATGTGGTGATTTGGAGATGATTAATTTATTGCTTTACAACTTTACAACGCTATAAAGGAAGATTTCACCACACTATACTCTGTCAGATGCAGGCGCACAAATCATCGAATACTTCATAAATAATATCTTAATTCAGAAATGAGAACTCTAAATACACATGATCAATTAGTTTCAAAATTGGTTTCAAATAGTCGGTTTTGGTCTTATGACATGAACATAAGTAATGCTATTCCTGACGATATTTTAATTGAAAAAACATTGGTTTATCTTGATATTGATGATATAAATTTGCTTTTCAGATTATATTCATACAAAAAAATTAAACAGGTATGGCTGGATAGAATTGCAATACAGGGTGCTTATTTTAACCGACTAAACAATTTGCTCGCATGGATGTATTTTGGCATTAAAAACCCAGCCAGATACTTAAAAAAAGTTGAAAATAAACATTTAAGTATTTACCAATGCAAGCTTTAGCCCTTCATACTTCAAAGATATTTGAGATCGTTTGTAAACTCGATTGTATAAAGAACTACTGTTTGGTAGGCGGTACTGCCTTGTCATTACAGTTACAAAACCGCTTGAGCGAAGATCTCGATTTTATGAGTTGGATTTCGAATAAAAATCAAAAACCAGAAGTCGATTGGGTAAAAATTGAGAAAGAATTGAGTGGAATCGGTAGTATTGAAGCGCGTGAAATTTGGGACTTTGATCATGTTGAATTTATCGTTTCGGGTGTAAAACTCTCGTTTTATGCCTCCTCAAAGTATTCGCCTATTACAGCAGCAATCCCATTTAAAGACAATTTACTTTTGGCCGATATAATGGCAATTGCCGCTATGAAAATGGAGGTATTGATGCGTCGCAGTAATTTCAGAGATTATTATGACATCTATTCAATACTTAAAAATGGATATAATTTCAGGGAAATAGTAACCAAAGCGACTGCTTATTCCGGACATTTACTGTCCACAAAAAACCTTCTGGCAATGCTTGTGGATAGTAAACGCTTTCAAATTGATAGTAACTTTGCTTTATTGGAACCAAAATATAACGTTACACCTTCCGAAATAGAGGAGTCAATTAAAGTCCTTATTAAAAATACATTCTGAAAATAGATGCAATTGGGATAAATATGAATAACCCAATAACGCCGCAGGGCAACCAACGGTCATGACCAACGGGAATAAATTACCACCAATAACGCCCGCAGGGCTACTAACGCACGAAGGGCCAACCAACGTGCAAAGCACCCAATAACGGCGAAGCCCCTCTAACGCACATAGTGCCAAATTAATACATTATCTATTGGCACATTGGCATATTATTACTATCTTTGCCTGTAACTTAAAATAAAAGAACGCATAGTACCTCAATTGAAAATTTATAAACTAAGCGGTATGAATTATAATGATGTCCGTTGGAAACAACGCTTTAAAATTTTGAAAAAGCACTTTTACATTTAGAGACTGCATTACATATGAGCGACTCTGATTTGCTTCAAAAAGTTGGAATAATTCAGTTTTTCGAAATGAGTTACGAACTTGCATGGAATACTTTGAAGGATTATCTTGAAGAACAAGGGTTTGTAGATGTTAAAACTCCAAGAAGTGCTATTAAAAAAGCATTTGAAATTGGAATGATTGAGGATGGGCACAGTTGGATGGAGTTAATTGTTGATAGAAATCTTACATCACATGCTTATGACGAAGTAATAGCAACAGAAGTTGAAAAACTGATTCATCAAAAATACTATCCCTTGTTCAACGTATTATACACTACTTTAAAACTACAATTAAATGATTGATTTTGGTTTACATAAGCATGATATCAATCAAATTATCAATGCGATTGCTAAATATCCCGAAATAAACGAAGCGCTTATTTTTGGAAGTAGAGCCAAAGGGACTTTCAAAAATGGTAGCGATATAGATATTGCATTAAAGGGCACCAAACTTAATTTTCAGTTAATTACATCATTAAATATTTTCTTAAATGAAGAAACAACCCTACCTTACACGGTTGACATATTAAATTTTGATAGTATAAATAATACTGAATTAACTGAACATATTAATAGAGTGGGAATAAGCATATATAATCGAAAAAAAAATAAAAAATCTTTCACCACCCGCCAGACTTCGTTGTGATCTACTTAATATCGCCTTTAGGCAACCAACCACCAATAACTCCCTTATCCACAGATGGTAGCGGAGCGGACATCCCGATGTATCGGGATAACACAGACATGGTGCGCTGCTACTACGAACATTACAAAATACTGGTGGTTGATAAGTATATCGATACGGCATATTTTGAATAAAAATTCACTATCTTTGTGGGTGAAATAGTAAATTAGTTAAATATACACTATGCCTGAAATTAGCAGATTCTACGGAATTATTATTAAAATGTTTTACAACGAACATAATCCTCCACATATTCATGTGGAATACCAGGATTTTAAAGCCATTATTACTATAAATGAAGGAACTGTGGAGGGTAAAATGCCGAAAACAGCTCTGAAGTTAGTTTTTGAATGGATGGAAATTCATAAAAACGAACTACTCTCAAATTGGGAAAAAATTGAGGCTAAAAAAACTATTGATACTATAAACCCTTTAAATTAATTTAGTATGCAACGAGTTACAAAAATCAATGCTACAAGTGCATCTAATTTAAACAGCAATTCAACTTGCTTTGAAAAGGAGCAACTTTATAAGCATACAAACATAATTACAATTTTAAAAGCTGAATATAAAGGTGACTACAAGCTTTTGTTAGTGTTTAATAATGGTGCACAGGGCATAGTAAATCTTGAAGATAAATTGGAAGGCGAAGTATTCGAACCACTTAAAAATAAGGACGTTTTCAAAAACTTTCAGTTGGATGGATGGACAGTAACATGGAACAATGAAATTGATTTTGCACCTGAATATTTGTATAAACTATGTATTGAGCATAATTGACACACCCTATATTTTCTATTGTGACTATGTGGTTTAAAAAAATTAGTAAATGAATTTTATCCCCACCCCCATACACGGACTTTAATGATTAGTAGATAATGATTAATGGTTAGTGGTAAATGATTAATGGTAAAACTTGTTCCAGCTTGCTCCGATTTGTCGGTGATGTATCGGAATGATAAATTGTAAATAAATTGGATACACTTTACATAATTAGCTAACGCTGACCGTTGGTTGGTGGTAGCGGATTTATGATGCATTTCCGATTACCTCTCCGATACCTCGGAGCAGGCTGGAACAAGCCGGGAATCTTCAAACCTCAAACCTTTCAAACCTTTCAAACTTTTCATCCGTCAGCTGACGGACAAACTCTTCAAACCTTGCATTGGGTTAAAACCACAACGCAATAGATTCCACACTGCGTTCTGAATGACAATACAGTCGTGGCGATGCCACTTTGAATACAAATCGTAGTGTGGCGAACCCAATAACGTCTTTATTCACAGATGGTTTGTCCACAGATGGAAGCGAAGCGAACATCCCGCTAGAAACGGGGTGGTAGTGAAACGAACATCCCGCTAGAAACGGGATTACACAGATTTACACAGATAATAACACCTTTAGGTAAATAACACCTTTAGGTAAATAACGCGAAGCAAATAACGCACAAAGTGCTAATAACACCTTTAGGTAAATAACCACCAATAACGCACAAAGTGCTAATAACGCCTTTAGGCAAATAACCACCAATAACACCTTTAGGCTAATAACCACTTTAAAAAATTGCCCATATCCAATTCTTTTTCTATCTTTGCCTGTAATTAAACTTGAGAAACTACAACTAAAATTGAAATATGCTTGAATAGCTCTTGTAGGTAAAAACACAAATAAATATAGACACATGAATTATACAAACTTTCAGACCAGGAAATTAGAAGCAATTAATGTTCTGATTAACATTAAGGACGAAGTTGTTTTCAGTAAAATTGAAGAGAAAATTAAGGAAACTTGTCTCGAATCAACTATTAAACAGTTTACGCAAAAACAATTGGTTGAAAGAGCTAAACGTGCAAATGAAGATTTCAAAAACGGAAAATTCATAAGTCAGGAAAATCTCATAAAGGAATCGGAAAATTGGTGATGATGAAGAAAGTAATTTGGTCGGAATTTGCATCTGATAACTTGAAACTTATTTACATCTTTCACAAAAATAATTCGAATATTAGTGTTGCTAAAAAAATTAAGAAAAAGATTTTTGAAGCAACATTTTTAATATACAAGCAACCAGAAATGGGACAAGTTGAGTTTTGGTTAGAACATTTAAGTGAGGGACATAGGTATGTAGTTGTTGGAAACTATAAGATAGTTTATAGAAACATTAATGATATGATTTTAATTACCGATATTTTTGATACGCGACAGAATCCTTCCTTAATGAATGATGAAAAAAGGAATGGGTAGTAACTTCAACTTTAAATAACACTACGATGAACCAGAAGAATAAAAAAAATATTGAAGTTGATTTATTTGTTGACCCTCGTGAGCTTACTCAAACAGAGAAAGTAATGTTGAGTGAATTTATCAGTAAGGACAAATTAAAGAATAAAGCTTCAGTTATCAGATTGACTAATAGACGCCACCAACATGCATAGAACCTTCACCCTAATGTAAACTCCCCTCCAAAAACCGCAAGGTTTACTTACTAACTATTCTTATGTGACTTAACTTCCTTGTCCACAGATGACGCAGATTGACACAGATAATATCGCCAATACTAATAACCCAATAACGCCGCAGGCCTAATTACGGACAACGCCCCAATAACGCCTTTAGGCCAGTTTTTCTTTATCCGCCTTTTTGCAAAGCAAATCTATCCCTTTTATTCAAAAATCCGTTTCACCCGTTTACGGGGCAGCTATATCCGCGTTATCCGCGTACCTATTCTTTTCCTTTTCCACAGATAACACAGATTTACACAGATAATAACGCCATACCCAATAATAAACTACTAATAACCATAAATAACTATTTAATAACTGCGAAGCAAATAACGCACAAAGTGCTAATAACGCCTTTAGGTAAATAACGCCTTTAGGCTAATAACCACCAATAACGCCTTTAGGCCATAACAACGCCCGCAAGGCAAAATCATCACATCATCACATCATCACATCAATCTCTTGCCTCTTTGCAATTTTTTTTCTATCTTTGCCTGTAATTAAAGTTGAGAAAATAACTACATATTAATATATTTAATTATGAAGCGAAAAACTTTTTTAATAGCTCAATTAATAAAACAGAATATTGCTGAGATTGACCCAAAAGCTCAAGTTGTTCTTTATGGTTCGCGGGCAAGAGGTAATGAACGGTCTGATTCGGATTGGGATTTACTGTTACTAACCGATTATCCTGTCGACATCAACAAAGAACGTGAATTTCGAAATCATTTGTATGATTTAGAAATTGAAATTGGCGAGCCATTTTCACTTTTTGCTTATTCAAAAGCCGATTGGGAAGCCAAACAAAATATAACTCCGTTTTATACAAGTGTTACAAAAGAAGGTATTCGACTATGAACTACGAAGACCAACAGCAATACATTAAATACCGGATAGATTCAGCTTTTAAAACTTTTGAAGCTGCAAAAATACTTGCCGACAATGGTTTTTGGAACTCGGCAGTTAACAGACTATATTATACCATTTTTTATTCGGTAAATGCTTTGTTGGTGCAAAATAATATTCACGCAAGTTCACATTCTGGAACTCGCTCTCAATTTACACTCCATTTTATTAAAACCGGTATATTAGATAAAAAATACGATTTTTGATTATGACAATGATTCAGTTAAACCATTATTTCCAATCGTATTTGACATGTTAACTGAGATTAATAAGCTTATCGAAAATAATAACGCAGCGAATGGAAGCGTAGCGAACATCCCGTAATAAACGGGATAACGCGAAGCAAATAACGCACAAAGTGCTAATAACACCTTTAGGTAAATAACGCCTTTAGGCTAATAACCACTTAAAAAAAATTGCCTCTTTGCAATTTTTTTTCTATCTTTGCCCGCAATTAAAATCTAAATGCCGCCTTTAAACTACGGTTTATCAATCCAAGGCCAATTTAAATTATCTATTTTTTGCTTATGAAGGAAGTTTACACCACACCATACTCTCTTGCTTTTATAGCCACGATGGGATGCTACATTCTAAGCAATCTTAGTATAATCCCCGTAAAGCAATTATATTTAAGCACCTCTATTAACTACAACAATTATTCATTTACAACAAATCATTTACTTCCTATATGAAAAGAGAAGAAATACTTGAATTGGTAAAACAATATTATGCCGAACAGTTTCAAGCGAAAGCTTTTGAACCGGGCAAAACTATGATACCCTTTGCCGGTCGCATTTTTGATGATGAAGAGCTCACGACCTTGGTGGATGCTTCGCTTGATTTCTGGTTAACAACCGGTAGGTATGCCGAAGAGTTTGAGGCTAAATTTGCTACTTATATGCAACAAAGGGCGTGTATGCTCGTTAATTCGGGGTCATCGGCTAA
>JAIFKX010000020.1 GCA_020049335.1 Paludibacter sp. | reverse complement strand
TAAGAACCCTTGATGGTTCATATACCGATGTGGAAATTGAATGGAAAGGCATTAAATTCCGTGTAGAAAGTGCCACCGAAAACGAACAGTTGTATTGGTTGATTACGCCTACCGAATTGCCAAAAATACGTCCACATATTGCTATGGAGGCTGCTATGTTGTGGCAATATCCTGGAAAAATATCGATCCAAGGTGAAAAAATTATTGCTCAGTTGGGAGATAAAACAATAGAAGTTCATTCAACGGCTACTCCAGTGAAAGATCTGATTGTTCCAGCATTTACGCCTACCTTGACCTATAAGATGGATTATGATCCGATTGGTTTTTGTACGGGTGAAGCATTGACTGTTGAACAAATAGCGAATGTTATTAAGCGCAAACGCAAAGAATTTGAAGATGACAATATGAAATACGGTCATTTGGCAGAATCTTATCAGGCTATGGCTGCATTATTAGGCTGGAGTACTATTTATGAACCTATGTACGACCGCGTAGTAACGCCAGGTGCAGGTCGTTGGTGGAACAAACGTTTCAATAGTTATGTGGTTTGGGGATGGGATTTTACAGCATTCAACTACTTACCTTTCGATAAAAATCTGACTTATGCAAATATTGTTGAAATCATTCGACACATTACCCCCGAAGGCTTTTTCCCTAACTATGCAATGGGTTACGGTACGGCTTCGCGCGATCGTTCGCAACCGCCTGTCTATGGCTTTGCTGTAAAGGCTATCTACGAAAAATATGGCGAAAAATGGTTCTTGGAAGTATGTATGCCGTTGGTGTTAAAAAACAACCGTTGGTGGCACAATACCCGCCAGCTCGAAGGTTATTTGTGTTGGGGTTCAAGCCCAATTCTGATGGACTGGGATGCGCACACCAAACAAGCTGCTACTTTCGAGTCGGGATTGGATAATTCGCCTATGTTCGACGATGTGCCTTTCAATACTGATAATCACTTGTTGATGCAAGGTGATGTTGGCTTGATGGCTTTGTATGTATATGATTGTGAATCATTAGCTTATGTGGCTGCCGAATTGGGACAAAAGGAGGTGGAAAAAGAACTTCTGGAACGTGCTAAATTATACAAAGCTAAGTTGGCAACTATGTGGGACGAAGAAAAGGGTATTTACCTGAATTTCCGTTTGGATATTCACGAAAGCAACCCTCGCATTTCGCCAACCAATTTCTATCCAATGCTTATCAACTTGCCAACCAAAGAGCAAGCAGACAGATTGGTAAATGAACATTTGTTGAATCCAGTTGAGTTTTGGGGCGAATATGTAATTCCTTCCATTTCGCGCAACGATCCTGGTTATCCAGATCAAGCATACTGGCGTGGTCGTGTGTGGCCTCCAATGAATATGCTTGTTTATATGGGGTTGAAAAATTATGGTTTTGAAGCTCTACGTAAAGAATTGGCAGAGAAAACCACAGCTTTGATGCTCAAAGATTACCGTCGCGGTAACTGGATTCGCGAAAACTATCATGCGGAATTAGGTGATGGAACTTTTGATTCCACAACCTTTGGTGGAAGCGATTGCTATTATACCTGGGGTACGCTGATGGGTATCCCTGAATTTATGGAGAACAGATATTATTGATTGACAATCACATAAATTATGAAACAATTAAGTTGTATTTTTATTTTTTTATTGATTTTGGGCGTTACAACCGCTCAAAATCAATCAAAAACCGTAAATCCCGAAAAGGCAGGATTTTCGTCGGAGCGTTTGGCGCGTGTCGATAGTTTTTTAAGCCGCGAAGTTGCTTTAGGGCATATCCCCAATGCAGTAACTTACGTGTACCGCCATGGAAAATTGGTGCATAACAAGGCTTTTGGTTGGAAAAATATTGAAAGAAAAGAACCAGTTCTGTTGAGTTCAATTTATCGCAATGCCTCACAAACGAAAGCCATTACTTCTGTTGGCTTAATGATGTTGTACGAAAAAGGTGCATTCCTGTTGGACGATCCTATCTCCAAATACATTCCGGAATTTAAAAATCCGGTAATCTTGGATAAAATCAATGACGCAGATTCTACTTTTACCAGTCATCCTGCCAAAAAGGAAATTACCATTCGTCAGTTGTTGAGCCATAGTTCAGGAATTCCTTACGGAAACAAAGTTTTTGAAAAAGCTCAAATCCCCGGTGTAAACTCTTTGAAACCGCTTAAAATTGCAGATGTTGTAAAAAAAATAGCCAAACTCCCTTTGAATCACGAGCCTGGAGAAGGATTTACTTATGGATTGAATACCGATGTGTTGGGCTATTTGATTGAAGTATTGAGCGGCATGCCATTGGATGTTTATTTCCGCACCCAATTGCTTGATCCGTTAGAAATGTACGATTCGTATTTTTATTTGCCCAAAGAAAAAGAAAACCGCTTAGTTACACTGTATGCGCAGGACAAAGAAAACGGAATTTTGTATATGTCACCACATGAAAGCAATCAGACTTATCCGGTAGCAGGTGCCAAAACCTATTTTTCGGGTGGTGCCGGCTTGGTTGGTCCGATTGGCGATTATGCCAATTTTTGCTCAATGCTATTGAATAAGGGCAATTTCAAAGGAAAACAATTGATAAGCCCCAAAACCGTTGAATTGATGACTCGCAACCAAATTGGTGAATATGAAGTGTGGGACAGGAAAGAAAAATTCGGGTTGGGTTTTGAATTGATAACGGAAAAAAGAGCAGCTGTAAATCTCTCTTCCGTTGGAGCTTATGGGTGGGGTGGTATGTATGCTACAAGTTATGTGATTGACCCTGTGGAGCATATGATTTTATTGATATATACCAATGCATATCCGTTACAAAACCAAATTGGCGAAAAATTCAAGGTGTTGGTTTATCAGGCAATAAACATAGAAAAATAGAAATTAAATATATGAACTGGAAAGAATTAAGTTTAAGAGAGAAAATTGGTCAAACTGTTTGTATTTTGGCAGATGATGAGGCGCAAATCAAAGCGTATGGTTCGCTAAAAACCTTTTTGGATAAATACCCTGTTGGGGCAATATTCACTGGTGCAATGGCTTTTTTGCATCCTGAGATTGAAGTTACAGCACCTAAGTTGATGGCGCAAATAGCTAATTATCAGCAAAACTCTAAAGTGCCACTTCTTACGGTGGACGATATGGAAAGTGGTCCAGGATTATTGTTTAAAGGTCTGCCTCACTTCCCACATCAAATGGCTGTTGGAGCAGCCAATAGCGAAGAATTGGCTTATGAATATGGCAAATGTTTGGCTTTGGGTGCAAAGTCTGTTGGTGTAAATTGGTTGCTTACTCCCGTGGCTGATTTGAGTTTGAATCCTTTCAACCCCGATGTACATGTTCGGGCATTCAGTGATAATCCCGATTTAGCTGCACGATTATTGGTGGCTATGGTGCGTGGGATGCAGGATAATGGTATTGCTGCTACGTTGAAACACTTTCCTGGTGATGGTGTGGATTATCGAGAGCAACATTTGGTTACTTCTACCAACTCACTTTCGGCTGAAAAATGGATGAATACATTTGGTAAAGTTTTTCAAACTTCGATTGACGAAGGAGCTTCTTCAATTATGACAGGGCACATTACACTGCCCGCCTTCCAACAAAAAAAGGTTGATGGTTTATATCTTCCGGCATCTATCTCCGACGAATTGGTGGTGGATTTGCTGAAAAAGAAAATGAATTTCGGCGGTGTAGTGGTTACTGATGCCCTTATTATGGGAGGTTTAAAAAAATGGACAAAAGATACTGCTGATAGCGCTGTTCAGTGCTTGATGGCTGGTAACGACATGATGCTTTGGCCTGATTTGGAGTATTTTGATAGAGTCGAAGCTGCTATCCAGAATGGAGAGATGAGCGAAGACCGCCTGAACGATGCGGTGGATAGAATCTGGAAAATGAAAGAAAAACTCGGTGTGTTTGAGCCTGAAAAAATTGAAGTGGCAGCCACTCCCGAAGAAATTAATGATGAATTGACTGCAATGTCGCGCTCGGTTGCCGAAAAAGCGGTAACATTGGTGTGTGACAAAAAATCAATGTTGCCCATTTCTACTAACAAATATAAAAAAGTATTGGTGGTGGGTGTTACGCCAAACAAGCAATACCACGAGCAACTCGAAACCCTTTGCTCGGAATTGCGTGAGCGTGGTTTTGAAGTAGATTTGCGCCATAATGTACAATACGAGGCTGATGGCTGGGAAGATAAATTCTCGCAGGGCTACGATTTGATAATCTGGGTATTGAATCGTTTTCCTCAACGTCCATTTGGTGGTATGGATTTCTTTGTGGACGAATGCTTCAGTGTGTGGGGTGCATTGTGCGATCGCAAAGAGGATACTATAATTGTTTCACTCGCTAGCCCTTATAGTTATAACGAATACTTCTTGCAAGCCAATGTGTTTATCAATACATTCTCGTATGTAAAAGAAAGTCAGAAGGCATTGGCAAGAGCATTGGTTGGCGAAATTCCATTCAATACTTTTAGTCCCGTGAAGATGAAGTTTACAGTTCAATTACCTGTGTTTGAGGATTAATTTGATAGAATTATGAAGACAAAACTAATGTATTTTTGCTTGTGTGTGTGTATGTCTGTAGCGGCTCAAAATCCAACTTTCAAAGTTAGTACAAAAGTCCTTGCCACTGTTGACGACAAACTGTTTGGACAGTTCATGGAAAAACCAAGTTGGGAAGGTGAGATTGGTGGTGATGGGGCAATAGATAAGAAAACAGGACGTGTTTCGCCCGATGTTTTGGCGTACCTCAAAGAGATGAAAATTCCGCTTATTCGTTTTCCCGGAGGTACAGATATTGATTATTATCCGTGGTATAATTTAATTGATAATGTGCCGGGAAAACATGCCAAACGTCCACCTTATCGCAATTATTCGGGTTCGGGCAAAGTAACTTCCGATAATAGATTGGGATTGGATCATTTTTTGGCGCTATGTCACGATTTGAAAGCAGAGCCTGTGTTGGCTGTCAATATCGGAGATGCTTTTTTTAAGAAAATATCCATACAAGAAGCCGCCATGAACGCCGCTGGTTTGGTGGCATATTGTAATGCAAAATCAGGTGCAAAATTACCCAAAGGTATGATTGATTGGACTGCTGTGCGCAAGCAAAACGGACATGCAGCTCCTTATAAAGTTACTTTTTTTGAAGTGGGGAACGAAATCCAATACTTCAAAACCATGAAAGACAAAGGGGTTAATGATACCATTGTAAAGCATTATATCAACTGCTTGGAGGCAATGACAAATGCAATGTTGGCTGTTGACCCGACTATAAAAATCATTACCGACGGTGAGGTGAAAGAGGTGTCGGAGCAAATTCGACTTCGTTTGGGAAACAAAATCAGCTATTTGGCTTGTCATTTCTATGCTCCGTGGTGTATCGATTTTGTGAAAAAAGATACGTCTAAAGTGGAGTTGAAAACCCTGACCGAGAACGATATTTGGAATGCCTGGGTAGCAGCCCCTGCAATCGATTCAAATACAGGTACTTCCCGTATTCCAACGGCAGGTAAATACGAACATGCTACTGCTGTGGGTTACAATTTGGCTATCACCGAATGGAATTGGAACGGCTGGTGGAACTCCAAAATTGCGAAAGACGCAGCACTAAATTCGCTTTTTGCAAAAGGGATTGGCGTTGCTGGTTTTTTGAATGCTATGTTGCGCGATGCGGGTCGAATGAAAATTGGATGCCAGTCGATGCTTGTTGGCAATGTATGGGATATCAATGCAATACGCGTAGATACTACCGGAAGCAAACCTGCTCAGTTTTTTCCTTCAGGGAAGGTTATTACTTTGTATTCTAAGTATCACGGGTCACAATTGTTGGAAATGAATGTCGAAAATCAACTTTTCTACAATCAACCTTATAAAATGACCCTGATTGATCCTGCACCCAAAGTGGCATACGTTGATGCTGTTGCAACCCGTACAAAATCAAAGCTTTACGTGGCGTTTATCAATCGTGATATGAACAAGGATATTACTGTTGATTTGGATATGACAGCTTTTAAGGCAAGTAAAACCTATCAACAACATATTTTTACCACAGACGATATAAAGTTAAATCCGCTGGGCAATTTTGAAAATCAAAAGCACTTATCCGAGAATAATAAGATGTTTAAAATCCGATTGCCGAAACATTCAGTGTCAGTGGTGGAGATAAAAATTTAAATACGTTTTATACATACAATCATGATAAAAATCAATCAAAAACAATTTACGTTGCGTTTTGCAGATGAAAAAAATTTTTTGCTGTTGCATTTGAAAGCTACCGGCAAAACCATTGTTCTTTCGTTGCCAACATTGGAACTGGATGGTATTTTTGTGGAGCTTAAATTGCTCAATGCCAGCGAAAAGTCAGTCAAAAACCCGGGTAATGGCATTTTCGAGCATATTATTTTAGCCAATACCGGTTATAAATCACTGCTCCTGAAATTATATATTCGGGTTTCGGAAAAAAGTTCCATTGTGCGTTTCCGTTACGAATTGTACAGTAACGAGCCTATCCGAATGACAAAAACCAATGACGCTGAAAGTTTATGCTATTTTGGAGTGGATACGTCTGCATTTCATACTGTAAATGAAATTCGCCTGTCGGAATTCAACGAAAAAATACATGCCACTCACCTCACCGAAACCAATGTGCCGGCTTCGTATTTCGAAAACAAACTTTCGCTTGTGGGGCCTATTATGGCGTTTTCCGATAATCAGACTTCGGTAGTAGTGGCTTACGAACATGGCGCACAATATCCGAACACTTTTCTCAACTTCGGTTTACAACCCGACCGAAAAGTGCGTGTGTGTGCCTCAAAAGCCAATTATGCTACGAATGCTATAATCGACTCGAATGCTTGTTTCGAATCTATCTGGTTTCAGATAGGTGCTGTTCAGGGCGATTTGAACGACCTTGCTGCTGAATACCGTCGCTTTATGCTCGAAGCAATCAATCCATATCCGGCTTCGCGTCAACCCTATATTTTTTACAATACCTGGGGTCGTCAGGAGCGTGTGAAATGGGGTGGCTCAACCTATCTTGCCAGCATGAATCTGGATTTCACACTTGCCGAAATTGACCGTGCTGCTGCAATGGGTATCGAAGTATTTGTGATTGATACAGGTTGGTACCTGAAAACCGGCGATTGGGAAGTGAACAAAGACTTTTTCCCCGATGAGCTGAAACAGATAAAAGCGAAATTAGACAGCTACGGTATGAAGCTTGGTTTGTGGTTCAATCCGACTATGGCTGCACTCTCGAGCCGAACATTGGCCAAAAATGAACCTTCGCGCATGACCATGAATGGCAAAAATATCGATCCGCTGGAGATTTGGGAAACAGAAGCAAGTGTGGGGCTCTGTTTGGTAAGTCCTTACTGGGAAGTATATGCCAACCGGTTGATTTCGCTGATTGACCAACTGGGTGTTACCTACTTTAAATTGGATGGTGTGCAGCAATATGGTTGCAACGACCCACGACATTACCATGGCGATGAGAACGTTTCGAATAATGAGCGTAACGAGCTGTATGCCTTTATGTTGCCTGTTTATTTTGGCAAAATCATGGATAAAGTAAAATCACATTGCCCCGAAGCGATTTTCGATTTCGATATAACGGAGGATGGGCGGTTTGTGGGTTTGCTTTTCCTGTCGCAAGGCAAGTTTTTTATCATGAATAACGGTCCGTATTACCACAATTTTGATGTGTGCGACGACTGGAAAAGTCCGACTCCCGACGGCAATCCCAATATTTTTGTAAATCCGGGAGCTGCGCGTGGTTGGTACACCCGTACGGTGCTCGATTACGACAAATGGATTCCTTCCGTTTTGTTCCTCACGCATTATTTTCCTGATGCGCCACGCTCGTCGCAGGAACTGAATGTGGCTTCGCTGATGCTGGGACAAAATGGAATCTGGGGTGAAATTCTGCCTTTACCTAACGAGGATGTTCAATTTTTCAACGAACAACTAGCACATTACAAGGATGTTCGTGCCGACATTACGGCTGCTTTACTTACCCAAACGGGTTTTATTGGAGATAGCCATGAAGTATACGAAAAAATAAATCCGGCAACAGGCAGAGGAATTGTGGTGGTATTTGTAAATCATAAAGGCGATTATCAGTACGTTACTACAAAAACTGTTTCGGACAATGTTGTCGTTTCTACTTCGGGTGTAACAGTAAAAAAAGGCGCACAAGGTACGACGCTTATTCAGGTTCAAAGTCCTGAAAAAGGTGCTTATATTGTGTATTTCAACTAATAGTTAATAAGAAAAACGATTTTTTTTTGAACGCGAAGATGCAAAGTAGCTATGACACAAAGAATAATTTTGTTTGATAATTTAATCTTTGCGACTTTTAACCTTTGTATACTTATCGTTAACATTAAAATATAAACTTTTCAATGTACAACAGATATTACAATCTAAAATATTTCAAAAATGTCAGAAAACCAACATCTCTCGCCAGCCGAGAATTACAAAGCCACTCAAGCCAAACTGAAATCAGGTTGGGGGACTTTCAACGATAAAAGTGTATTAAGTCATTTGTTTCTTCCTGAGGGTATTGCCCTGAATTTAGGAGTAAAGCTAAAACAAATTACACCGGAAACCTATTT
This sequence comes from Paludibacter sp., assembly GCA_020049335.1. Classification (GTDB taxonomy): domain Bacteria; phylum Bacteroidota; class Bacteroidia; order Bacteroidales; family Paludibacteraceae; genus Paludibacter. The sequence continues at coordinate 1,905 of JAIFKX010000020.1, read as the reverse complement.
GAAAGACGCCTATATTTCGTCGCGTGACCCTCGTCTCGAGACCATTATTCCCGGATATAAAGCCTACGATGGCAGTTATTCTGAGCTTACAATTGAATGGAGTGGTGTTAAGTTTAAAGTGGAAAGTGCAACAACCGAAACCAACGATTTATTGTTATTGGTTACTCCTGTTAGTGTGCCTAAGTTTACGCCCAATTTGGTATTGGAAACAGGGATGTTGTGGAACAAACCAGGCGTAATTGAACTTCAGCAGGATTCGATATGCATCAAAACAAAAACCAAAGAGTTGATGGTGCGTTCTACAAATCCGCTCGTAGATGAGTTTTTGGCAAATACTTCGCCTTATATGGCAGTAGTTTTCGACCAACAATCGGCTTTTTATACAGGCGAAGAAAAATCATTGTCGGAAATTCAACAAATTGTGGCTCACAGGCGCGCAGCACTCGAGGCAGTGTATGCCAAGTATGGTCAAAATAGCGATGTGTATCAGGCAATTCACAGTGTAATTGGTTGGAACGTAATTTACGATGCTGCCAAAGACCGAATTGTATATCCAGTCAGCCGACTTTGGAATCAAACCTTTGGAGGCGTTGCTCTGTTCGACTGGGATACTTATTTTGGCGCATGGATGGCGAGTTTGGAGAGTAAAGAACTTGCGTATGCCAATGCCGTAGAAATAACCAAATCCATTACCCCCGGCGGATTTATCCCAAATTATGCCGGCGGAAGTGGGCTTGCTTCGTACGACCGTTCGCAACCGCCGGTGGGTAGTTTGGTATTTACAAAATTGTACGAAAAATTTCAGGAAAAATGGTTACTCGAATATGTGTTCGATGACCTGCTGACCTGGAATCGCTGGTGGCCTGCTAACCGCGATAACATAGGATTATTGTGCTGGGGCTCAAACCCTACTGATGCGTCTCTCAAAGAAGATGGGGCGAGCAATAACTGGCAGGGAGCGGCTTACGAATCGGGTTTGGACAATTCGCCCATGTTCGACGATGTGCCATTCAATACCGACACGCATCAGTTGGAAATTGCAGATGTTGGTTTAACGGCTTTGTACGTGATGGATTGTGATAAATTAGCCGAAATAGCAATTATTTTGGACAAGCAGGCTGAAGCTGATGAATTGAAAGCCAGAGCTGACTTGTACCGCAAAAATTTAGCCCAACTTTGGGATAATGAGTATGGATTCTATTTGAATAAGCGAACTGACACGGGTGAATTGTCGAAACGCATATCGCCTACCAATTTCTATCCGATGCTTGCCAAAGCTCCTACACAAGCGCAAGCAGAGCGAATGGTGAGTGAGCATCTAATGAATCCCGAAGAGTTTTTCGGCGAATGGATGGTGCCGTCGTCACCCAAAAACGACCCGGCTTTCGGCGAACAGGAATACTGGCGTGGACGTATTTGGGGACCGCTGAACTTCTTGGTTTACTTAGGTTTATGCGAATACGATTTGCCTGAAGCCCGTACAATGTTAGCCGAAAAATCGAGTTATATTTATGAGAATTACAACTCCATTACCGGAAATGTTCACGATTTAGCCGAAGGTCGCTCCATGGGCGATAACTATTACCATTGGGGTGCTTTGCTTGGGTTTATCGATATTTTAGAAAATTGTGAGTATTGAGATAATCAAAAAAACTTCTCTATATTTGCATAAAATACACTATGCCCGATCTTATTCCCCCTTAAGGGGGTTAGGGGGCAAATTAATAATTCAAAAAACAGATGAGACAACTAATTTTTGCACTTTTGTGTTTTGCATTTTCTTATGGAGCAATGGCACAAGACAAACCCTCTGAAGCCTATCAGGAAAATTACAAACAAGTAATGAAACGCACCGAATGGTGGCGCAATGACCGCTTTGGGATGTTTATCCATTTTGGAGCTTAT
>JAIFKX010000063.1 GCA_020049335.1 Paludibacter sp. | reverse complement strand
TGATTGTAAACAAAGACCACATTTATATCTTCGAATTCAAAATGGAGCAAGCAGCCGATCTTGCAATTGCACAAATCAAAGAAAAAGGATATGCAACGCCTTATTTGTCCAACGGCAAACCCATCACCCTGATAGGCATAAATTTTTCGAAAGCAGAACGGAATATTGTGGAATGGAAAGAAGAAACAATTTAAGCGGATAGTAGGCTGCAAGCAGACTTCACGCTTAAATTAAGGCATTTCCCTATTTTTTACGTCATTTTACTATTAATACGAATTAACTCTAATTTCTAATTCATTTTGTTGTTTCCTCATATTTGGGAGGCGAAGCAGGTTCGGGTAGAGTGTGGGGCACTAAAGTACTGTCGGATGGCGTTATTGTGCTGGCCTGCGACTGGGGAACAGTGATACCAGCAGGTGCGGTAGTGCATTTGCTCAATGGCGCTACCATCAACTCGCGTGGTGCTATCGTGCGCATTTCGGCCGATGGAAAAACGGTGCTTTCGGTTACCAAAATTGGCGCTTATGCCGTGGATTTATCCGTCGACAACAGCGATAATATTTACGTGGCAGCAGGCACAAGTGGTTTGGTAAAAGTAAACCGATTGGCAGATAAATTATTGCTCGCCAAGTCTTTTGCCAAAAACGTATATCGCCTCGATGCAGGAAAAACGGGTTATATGGTGGCGTAATTAGCTAAATTAATGAAGTGAGCGAACGACTCATAGGCACCCACTCACTTCATTATATTGCTTACTTTTTGTAAATCAGCACCGTAGCATAAGCAGCCATACCTTCGCTGCGACCTACAAAGCCCATTTTTTCGGAAGTGGTGGCTTTTATCGAAATAGAGTCTGCATCTACTTGCATTACCCCTGCAAGGCATTCTTGCATGTTCGGTATATGCGGATTAATTTTTGGAGATTCGGCGCAAACGGTACAGTCGGCATTGCCAAACTCGTAACCTTTTTCGCGTAGCAAAATCAGGGTATCTTTAAGCAGAATTTTGCTGTCGATATTTTTATATTCGCCAGCAGTGTCGGGGAAGTGAAAACCAATGTCGCGGAGGTTAGCAGCACCGAGTATAGCGTCGCAGAGCGCATGAATAAGCACATCAGCATCCGAATGACCGAGTAGACCAACCGTATGCTCAATTTTTATTCCACCCAACCACAAGTCGCGATTTTCGGCAAAAACATGTACATCGTATCCAAAACCTACTCTTATATTCATAATTGATTATTCAGCCCCAAGTCCGTCAGCTGACGGAGATCTAAATTAGATCCGAATGGGTGTTTTCTTAAAGCCCCTTTAGGGGTTTGGGGCATTTATTTAACAAGATTTTTCAACCCGAACAAATCAAACGAAAGCGAGAAGCGCAATGTTTGGTCGAGTGGGTTCGATTGTGAAGTAGAAATTACGTAACCGGCATCGAGCTGAAATACATTCAATTTAAAACCAGCACCTGCTGTAAAGTATTTACGGTTACCTTTTAACTCATTTTCGTTGAAATAACCAGCACGTACAAAAAACTGTTTGTTGTAAGCATATTCGGCACCTACCGACCATGCTACCTCTTGTAATTCTTCCGACATGCCACCTGCTGCATCGCTAAACGACATAAAAACACCCGAAAGAGCAGATACTTTGTTGAAATCGGTTGTTGCATTGGGTGTTGGCACCAATAGTTTATTAACGTCGGCACTCACCGTAAAGCGTTGATATTCATCAATATCATAATCGAATGAACCTCCAAGACGAAGATTGGTAGGAATAAAATTGTTGGTTGCGTTTTTATCGTAGGTAATTTTGGATCCCAAATTCGAAAGATTTAAACCAAATGCTAAATTACCTTTACCAGTAGTTAACGTGATTGGTGTCTGATAAAAAGCAGAAATATCGGCAGCCACAGCAGCTCCAGGAAACATATCGCTACCAGTTCCTAAATTAATACCATTATTCAAATCGGAATAAATAAAACGTAAAGCAGCCGAAGCCGAAAATTTTTCGGAAAGCATTTGTGAATAGGCTACATCAACCGCCATTTCGAGAGGTTGAGCATCACGTTGAAAATCGCCAAGTTCATTCATAATTTGAATATTTCCTAGCGAAAAATAACGCATAGAAGCACTTAATGCCTGGCGAGGATTAAATTTGTAATATCCAGCAGCGTATATCAAGTCAATGTCGTCGACCAATGAGCGCAACCATGGAGTATACGAGAGCGAAACGCCTGCTTCGCTTTCCATAAATACATATTTTGAAGGGTTCCAGTACTGCGAATTAACATCAGGCGAAGTGGCAGCTCCAACGTCGCCCATACCACCCGCACGGGCATCAGGAGCAATTGTAAGAGAGGGCACAGCAGTAAATATCGGATTGGGTTCAACAGCTTTTATGTTGAAAATAATTGACAATAAGATGAATACGACAAAAAACGTTTGTTTCATAAGTTTTTATTTGAGAAGCAAAAAGTTGATTTTTTTTAAGCTTCAAATTTTCAATTTGATATGGAATGCAAAAATACAATTTTTAATTTAATGTAAACACACGAAAAGTACATTTATTGATCTAAGACAAGAATTTTATTTGTTTTAGAGTAAACTTCACTATTATTTGTATTGATACTTACTTTATAAAAATACATACCCGATTTTACTTTTAAACCATCGGCGCCACGCAAATCCCATTTTACATTGTCGGCATTGCCTTGTTCAAATTGCCAAATTTTTCGTCCTGATAAATCGAAAATCTCAATCAATGTGTTTAAAATTGTCTCAGGCCGGTCGTGTTCTACTACAATTTGTGTAGAGGTTGTTACCGGATTAGGATAATTATACACTTTAAAAATAACTGGTTGCAAACCTTTAATTACCTCAAATTCAATAGTTTTGTTGGCAGAATTATTCAACAAATCCCAAGCTTTGAAAGTGAGTGTGTGTTTACCTTCAGTTAAGTTACTCAATTTATATTGCAAACTACCTTCGCTATACGAATTGGCTTTTGTTTCGAAATAATCGTTAAGCACAAAAGATTGAGATGGGTCATTGTCGATAGTAATCAACAAATCGTGTCCAATGCCGCTACCCACTTTATTAATACCGCTCAGATCTTTGATTTGAGCCATCAGGAGTGGCGATTCATTTACAGCATCGCCAGTTACAAAGTTTTGCGTATTTAAAAATAAGTTTATTTCAGGTCCGTCGGTCTCGTAAATTGCATTTCGGTTGGTGCCGCCTACGGTAAAATCTTCGAAATAACCTTGTGCATCGGCATTTAATTCACTACTATTAGCATAATAATTTATTCTACCACCACCATAATTATATTTTATGTCTTTGGGAAGCATAAATGTAAAGCTAAATTGTCCGTCGACAACACTTGCTTTGCCCGAAAATAACACATTAGGTCGGTCGGTGTAACTCATAGCTCCATCGTCATGGTTGTTTTGCGTTGTAATGCGTTGGGCTTTATCAAATATATCAATAAACAAATCACCATTAAAACTTGCAACTAATTGATTCGAACCATCAGTAATTTGTCCTTTAATTTCGACCACCGACATAGCACGTAGCGTGTCTGTGCCAAAAGTGGAGTTATTATTTATCGATGTGGTACTTACATTGTAATCGGTTGGGAAAGCCAATTTAACTGCTGGGTCGCCCATGTAAATGTACGAAAGTTTATTGATTTCGGAGCCAACACTGTTTTTTGCAATAGCGAGAGCGTCTCCTATTCTATAATGTTTTCCATTGATTTTTTTAAACAGATTCTCAGTAAAATACTTGTTTACAACAAAATTTTGCGAAGCATAAACGGGACGAGCAGCCGAAAAAATTCCAATTCCACCACCATTCGGATTCAAAACTACTTGTTCGCCAGCCGATACTGTTTTTAAATCGAACTGAAGGAAATTACAGGTTGCTCCCACCCAAATTGGATGAATTTTGTTCGACATACCATTCACATCATTTACTGTCATTACACTTTCGTTGGACCAGCCTTGCGCACCAGCATGTCCAGTATAATTAAGATACAAAAGCCCTTTATCAATCAAGCTATGAAGTTGTTTGCGAGCCACAGGATAGGTTTCGCCACTGGCTGATATTTCTTGATTATAGGCATCTAAATAGATTTTTGTAGTCTGATATGACTTAAAGTTACGACTAATTGTTGACGCAATACTATCAGCTTGCTTCATGTGAAGAGCATTATCGCCATCGTCGGCAAGAAAACACAATTGATTTTTCCATTTTCCGTTGTTCACATTATTCATGTAATCGATGGTTTTTTTAACCACATCTTGTGCCTGCGACACTGTAACTACGGGGAAGCGACCTGTGCCAATATCCAATCCGTGTGATGGAATTTGATTGCCTTCGTTATTATCCAAAAATCCAAAATAATCGTCGGTAACATACGATAGCGTTTCAACGAGCGAATTATCTGCCTGATAGGTAAGTATCAAATTGTCGCCAGAGGTAGATTGTAATTTCCGATTGTCGAAAGTGCCGCGCCCAAAAAATAATAAGTATTTAGGCAAATCTGCGGTTGTAGAATTGGCATTTGCGCGATCGTAAAACATTTTCATTGCTCTACGATAAGCAGTTGCATCGGGCGTGCCTGACGAAAATTCGTTGTACACTTGTTCGGTAGTCATTACATTTACGCGCAAATTATCAATCGTTCGGTGTGCTTGAGCCAATTCATCTGCTTGTGCCAAAAAGCGTGGATTAGTAATTATTATCATTTCGGCTTGCGGCATTGCATGTAAATCCTGATTGGGTACTGCACCAATAATTTCGGGTTTCGAAAACGCATTTCCTTGCTTGGGGTCAATTGCTAAATAATTTTTAATTTCGTTGCCCGAATCAGTGAATGTAAGTAGGTTATCAACCACATTAGTAGTTAGTTGACTTGTATTATGAGCTTCGGTAATGTCCCAAATTTGTACATTATTGCCTGCATTACTCATTTTATATTGGCAATAGGTACTATTTCCAATTTCGCCAGTATACTGAAACTGCATAGCAGCTCCACTCATTTTTAATGCGCGTTGTGCATTAATTTCTATGTAATTGAGATAGGCTTCAGCCGCAACACCATTGGGATTAAAGGTCAATTTTAGGTTAAAGGCATCGCTAGTTGGTGTAAAGGTATAAAAACCGTTTGCAGCCTTTGCTTTTTCGTAACCATCGCCATCGGTGCGTTTTGGCACACCGAGCGTCTTGGTTTGGGCGCCATTCATGTCGAGCGTAAAGGTTGTTATTGCACCTGCCGAGGCAGCTACATCCAACCGCACTTTTGTGCTATTAGTTAATAGCATATTTGGAAAACTGAAAGGGAAATTTAGACTCTTGGCATCGCTAAAATACTCTCCATAAAACTCTTTTCCTGAATTAGCTAAATTTTTTAATTCGCTTTCGTGAACTGTGTAATCGGTAAATTCTTCGACCGGAACTATGGTTGCATCTACCGGTACTTGTATGGTTTTTGTTTCTATTTTCTTTCCAACGCCAGCATCCGAAGTTACAAAATAGTATCCTTTTGTAGAATAGGAATTGATGGTATGTGTAAACATTTCGCGAATGCGGTCATAAGTCCATTTTTGAACGCCTTTGGCATAAAACAAAATGTAATCGCCCGCTCCGAAAACGCCATCGCTTCCTTTTTCCATGTAAATAGCGATTTCGGGTAAATCGTCGATCATTGGTTTCGAAAAATCCTGACTTTGCACTTCGCCGCCATAACCAAAAATACGCACATTGGCAGGCGAAATACCCATTCCGTTCAAATCTTCGTAGGTAAGTCGATAAACACCCGTATTGGCAACAGCAATTTTCACAAATTTACCCGTTTTCAGTACTGAACTTGTTGCGTAGGTGTGTGTTACAGCCGTTTTTTGCTTTTGTGCGCTTTGAGTTTTTACTATTTCAAGCGTAAATGATAGTAGCTTTTGGATTGTGCCGTTGCGAACTACGAAGGGCGAAACGAGCGCATCGACATAAGATGTTCCACGAATATCGAGATTTTGAATTTCTACCGTAACAGTTTGATTAGGAATAACTTCTGAACCAACAATTGCCAATTCTTCAGCGCTTAATGGGGCAAAAGTTTGATTTGTGAGCGCAGCTTGATACCTGTAATTTTTATCAACCGCCAATCGTTTGCGGAAATAAGGTAGTTGTGTTTCGTCGGGATAAACAGCATCGGTAAGCGCAACTACTTTGCGCGAATTACTACCAGCCGTCCATGTTTCAACGCCTTTCCAACCTAATGTAAAATCGGCATTAAAAATAGCGTCCTGAGCTGTGGCTGTAAAGCCAATAAAAACAGTCAGTAAATATAAAATAATTCGTTTAATTTGCATTTGATAATAATTAAGCCCTTAATTAGCAATGGGAAATTGAAAACAATAAATTTATAAATATATTATTTTACAGATTTAATAAAACGTAAGTGTTATCAAATTATTACTTTAGTACGAAAAAAAACAGTGAGTTTAAAATGCACTTTATTTGACATCAAAGTCAAATAATTTTTCGTCAAAAATAAATCCTTGTAATTTATCTTCGGGTTTTACTGTTCCTACACCAGCAGGTGTGCCTGTAAATAAAATATCTCCAATCTTTAAAGTAAAGAAACGACTAATGTATGCAATAAGTTCATCGATAGGAAAAATCATGTCGGCAGCATGTCCATTTTGCACCGTTTGCCCATTCAAATCCAACCTGAATCGAATGTCTTGCACATTACCTACCTTTTCCACCGGCAAAAAATTTCCTATAACAGCTGAGTTATCAAAAGCTTTGCTTATTTCCCACGGTTTCCCTTGGTCTTTGAGTTTTCGTTGTAGGTCGCGTGCAGTAAAATCGACTCCCAACCCAATTTCGGAATAATAACGATGGGCAAATTTTGGAGCAATATTTTTACCAAGACGATTAATTTTAATAATCAATTCGGTTTCGTAATGCAGCTCTTGCGAGAAATCGGGAATGTAAAATGGTTTGTTGTTTTTGAGTTGTGCAGTGTCGGGTTTCATAAACACAACGGGTTCTGTGGGGTGCTTTGAGTTAAGCTCTTTATTGTGCTCCACATAATTTTGTCCAATAGCAAATATTTTCATCTGTTTTTAAACTATATATTTTCGTTTTGCTCGCAGTCTTCGCAAGCTTTTATTTCATTCAATCTGTTGAACATTATCGCCAGACTTGCATAAATAGACGTGTTTTGAACAACAATTCGTTCGGGCACACGAATACGATAAGGTGTAAAATTCCAAATCGCTTTTATGCCGCCTTCAACCATTATTTCGGCCACCTCCTGGGCTTTTTCAACCGGTACGGTCAGAATGCCAATAATGATGCCTGTTTTTTTTTGTAATTCTTTAAACTTATCGAAATGATGAATGGGAATACGATTGATGCTGGTGCCTGCCAATTCGTGTTTCACATCAAAGCCCGAAGCTATTTGTAAACCAAACTGCTCCAGACCATTATCGTGCATTAGCGCTCCGCCCAAGCTACCTACGCCAAACAAAAATGCTTTGTGCGACTTAGTGAAACCCAAAAAAACGTCTAACACGTCCACCAATTCTTTCACATCGTAACCCACTCTAGTTTTACCAGTTATGTGTACAAACGACAAATCTTTGGCAACCATCGATGCATCAACGGCTATGTTTTTGGCAATTTGAGTAGACGAAAGATAGGTTTCACCCTCTTTGAGCACCAATTTTGCGTAAGCTAAATACCAAGGAAGTCTACGGAGGGTTGGTTCTGGTACTTTGAAGAGTATTTCGACGCTATTGCTCATACTTTGTGATTTTTTGATTTGAATTACTTGCAAAAATACGTAAAATTTCGGAATTGCCTGATATGTATAGCGATAAAAGTTTTTTTAACAACCATTAAAATCGAATACGTTTGTTTGCGTTGAGAAGTTTTCTCAAAATCTCGTTGTTTACACCCCCAAGGCGGCAGTTTCCACACAGGAGCTGTCGCCTTTTTTGCGTTTCACTAAATTCGGACTATCGCATGTCCATGTGTCCTTCGCCTTTCCTTTTATTTCCATTTTAGGTTTAAAATATAGATTATTTTAAACTATTCCATTAGTAAAGCATATACAATACATAACTTATTAAGTATGATAAAAAAGACCTACACTATTGTGTAAGTCTTTAATTTTCAGCATCCGGTACAATTGACTGCCTTTTAGCTCAATTTCAGCCATTTCCCTTATATGTCCAGGAACAATAACTTTTATTGGAAAGTCACCCAAAAATTTATTGTTTACAATATCATCAATTGATTCAATGTGAAGCTCTTCCTTTAGTTTTTCAAATCTAAAAATTGATTTATCCTTTTTAATCACTGTCAATCATGCCGCTAAATAAATCATCTAAAAAATAGTTACTTTTTGATTAGCTTCGTTTTTGAATTACCTATTTTCACAAAATAAACGCCTTTGCTCATTTCGCTCATATCCAATATATTCGAGCCTGAATTTAATTGTTTTTGCATGGTTAGTTGTCCCATTGCATTGTAAATATTCACTTCTTGTATTTCCTTTAAGTTAATAGTAAGCATATCTAGTACCGGATTTGGATACATATTAATAACATCCAATTTAGGTGTATGTAGTGCGGTACTATTTTCTGAACTTTTCAACATCAAATCAGCATTCACTACAGCGTTTTCAACTGTTAGAGTTACCGGAATTTCAGCTTCGGCAGCTGCTGTTTCCGAAACAACTTTGTACGAATCAATAGCTATATTCTCGAAAGCATAATTGCCATTTTCGTCAGTTAATGTCCAATCAACCGGCTCGTCATTCGTATTATACAATATTACAGGCAAATTAGTTGCATAGTTTACGTCCAAGAAAACTTTCACCTTATTCATAGTGTTTTCAGCCATTACCGTGTCTTTTAAACCTGTTGATTCGAAGAAAATATTACCATAAATTTTACCAATACCAACCGGACGATTGAAAGGTCGAAGTTGGATAGACAATTCATTAATATTTTCATTTAAGCTTACAAAATCAGCTCGTTTGTAATGCACTTTATTTACATAAAATGTTGGCAAATAATTCTTATATAGTTTAATATCAGGAATAATGTAAACCGTATATTCACCTTTTATTAAATTGTCGAAAACAAAAGTTCCATCACTATTTAAAGCTGTAGCATTCAGTGCTTTTTTGAAGTCTTTTGCATATAATACTGCTGAACCCGACTGAACCACTTCATTTCCGGCAATAGCCTTACCCGAAATTGAATAACTTTCGAGAGGTTGACTCTCAACAATTTCGTAACAAGTTGCAAATCCTGCAATTGCGCAATCCGACATTGGAGGAATAAATGTAGAATCTTTAAGACCTATGAAAATTGAATCTAAATTGAATGAAACACTTCCAAAAATTACTTTATCGCCTACTTCGATGCTTGATGTAAAAGAACCATCATCGCTTACAACACCTTCGGGCACAAAAACGTAAAGTTTCGGAGTTGATAAATAGGGTGTTAATTCTTTAATTAATAATTGTCCTTCACAGCTATTCTTTCCGGCTACAACTATCCCTTTTTTGTCCATTACACAATCGGTAAAATCAACAATTGTAAAGCAGTCAACAATATTATAACAAGGAGTTGTAATACACTGAATCTTAGTTCCATGAAATTTTACAAGTGAACCAATACTTAATACTTCATCCTTAATTTCATAAACATCTTGTGAGTTTTCGTCCTGAATAATGGATGATTTTTCCGTTACTGAAATCACTTTACCCATCATATCCATATTACAAGCATGAGGATCGATTGTAGTAACAAAATTTCCCCCAAAAAACAGGTCTGTTTTTTCATTAAAAACGCCAAGTAACAGTTTCGTTTTGAACTTTGTTACAACTTGTGCACAAATCTGTCCCTGGCTGAGAATTGACAGTTTTGAAACAAAGACACAGTTTTTTACAACTGAATCTTTAACTAAATAAAAATCCGGACAAGCATCGCCTGATTCGTACGAATAAACAATATAAACACTATCCGTTGGACTTGGATTTTGTGGAAAAATTTGCACATCATCGAAGTAAATCGGATTAACAACACTGTCGCTACCTTGCGTATTTTGACCTGACAAATTTAAGAAACAGATCATGCTGAAACATAGCATCAGCAATGGTTTTAGTACATTTCTTTTCATGATTGTAAAATTTATATTTTAATAACATAGTTTGATTTTCTGATAATTCGTAAAATTAGTATTAAAACAGATTTGTTTTTGATTAGAATTTTTCGAATATTATAAACATAAGATGAAATTGAATATCAAAATGTTGCAACAAATATATGCTTTTTTTACAAAACATTTTCAATTTTCGATATTTTCTTTTTTAAAATGGTTTTTGTTTATCCACGGAGTAACTAATACATTCGTAGAACATAAGAGCGAAATCTACGAATTTGAAACAGAAGTAAAAAAACTCTTTTTATATAGCAAACATCGGAGATGAAGTATTTAAACTCTATGAATTAGAATAATTTTGTCAAGTATTTTGCGCCGTTTACTTGACATTATTAGGCATATTCAGATGCGTATTTTGATTATACGTGCTGATATTTGTATGTTGTTAATTTATTTGCGACAAAATTTGTCATTCGCAAGAAAAAACTTGATTAATTGCAGCATTTTTTGTGCAACTACTCATTTAAATCAGTTTAAATGGATTGACACTAAATCTTGGAAATTGCTGCGTTGCGCCACAAAATCGCTACAACCTTTTACTGCAAAGGCTTTGATGCCCTCCGCAACCGAAACACCGCAACAAAGGGTTGTTTTTGTGTAGAGTTACCAATCAAAAAAGACCCACACTTTCGTGTAAGTCTTTGATAATAAGCAGCCGGGATGACAAGATTCGAACTTGCGACCTGATTTAATTATTTGTTGTTTGCTGTTTTTTGGCATTTTCAATAAATTGAAAAGCGTTTTCTT
>JAIFKX010000190.1 GCA_020049335.1 Paludibacter sp. | reverse complement strand
GGCGTTGTTGGAAAAACAAAAGTAAACTACAGCTACAACTTTACCATGCAAACCGAACCCACCATGCCCAAAATGATGGAACCGTACGAATATGTGAAGTTGCAACAAGAAATTGCTTCGAAAGAAGGTTCGTCGCAGTACAATACTTTTACTAAAATGTATTTAGATAATGGCACTACACAACGTACATTAGATTCGTACAAAAATGACAAAGGCTACAACTGGCCTGCCATATTGATGAGCGATGCTCCTATGCAAAACCATTCATTATCCATTAATGGTGGTACAACTGAAACAAAATTTAATTTGAACTTTGGATATGTGGACCAAAAAGGAGTTATTCTAAATACAGGCATGACACGTTATAATGCACAAGCGAGTCTAGACCAAACTTTATCCAAAACTTTGCGTGCGCAATTCAGAGCCACTCACAGCACTAATATTACCCGTTCGAACTCGGTTATGAATAATATGCGCCAATACCGACCCACATCTGGTTTGGGTGGACAGGATTTGCTGATTGCCGAGTTGGATAGCGCCATGCTAGCGGGTGGTGATTTGGAATACGGCATTGACCCGTCTATTCTTATTAATCCATTGCAGCAGGCTCAAAACGAGTATGATGTTCGTAAACAAGCTAACACACAGGTAAACGGAAAAATTATATGGCGATTTATGAAAGATTTTCAGTTTACCTCATCGGTCGGCGGTACGTTTATCAACAATAATCGTGAGCAATTTTACAATTCGAAAACAATACAGGGGCTACTTTTTCAAAAACGTACTTCTTCCGATGCTGGTACTACTTCTACAACAGTAGTAAATGTGAACGGTGTAAATGGATTAATCGACAACCAGGATGTAACAAATTTATTGAACGAAAACTTATTAAACTACCGTAAAAAATTCAATAAAAATCATATTTTGGATGCTTTAATGGGCTTTACCTATCAGTACAGCGGCTTTCAGACCGAAACTATGCGTGCCATAAATATGACCCCTGAATTTGAATACCTTGGATTATACAATTTATCATCTGGAACGGTTACTACTTCGGGTGCAGGGACGCAATCTGGCTACAACGGATCAGCCAATCAACTTTATTCGTATCTTGGCCGTGTAAATTATACATTAAAAGACCGTTACTTATTTACAGTTAATTTCCGTGCGGATGGTTCTTCCAAGTTTTTCAAAGGCAATCAATGGGGATTTTTTCCGTCGGGCGCTTTTGCATGGCGATTGATTCAGGAGCCGTTTATGAATGCGCTAACCGATGTGGTAAGCGATGCTAAAGTTCGCCTAAGTACTGGTTCGGTAGGGAATAACCGTGGTGTAAGCGATTTTTCGTACTTGTTGGAATTAGGACAATTACAAAAATTCAGAGCCTATACTTTTGATGGGTCTACATTAACAAACGGCTTGGCACAGTACTTTTATTCGAATCCTACACTTACTTGGGAAAAAACAAACGAATATAATATTGGTACCGACTGGTCGTTTCTCGAAGATAAATTTACACTGACAGCCGATTATTATCGCAAGATTACGTCGGGTTTCCTTATGGCTAAAAACATTCCGTATTACGCCGGCTATTTTAATGGTGGAAATACCCGCTATGAAAATGTGGGTAGTGTTATGAATCAGGGAATTGAACTGACATTGGGCGCTACATTAATTCAAAATAAAAATTTGAGTTGGAAAGCCAATTTCAATATGAGTTATAATACCAACAAAGTGCTCGAAATTGCGCAGGGTAATGATGTATTAATACAAAGTGGACCTGACAATATTACAGCATTGTGGATAGCCAAAAAAGGGGGAAACATTTCTCAATTCTATGGCTTTATGAGCGATGGTTTGTATCAGGCCGACGATTTTTATACCAATCCGAATGGTTCATACACGCTCAAACCGGACGTAGTACGTTTTGCAACACTCAAAAACGCCAATTACCCGCCACAACCTGGCGACCGCAAGTACAAAGATTTGAATGGTGATAAAATACTCGATGATAACGACCGCACCACATTGGGATCACCCATTCCGTTTTTAACCGGTGGTTTTACAACCAATGTAACTTGGAAAGGATTTAATGTACAAGCATTTTTTCAATATAGTTATGGCAACAAAGTATTGAATTACAATGCATTGAAATTTGGCGAATCGGGCAAGTACTGGAATCGTGGAAATATGTACGCCGCTTTTGCCGACCGTTGGACTCCCGAAAATACCGATACCGATATTCCACGCGTACTAGAAGCTACCGGTGGTGGCGATGTAAGTGTTACCAACCCACGCGTAACCGATAAATATGTGGAAGATGGTTCGTTTATTCGTTTCAAAACCTTGTCGGTGAGTTATACATTACCCAAAAAAGTAATTTCGAAATTAAAAATTTCAAATATTACCTTGGTAGCATCGGCACAAAACTTAGCACTGTGGACAAAATACTCGGGACAGGATCCTGAAGTATCGAACTATGGCGGTGTAAACACCAAACGAGGCACCGGCTATACCGAAATTACCAACACCACATCGTATTCGTCGATGACGGGCGGTATGGACAATGCAGCTTATCCGCGTTCGCTGATGTTAAACGGTGGTATTAATATAACCTTCTAAAAAAATCAATATTATGCAAACAAAATATTTATTCAGATTATTTGTTCCTGTTTTGATGCTGATGATTACTGCCTGCGATACCGATTTGGCACTTACGAGCACCAAACCCAACTTGCAGGAACCTTCGGAAGCATTAATGCGCGGTATGCTTACTACCGCTTACAGTACGCTTACTACCGACCGCAGCACCTACGGCTATGGACTTTGGGGAGCCATAAACGGTTGCGATACTGACGAATCGTTTTATCGTACAACTAACAACTCGGATGCCAATACTATCGGGCTTCATAATTCCAACAGTACTACTACAACTCACATTCAGGAAAGCTGGCGTGCGTTTTATTGGATTATCGAATCCTGCAATATTGTGATAGATATGGCAAGTTCGGTTACGATGGACAAAGCAAAAAAAGACGATATGGTTGGTCAGGCAATGACCTTGAGAGCTTTTGCACATTATATGTTGGCTGTACATTTCGGTCCTGTGCCTATTAAAAACGTACCAACGCACTTAATGACAAATCTCGATTTGCCTCGCGACCCTGTGAAAGATGTTTGCTTGTTTGCAGTAAAAGAACTGCGGGCAGCTGTACCAATGCTTAGCGAAATTACAACTACCAAAACAACGTCATACGTTACCAAATCGGTTGCCGAAGGTTTATCGCTTCGGGTTGGATTGTATTTGGCTTCGCACACCGATTGTAAGGAAACAGCTTTGTACGATTCGGTAGCCGTTTGGGGAAAACAATTGATTGATAGAAATGTACACAAACTCAATGTGGGAACATTTAACCCAACAAGTGGAAGTGGTAAAAAAGACACATTAAATGCATATTCGTACGTATTTTACAATAATATGGTAAATAATGTATCAACCGATCAAAACAAGGAAGGTATGTGGGATTGTACTTTCTATATGAAATCGAATGTAAATGGTACTTATCAGGCGTGGAATGGTTCGTATATCAATTGGTTAGGTTCGTACATGGGTGTCGACTGCAACGATACAAATTATGGAACAAGTAAAATTGGGTATTCCAATCCACAATATCGTCCACAAGCTACACTTTGGACAAAATACGAGGCAGGCGATATTCGTCGCGATTGGAATATTTCCACTTACGCTTACAAAAACACGAATAATCTTCGATACAATTACATTAGCTATACACTACCAACAACTATGGGAACTCCAACAACTCCTGCCAAACTGCTTTTCGTGGTAAAAGGCGATAAATTGGCCGACGAAACTATTATCGAAAACGGAGGTGCTGGTTATGTGGATGGTACTTACCCCGAT
Organism: Paludibacter sp.; assembly: GCA_020049335.1. Classification (GTDB taxonomy): domain Bacteria; phylum Bacteroidota; class Bacteroidia; order Bacteroidales; family Paludibacteraceae; genus Paludibacter. The sequence continues at coordinate 25,106 of JAIFKX010000190.1, read as the reverse complement.
GTGAAAGTGGAAGGCTACAACAATACATTTGTTGCCGGCACGGGAGCTGTAACTGCCTCTACAGGTTCAGGAAGTAAATTTACCATCACCGTTTCGGGTGGAAAAATTACTGCTGTAACATTACAAGGGACTTCGGCATCAGGCTATGTAAATATTTTTTCTCGCGGTATTGGCAAATGGCGTAGAGAATACGAAGTAAATTATCCAACGCCACGCGAACAATACAATAACTCTTGCAATTTCCCAATTTTACGCTATGCTGACGTATTGTTGATGACTGCCGAAGGTGCTTTGCTAAAATCAGGAACAGCTGGAGCTAGCGTTACTGATGGCGTTGGTTATATCAATCAAATTCGAAACCGTGCTGGATTGGGTAATATTTCGAGTTACGATTTAGCCTATATTCAGGACGAACGTTCGCGCGAGTTGTGTTTCGAAGGTGTACGCCGCATGGATTTAATCCGTTGGGGATATGATAAATACAAAGCCGTTTACGATAAAATAGTGGACGATGCCAAAGTGTATGGTTCGGATGGATCTGCTACTCCGGTTTACAAAGGCGATGCCGCTATAAATTCTTCGGGAAATAACGAACCTCGTCCAATATATGCTATCAAAGCATTGATGAACAATTATGTGAAATTCTCGTTGATGCCGATTCCAAACAACGAAATAGGACGTGCCTCGAATACATTCTATCAAAATCAAGGATGGTAAAGATAGTTTATAGTATATAGTTTATAGTAAATAGTTTACAGTTTATAGTATATAAAGAAAGAAATAAAGATGAAGACAAATATAAAGATATTACTTTTTGCGTTTACTACCTTTATGTTGGGTAGTTGCGAGGACGATAGGGCGTTGGTAGTTGCACCGGATAATTTCAAAGTTGAAGTGGAAGGTTTTGTAAAGCTTATCAGCGATACCATTGTTGTTAATGTAAATGAAAATGTTACGTTGAAGTTTCCGGATGGTTGCCCTGATGAGATATTGTTCTACTCGGGTGAGTCGGGAAAAGAGTACCGTTTCGGACAACGGGGATTTTACAAAACAGAAGACGGCACTACTTTCGAATCGAAAATCACTGTAACCACTGCCGTTAATACTTTTGATAATGCGTTAGCAAAAGAATATGCGTTGGTTGCCATAGGTGGGTTGAAAAACCCTACAGCCGAAGAATTGGTTAAAGCCACAAAAACCGAATTAATGAAACTGCGTGCCACATCTACAGTTGCTACATCGCTAACCGAGAATTTCGTTATAAATTCAGCCTCAACACCTTTGGATTTAAACGTCGGCGATATAAATATTGCTCTTGTAGCTAAAAGTGCCGATGCAACTAAAAACTTACTTTCTATTCCGGCAGCTGGGTTGGTTGTTAATAATACCGAAACACGTAATTATGGTTATTCGAAAAACGGAGTTTCAGTTACAAACTCAAAATCGGTTGCTTATGCACAAATCACCAACATTCTGGGTTCAGCAGCTTGGGCACAACACGCACCTACAAAAACCACTGCACTTGGAACTGCCACAGAGGTTGATAATGCTTTGGGGTACACCTGGAATACAGGCGAAATCGGTGTAAATTACAAACCTGAAGTTACCGGAACAGCTGCTACACCTAACAAAAACGGCGTTGCATTGGCCGTAAACTATCCCGTTTCGGTTACCGCTCCGCTCGATGTAACCAAAGTAGTTGAAGCAGGAGTTGCACCAAGCGAAGCATGGTTAATAAGTAGAAGCATTAATCCCGCGGCTGTCATACCAGATGCCAATACTATCGTAAAACGCGTTGATCAAAGCTCCATGAAATATTACCAATATACTTACAAAGAACGTGGTGTTTACAAAGCTTCGATTGTTGGCGTAAATGTGGGCACAAATGGTACTGCTAAGGTTGTTCATGAGTTTGTGATTTTGGTAAAAAACACAGGAGATAATTTGTAATAAAATTGAGTTGTTGATTTTTGAACACGAATGCAGTAACTAAATGAAATTTTCATTGTTTGCTGCATTCGTTGTTTTTCAGTATTTTTGAATCATAAAAAAATCTAATAGGTATGAATTACAAATTTTTTACGTGCTTACTTGTATCAATGTGCTTGAATATAGTTATTATTGCTCAACCAATTAACCAGTTAACCAATCAACCAATTAACCAGTTAACCAATCAACCAATTAACTCAATCTCCAAAACATGGGTTGCAGACAATGGTGATGGCACGTACAAAAACCCCATTTTACATGCCGATTATTCCGACCCCGATGCAATTCGCGTTGGAAAGGATTTTTACATGACTGCTTCCAGCTTCAATCAGGTACCTGGTTTACCCATTTTGCATTCATTCGATTTGGTAAATTGGCGATTGATAAATACCGTTTTTACGAAACAACCTCCATTCGACCGATTCGATAAAGTGGTTCATGGTGGTGGAGTTTGGGCGCCTTCTATTCGTTTTCACAAAGGCGAATTTTACATTTATTATCCCGACCCCGACGAAGGAATTTGGATGGTAAAATCCAAAAATCCTGCTGGCGAATGGAGCGAGCCTTTACTCGTAAAAAAAGCCAAAGGTTGGATTGACCCTTGCCCGTTTTGGGACGAAAATGGTAACGCTTATTTGGTAAATGGCTTGGCGGGCAGTCGAGCTGGTATAAAAAGCGTATTGATAATCAACAAAATGAGTTCCGATGGAACCAAATTGCTGGATAATGGTGTAATTGTATTTGACGGTCATGCCAATCACCCTACGGTGGAAGGTCCAAAATTGTACAAACGCAACGATTACTATTATATCTTAGCTCCGGCTGGTGGAGTTGCCACAGGTTGGCAATTAGCTTTACGCAGTAAAAATATTTACGGTCTTTACGAAGAAAAAATTGTATTGGAACAAGGTAAAACCAATATTAACGGGCCACACCAAGGCGCATGGGTCGATACGCAAAAAGGTGAAAGTTGGTTTCTCCATTTTCAGGATAAAGATGTTTATGGTCGTGTAGTTCATTTACAGCCCGTAAGCTGGGAAAATGATTGGCCATTGATAGGTATAGATAATGATAGAAATGGGGTGGGGGAGCCGGTAGAAAGTTTTAAAAAGCCGAATGTTGGCAAAACTTATCAAATAGAGACGCCTCCCGAATCGGACGAATTTAATACGGATAAAATCGGGTTACAATGGCAATGGGCAGCCAACCCACAACCAAATTTTGCCTTTCCGGCTGGCAGCAGCTATGGTTTTTTGCGATTATTCAATGTGCCAATACCCGAAGGAGCCAACAATTTGTGGAATGTACCCAATTTACTGACTCAGAAATTTCCAGCACCCGAATTTACAGCCACAACCAAGTGTACGTTCACCGCTCGCACCGAAAACGAAGAAGTGGGAATGATAATTATGGGCTTGGACTACGGTTATATTTCTATAAAAAAATCCGAAACTGGTTTTGTTATTCGACAAGCTACATGTGAAAATGCTGAAGCAGGAAACGTGGAAATTGAAAATGCGAAAGTTTCTGTGGCGAATAGTACTCTTTACTTTCGGGTAAATGTGTCGAACAATGCAAATTGCATTTTTAGTTACAGTGCCGATGGCATTCAGTATTACGAAATTGGAAAATTATTTTTGGCTAAAAAAGGAAAATGGATTGGTGCCAAAATCGGACTTTTCGCCATCCGACAAGGAAAAACCTACGAAACTGGCTATGCCGATTTTGATTGGTTTCGGTTTGAAAAATTAGCCCCATAACCATCAAATAAGGGAAACAAGTACGAATTGATGGCTTTTGGAATGCAATGTAACATTTCTCCTTTAGTTTGAAATTATTTTACTATTGCATAAAATTATTCGAATCTATATTTGTATCGTGATTCTCGCTCAAAGAAAAACGAAACAAATAATAATCTTAAAATAAAATTCGTATGAAAACAAAATTACATTTTTTTAGAAATTTTCTCATGTTTGTATTTTCTATTTTGGCATTTACTTCGTTATCTGCAAGAGATTGGTATGTAAAAAACAATGCAACGGGTGAAGGAACAAGTTGGGACGATGCTGCTAACGTTTCTATTTTAAACAATACTGCAACCACAGGAGGTTCAACCCTTTCAGATGGAGATGTAGTGTATATGGCTGCGGGGAAATATACCCGAACAACAACTATTTCGTTGACAAAGTATGTATCTGTTACTGGTGGCTATCCTGCAGCTTCCACAGGAACAAATTTGCCAACCAGAAATTTGGCGACAGACTCTACTTTGTTTGTGGCTGGAAACGGAACAGCAAAAGGATTGAACATAAATGCAACGACTGCTACAAGCGGTAAAATTGTACTCGATGGTCTAAATTTTGAGAATTTTACTGCAACAGGTTCTTCTGCAACAGCATTGAATATTACAAGTTCTCAGGCAAATATAGAGTTTAAAAATGTGGGGTTTAAAAATAATGTTTCCACAAATGCAAACGGCGGAGCTTTGTACATGGCGAGTTTCGCATATAATATTACAATATCTTTCGACAATTGCAATTTTACAGGAAACCAAGCAAATGTAACTCCTACAATAGCTAACGGATATGGTGGAGCAGCATTTTTCAACAATGGTTCTACGGCTAAAACTATCAAATTTACCAACTGTAATTTTATAAATAATTCCGCGTATGGACGTGCTGGTGCACTTTACTTTACTTCAACAATTACTTGTGAAATTACCGATTGTTTGTTTGATACCAATTATTCATCAAACACAACTGATAACTTATCAACCGGTAATGGTGGTTGTTTTTACATTGTTGGAGGTACATCACTTAGTTTATTACGTACTATTATTGTTAACAGTTCAAATACATCCAATGGCTCTGTTTTTTGGTTTAATACAACTCCAAAGAGTACACTCAATATAACTGACTGTAGTTTAATAGGCAATTATAGTTCAAGAACAAGCTCTGCACGTGCAGCGGTAGATTGTAGTAGTTTTGCAACAACATTAGGAGGTTCTATTACAGGCTCTGTTATGTCCAACTACAACTGGTCAGGTGGTGCCAAAGCCAGCAATAAGGCAGATGTTATGTATTTAACCGGAACAAGCACTGATGCAAATTTAACCTTTACAAATTCGATATTAAATGGCGTACATTTGCCTTCGAGCACTACTGCCGCAGCTGTTTCCCCAACAGTTTTATATACCACCACCGGCTTTCTCGACGAGTCAAGCATTGCTTTAGCTCTTTCGGGCGATTTGAAAATTACGGATAAAATAGTGTTGAAAAAAGTATTTGTTGCTGCTGATGCTGGTGCATACACTCCTACCAAAATTTTTGATGCAAAAAGATTAACCGGAAAGGTAATGACTTTAAATGCAACAATCCCAACTGGCTACAAACTTACTGTGGATGGAACTGACCATTCGGCTGGCGAAAAAACAATAAACATTGCTGCTTCAACTGAAACTGACCCAGTAATCATACTCGCTGTAGATGGAACAACAGGTACAAAAGCGAACGAAGCTTCAAAATACAAAATGACTTCTGCCAATGGAGTGCTGTCAATCAATGGTTTAAATGCCGGCGAAGTAGTTGCAATTTATAACGCTAACGGTCAGTTATTGAACAAACAGACTGCCAAATCTTCCACCTTACAACTGCCAGCCAACGGCTTTGTAATTGTAAAAATCAATTCTTTCATTTCAAAAATCTTAGTAAAATAACATATTATGAAAACAGTATTCAATAAAAAAATGACAATCTTGCTTACAGTTTGCTTAGTGGCAGGTGTGGTAAGTGCAAAAGACGTATTTATTCGTCAAAATGCATCCGGAAACGGCGAAAGCTGGGACAATGCAGCAAATATCAGCTACTTAGGAGGCTCAAGCATTACCGATGGCGATGTAATTCACGTTGCAGCAGGCGATTACCTTCGTACAACTCAAATCAGCATCTCGAAGTATGTAACTGTAGTCGGCGGATATAATGTTACTTCAACCGGAACTGATTTATCCAAACGAGATATTGCAGTTAACAAATCAATATTTAAACCCGAGTCTGGAAGCACAACACGAGCTATCAACTTAAATTTAACTACAGCTGCAAATGGCAATATAATGGTGCTCGACGGATTATATTTCGAAGGTTTTAGTGGCGTAGCTCAGGGTGCAGCCATGACTATCACCACTTCGCAGGGCGATATCGATTTGAAGAATCTGACTTTTACCAACAACGTGGTGACCAATACAATCGGAGGTGCTTTGGCAATGCAAACTGCTTTTGCTTACGATATTACGGTAACATTGGATGGTTGCACTTTCGATGGAAACCAATCGTTAAAAACAACCGGAAATGGTTATGGTGGTGCAGTCTATTTTAATAATGGAACAACGGCTAAAACAATTAAAATTAAAAATTCTATTTTCAAAAACAATTCTGTATTCGGACGTGGTGCAGCTGGTTATTTTGGAACAAATATGACAGTAAATGTTGAAGATTGTATCTTTGATACTAATCAATGTACAAATACTGTAAACGATGGTAGTCAGGGTGGCTGTTTTTACATTGTTGGTGCGCTTGGTTATAAGAGTACTTTCAATGTATCACGTTCTATCTTTTTAAATAGTTATATCACCGGAAAAGGTTCGGTTATATGGTTTAATAATGCATCAAATAGTACTTCAACTGAACAAAATGTACTTAATATGACCCATTGTAGTTTAATTGGTAATTACTCTTCAAGGAATAATTCTGGTCGTGCTGCTATCGATGCAGATAATTACATAACACAAATGCAATTTGCATTAAATGGATGCGTTCTTTCGAATTACAATAATCAAACAACCTTTAAAAAATCGAGGTATGCTGATGTAATGTTTGTTAGTGCTTCAAATACAGCCAGCACAAGCACTTTTACAAATACCATTGCCAATGGGACTCATTTCGCTACTGGAAATGCATTACTTGCAATTACGCCTCCCGATACTTTGTATAATAAAACACAAGGTTATTTGGCCGATTCAACTATTGCGCTAGCATTATCGGGCGATTTGAAAATTACAGATAAAATCGTTTTCAAAAAAACTTTTACAGCTGCTAATGCAGGTGATTATGTTCATGCACAAATATTTGACGTGAAGAAAAAAATGGGTTTCCCAATGATATTCGTAGCTACAATTCCTGCCGAATATGCACTTTCGGTTGATGGAGTTGATTATGCTTCAGGCACACAAACCATTCAGATTGCTGCTGCTCAAGCCGATCCAATTATAGTATTAAAAGTTGCTTCGGGTTTAACAAAACTCGATAGACCAACAGCGAATATTCATGCTGCCAACGGTCAGATTTATATTTCAAATGTAGATAATGGAAGTAAGTTGAGCGCGTACAATGCTGCCGGACAATTAATACACGAAAGTGTGGTGAACGATGGTAAATACAATTTTGCTGCCAATGGATTTGTAGTTGTAAAACTAAGTAACTCAAATAATTATCAAACTCTAAAAGTAATATCAAAATAAAAAATCAACAAGTAAATCTCCGAAATCCCGTCTTATTCCCCCTTTAGGGGGTTAGGGGGCAGGGTTAGGGGTAATAATCAACAATTTATGAAAACAAAAATCATTCTTGCGGCACTTATTTTGTCCGCTACAACGCTTTTCGCACAAACAAATTTGGTAACTGATGGTGGTTTCGAAGCCATGAGTCCAACGGTAAAAAACTATATCATTAACAATAGCGGAACTAATAAGATGACCGTTTTTGGAAAATGGTTTGTGTCCTTCTCAAAAGGTGGCTGCGAAAACGGATGTTGCGAAGGCACTTCAGAAATTACCGCTACTGATAAAAAAAGCGGAAATCAGGCATTGACCCTGACCATTATTCGCCAAACAAACCGCAACGACATTAAAGTATTTCAGGTGCTGAAAGGCATTACTTCTGGCACATACGAAGTTTCGTTCTGGGCAAAATCGGATGCCGATGGCTATCCCATTGCACTCGATGTATTGAAAGCAACCCAGGCTTCTACCAATAATGGTGCTGAGCCATTTACAGGTAATTTCACAACTTCAAAAGAATGGAAACAATACAAACTGAAAGTAGATTTGAGTGGTTGGGCTCCCGAAGATTTGGATTTGATGCGCATTTCTATTCGTCCGAATAACAACAAAAAACTGCCCGAAGGTCCATATCCAAAATCGTTTTGGATTGATGATGTTGCATTTGTGGCTGCGCAATAATATTTGAATAAAACTGGCTGTCCTTTTGCAAAATTGTTATAATTCTTTGTCGGACAGCCATTTTTATGTTCTTTATTTCTGTCTTTCATCTTTTAATCTTCATATAATCATGTCTATAAAAAAATCCACCTTCCTATTCTTGCTAATTTTATTGTTGCATTTAAATGTTGGCATCAACGCGCAAACCAAATCCAACATTCATCAGGTTGAAGCGTTCGATGTTGTCAATCATCCAAACGTAGCTTATTGGTTTTTCTCCAAAGATATGCTCGATGCCAAACGCAACGAAGAAAAAATCGATAGTTTAGCTCAGTTTAGCAAATACTCCCTGATTTTTCTAAGTTCACGTAATGGCGTCGACTTTTACAAATCAGAAATTATGCATCCTGTTTTTGACCGATTGGTGAAATATGCACACGCCAAAGGATTGAAAATTGGCTTGCAACTTTGGGATAAAAAATACAAAGTGCCCATTGAAAATACGGAGCGGATGATATTGGAAGGTGAAATTGTGTTGGACGAAAACGGAGCCGGCGCATATTCAGCTAAAGCAAAATACGTTCGCGATGCCAAAGCCATTCTCAAAAGCGAGCTCTTCAAAGTGTATGCTTTCAAAAAAACCAGCAGTGGCTTTTACGACCCTAAAAGTCTGAAAGACATTACCGCACAATGCACTTCCACCAACAGCAATAAAGAAATTGTTGATATAAAACTTGATGCAGGCAAAAAACTGAAAGGCTACACGACCTATATCCTTACGCAACATTATTATAATATTTGCAGCAACCACAGTGCCGAAGCGGTGGCAAACTTAACTCAGGCCTTGAAAGCGTACTCAGATATTCCGTTCGATGGCGTAGGTCTCGACGAATATACCAACATGCGCGTGTCACCCACCTGGGAACTCGAAAAAGCCAACGATGTATTCCGTGGCCGTCCATATTCGTTGCCAATGGCAGATAAATTAAAAGCTTCGACCGCTCTGGAACCCGAAAAAGTGCTGTTCGATATGCGTTATGCACCACAGGGAAAAATGGAAATCCGCATAAAAGCTATCAACCACTATATGAGCGCTATGCGCAGCGGCACCGTGGAAATGGAAAAAACAATTTACGACAAAGGTAAAGCGTTTTATGGTCTCAATACTTTTATCGGACTGCACAATTCGCATCATAATTTTTTGGACGGCGACGAAATTTGGCAAACCGGACTCAACTGGTGGAACGTAAAACGAGACTACGGTCACAGCGACGAAGGCACTTCAACACCCATACAAATGGGAATCGGGTTTACGCATCCTAAAAACGTAATGTACAATATGTATTACGATAAAAGTCTGGAGAAAATTGTGAAGAAAGCAAACTCGGACTTAACTTACGGAATCAGAACACATTATCATGCTATCAACGACATTCAGAAATGGGGTGTAAGTGTGGAAAATCCCGAAGCGCTTACCGAAATTAACAAAGTAGAAAATGCTGCTCGTTTACTGAACCGATTTAATCCGTCGTTCCCAAAAATCAAATTGTTGGTGATATTTGGCATGGAAGAATTGGCAAATTGGTATCCCGATTCGACTAAACGCGGCATGATGGATATTAATATCATTCTGAAAATTGAGGATAAAGCAAAACAACTGTGGAATGTTGGTTACCTAAATGCCCTTGTTCCAACCGATTTAATAGCCGATGGTCGCTTGAAACTGAACGCTAGCGGAAAACCTCAGATTCAGGAACATGAATTTGACGCCGTTGTGTTTATTGCTCCGCAATATGCCCGAAAATCAACACTCGATTTTCTGAAAAGTTATGTGGATAAAGGTGGAAAACTGATGATTGATGGAGCTGCTACACACGATTTTGACGGAAAAAGTATCAGTAAACAATGGAACGAAATTGTGGATAAAGCAACCTGCAAGACCTATTCAGTAAATGATATTTCAAAACTTGGCATCTCAAAACGCGAATTTTCGAACGGTGTGCTAAACGAAGATGGTTCGTACACTTTTACAGGAATAAAAGGTTCGCAAACACTCAAAACAGGCAAAAATGCTGATACTTTCACGATAAGTTGCAACGGTTTGGCTGCCATAAAAATAGCAGATTCAGGAAATTTGGAAAAACTTGTTGCAACCGATTTTACATCACTCACGATGAATGGAAAAACAATTCTCAGCGTCGAAAAACCAACCGATATTTCGGTAGTTGTAACAAATGGAATTGCTGAAATTACCATTGCGGATAAAGACAAAACAAATAAAGTAATTGTCCCTTATTCCCCCGAAGGGAAATAGAGAATTAAATTAAAATATACAAAAACTTCAAAATGCGACTCACTATTCCCCTCTTGTTCCCTCTCCTCAAGGAGAGGGTTAGGGTGAGGTGGGTGAGGTTAAAATCATGAAAAAATTCATTGTAACAATTTTATTAATAACATCTTATGCTGTTCTATCAGCACAAACATTTTTCGTTAGCACAACCGGCAACGATGCTAATCAGGGAACAATGGAAAAACCATTTGCTACCTTAGAAAAAGCAAAAGCCGCAGTTAAAGCCCTCAATCATGCCGATAAAACGGTCACTGTATTTATTCGTGGCGGTATTTATTCGTTAGAAAAACCGTTTAAACTCACCAACGAAGATGGTGGAACTGCTCAATTTCCGATAATTTATGCGGCCTATAACAACGAAAAAGTTATCCTGCGTGGCTCCAAAGCTATAAAACCTGCTGATATAAGAAAAATTTCGGATAAAAACACGTTGAAGCGAATTGCATCAAATCTTCGAACTAAATTAGTGGAAATCGATTTGGCAGCATTGAATTTTCAAAATATCAAAGCCTATCCCGATAAGTTTAACGACGACGGCGGTATTGTGGAATTATTCCTCGAAAATGAACGTATGCTACTGTCGCGTTACCCCAATGTGGGCGATATGACCATGAAAAAAGTACTGATAAATGGTGGCGGTCAGGAAGTGAAAAATGCCGATTGGGCTAACTTTTATGCTGCTGGTCAGAAAGATGCAGCTCCGCCGCGTCCGGGCGTTTTTGAGTACCGCGACAAACATACCAGTCGTTGGATAAATGTATTGGATAGAGGTGTTTGGATAAAAGGATTTTGGCGCATCCCGTGGCAAAATGAGGCCGTACGAATTGCAAAAATTGATACGGTGGCGCAAACAATTACATTAAAAGTTCCTGTCGCAGGTGGAATTGGCAATAAATATACGCGCCCCGAAGGCAATGGCAAAGAGCCATATTGGGTTATGAATTTGCTGGAAGAAGTGGATTTGCCAGGCGAATGGGCTATCGATTTTAAGGACAAAAAACTGTATTTTTATCCGCCAAAAAAGATTTCGAAAGGTAGCTTGCGCATTGCTGATATAAATACTTCGCTTATTCAAATGACCAACACCAGCAATATTCAACTAACAGGAATTACGATAGAAGAAAATATGTCGAACGGCATTCAGATAATTGGAGGTGAAAACAATCTGATTGCTGGTTGCACAGTTCGTAATGTGGCCAAAACGGCGATTATTGTGGATGGTGGAAAAAATCACACGATTTTGAGCAACGATTTGTACAATCTTGGTGGCTCAGGTGTTTGGTTGCGTGGTGGCGACGAAAATTCAGTTCCTCGCGTGGCTGCCAATTTCAAAGTGGTGAACAATCATATTTATAAGTTTAGTCAGCTGACGCGCATTTACGAAGCCGGAATTAACGCTGGTTTTACCGGTGGTGGCGGTGGTGGACATCATGTGGCAGTTGGCATGTATATTGCTCATAACCTGATACATGACACACCGCATGTGGGTGTTCTTTTTGGTAGCTGGGATTCGAAATTTGAGTACAACGAGGTGTTTGATTATTGCAAAGTCTCCGACGATATGGGCGCATTTTACGCTTACGACCAATATCATCAAATGGGTAATCACACTTTTGCTTACAACTTTATACACAACAGTCCCATTGGCGATGGTATTTATTTCGACGACGACCACCGCGATATGAAAGTGTATGGAAATATTGTAGCGTTGTGTAGCGAACCCAAACGTCACGGAACGGCATTTCTTTACAAATCAGGCACACAAGCCAAGAAAAACAATCCTCATTCGATGGAGTGTTACAACAATATTGCCGTGAATTGCAATTTTGGCTATCAGTTTATGTCGTTTCCACATATCGTGGATTCAAACAAAATTTACAACAATGTGGCTGCAATGAATACGGTGCAATTTCGGAATCGCATTTTAATGCCCGACAACAAAGAGCGCGATACCATTCATATTCCTGCACCTGCGAAATATAAGAATGTTTCATACAGCTACGATTCTGGCTTTGTTGATTTACAGAATTTCAACTTATCTTTGAAACCAGATTCGAGGATTTACACCGATTTACCAGAGTTTAAAACTATTCATTTCGAAAAAATCGGATTGTTTATTGACGAATATCGCCGCAAATTGCCTACAGATAACGAAATTAAACGCTTCGAAAATATGCCTTCTAAAAAGGACAACGGAACGGAAATTTTGGATAGAAATTAATTTCAATTATGCAAAAAAAATCAAAAAACTTCTATATTCTTTTACTGATAGTTACTCCGCTGCTGCAAACGCCTCTCAACCTGTAATAATAGCTGTTCAGAGACGTGTAGAAGCTTGTCAAACTATTGCAGAAGCCTCTTCTGTGCGAAGGTTGTTGACTTAAAGTACTTTTTTGACTTATTTTGCACCGATAAAATTTCTATACCGTCGGTTTGTGACAAAAAACTCGAAATTATACCGTCTGTTTGTGACAAAATATTCGAAATTATACCGTCTGTTTGTGACAAATGTATTATCTTTGCGCAGAATATTAAGTGTGCAATTATGATAAATAGACTAATAATTAAAGAATTAGAGCTTTGGAAGGTGCGTCCTAACCGAAAACCGCTCATTTTACGAGGTGCGCGTCAGGTTGGTAAAACAACATTGGTGAAAGAATTTTCCAAAAAATACGCTATTTTTCTGAAATTAAATCTCGAAATTCAGGAAGATAAAAAATTGTTTGAGCAATATGAAAATATTGAAGAATTAATAAAAGCAATTTATCTTCAAAACAAAGTAATTATTGAGGACAAACCCACTTTGTTGTTTATTGATGAAATTCAAAATTCTTCCAAAGCTATTGCGCAACTACGTTATTTTTACGAAGAAGCAAATCACATTCATTTCATAGCAGCGGGCTCATTATTAGAGAGTTTGCTCAATTCAAAAGCAATATCTTTTCCTGTTGGACGGGTAGAATATATGGCTTTGCATCCTTGTAGTTTTTTGGAGTTTTTAGATGGAATAAACGAAACATTTGATGCAAATTTAGTTCAAACACTTAGTGCCGATGCGGTTCACGACCGTATTTTGCGCCTTTTCAATGTATATACAATAGTGGGTGGAATGCCCGAAGCAGTAGTTCAGTATGCTCAAAACAGGGATATTTTGTCGGTTGCACCTGTATATGATTCGCTTTTGGAATCGTATAAAGATGATGCAGAAAAATATGCAATGAATGACAGCTCGATAAAAGTGATACGACATGTTTTACAAACTGGCTGGACTTATGCAGCCGAAACAATTAGTTTTGAACGCTTTGGCGGAAGCAACTACAAATCCCGTGAAATGGGTGCAGCGTTTCGGATTATCGAAAAAGCGTTATTGCTAGAATTGGTTTATCCAACAACCGAAACAAAATTACCAATTTTACCCGATTTTAAGAAAAAGCCAAAATTAATTTGGTTGGATACCGGATTAGTTAATTACGCTGCTAAAATTCAGGAAGAAATTTTCTCCGTTACAAATATTCAGGATGTGTGGCGAGGGAGAGTTGCAGAGCACATAGTTGCTCAAGAATTGCTTTCGATTAATTTTAAGGTTTCCGCAACACGAAATTATTGGCGACGAAACAAAGAAGGTTCTGAGTCTGAAGTTGATTTTGTTTATCCATATAAAGGGAAATTAATACCGATTGAAGTTAAATCGGGGCATAATGCCCGATTACAATCGCTGCACTTATTCATGGAGCAGACTCCCCATGAAATAGCAGTAAGAGTCTGGTCGAAACCGTTCTCAATAGACACTATAAAAACGCCAAACGGGAAAGAATTTCGATTAATTAATCTACCCTTTTATTATGTGGGTGTTTTGGAAAAAGTGTTGGATAAAATGTAATTATTGAACATAAAAAGACCAAACTCCAAATCAATGGTATCATTTTTAAAAACAATCCCGCGTTAACTTTTAGAGCTAATAGCGGGATTTTTAATAAAAATGGCTGGCTTGTTTTAATTATCTGCGTAAAATCATTCCAATGTAACAATAATACCATGATTTGAAACTGTAAAGCGATTTCAGATACAAGCAAAGAACTATTTTTGAACTGTAAAAATCTCTTGTATCTAAATTAAACATCACGAATCAAATTTTTAAATTAATACTTATGTCAAAATTGAACAAACTGAACTCTGGAGCTCTAATTATTGCATTACTTTTTAGTACTTTTACAGCTAAAGCTGCTGTAAAACCCAACTCACTTTTTACCAACAATGGAGTTCTTCAGCAAGGCGTTGAAGTTCCGGTTTGGGGAACTGCCTCCGAAGGCGAAGAAGTAACGGTGGAATTTGCAGGACAAACAATCAGCACAACAGCTGTAAATGGCAAATGGTTGGTGCGCCTGAAACCGATAAAAGTTAATTCGGAACCACAAACTATGACTGTTAAGGGTGAAAATACAGTGACAATTTCCAATATTTTAGTTGGCGAAGTGTGGCTTTGCAGCGGACAAAGTAATATGGGTTTCCCGCTTCGTGCCGTAAAAGCCATTAATGGCTATCCTGCTATTAGCGAAGTGTTGAAAGATGCACAAAATTATCCGCTTATCCGTCAGTTTTCTGTTCCACTCAAAAAATCAACTGATATTCCGGCTATTGTGGACGATGTAAATGGAAAATGGAACGTATGCGACAGCAAAACCGCTGAGAATTTTTCGGCAGTTGCTTATTTTTTCGGTCGCGATTTATTTAAAAAACTAAACGTGCCTATCGGATTAATTAATTCGTCATACGGTGGAACGGCTTGCGAAAACTGGATGAGCAAAGAAACACTCGAATCCTTTCCTGAACTGAAAAGTATCATGGAAAATTATACCAAAAACCTGAAAGAATTTGGTCCGAAATTGCAGGGTTATTTGATGAACGAAGCGTCGCTATTGCAACAATACAGCGTTGATTCGGCGTTGGCTGTTCAACAGGGCAAATCCTTACCAAAAAAACCTGCAGCTCCCATGAGTCCTGCCGAACGTGGCGGTCCTACCGGATTGTGGAATACAATGCTTTATCCGTTGATTCCGTACGCCATAAAAGGAACTGTTTGGTATCAGGGCGAAGCCAATGCTAGTCGTGGTATTCAGTATCGTACGCTACTTCCGGCAATGATAAACAACTGGCGGACAGAATGGAAACAGGGTGATTTTCCGTTTTTGATTGTGCAAATTCCGGGCTGGAAAAATCATTATCCCGAATTAAAAGAAGCGCAACTCTTAACTTGGCAAAAAGTAATAAATACGGCTATGACAGTTACTTATGACTTGGATGATACACTTGATGTGCATCCGGGAAACAAACAACCTGTGGGTGAACGATTGGTGTTGGCGGCTCGCGCAGTGGCTTATGGCGAAAAAATTGTATATTCGGGGCCCGTTTACAAATCGATGAAGGTAGATGGAAACAAAATTATTCTTACCTTTGACCATGCAGGAAGCGGTTTATTAGCCAAAGGAGGCGAATTGAAAGACTTCACCATAGCTGGAGATGATAAAAAATTCGTAACCGCCAAAGCGGAAATTGTGAAAGATAAAGTGGTGGTTTCGGCTGAAGGAATAGACAATCCGGTTGCAGTTCGTGCAGGTTGGCGTTTTTGTCCGCAAATGAATTTGTATAACAAGGAAAATCTGCCTGCTACGCCGTTTAGAACGGATGTAACCCCTAACCCCTAAAGGGGAACTATGCAAGTATTGATTAGATTTATCGATGATATAAGATATAAAAAAGAATATTATTAAATGAAAATCACAGAAAATAATATTGAAAACAATACTAACTCCAATTCCCCTTTAGGGGTTAGGGGTTTTCTAATTCTTCTTTTATTGCCAAATTTCATTTTTGCGCAATTTAATCTCCATTTTGCCATTCAGCAATACGACCATGCTTTGTACAACAAGTTGACTAACAGAACTATTGCTAATAACTCAAATATTATCCAAACGGAAACTGGAACATGGGAAATTAGCAAAGCTGAAAAACAAATTGACACTGAAACTTCGGAGTTTTTGGTAACATTCCGATTGACAAAAGGTTTTGAAAAATCGGCTGCGGCATTGGTTGAGTTTCAGTTTGATAACTGGAATAAAGATAATTACGTATTGCTTCCTGCTTCGGCTTACAACGGAAACCGTTACGAGTCGCGTCGGATTGCTTATTCCCCAAAGTTGAATGACATTCGTGATATTGGCAAAGACAAACCAATGATAATTTCGGATGTGCCGCGTCTGAATATTGCCGATGGAGTTTCGCGTATTCAGGAACTAAGCGGCAGCATGGCTTCACCGGCCATTGGTTTTCAGTCGGTTGATGCAAAAACAGGCTTTTTTCTGACAACCACACAAGCAAATGGGTATGGCGATTTGGGAATGAATATCGAAGAATCGCGCAATCGTAAAAATGCAGTCATTTCACTCTGTTCGCCTTTGGTTCGGGAGCAAACAAAATATCTGATTTGTGATAATCAGGCACCTTCACCCGATGTATCTGCTGATTTTAAAGCGGGCGATGAAGTGAAATTCGTGTTTCGGGTGCATCAGTTTAAAGCGGATAAAATTCAGGCGCTATTTGATAAATACATGGAGATTCGGAAAGACTTTTGTCCGCCTTCGGTTTTTGTTCCACAAATTCCTTTTTCAGCTTGCTACGATATCCTCGAAAAGAAATTCAATAGCTATAACTTTGTGCCCGAATGGGGTTATTATTCGGTGGGTGGACGAAATATGTTCCTGCAGGACTGGCAAATTGGCTGGACAGGCGGTATGATTTCAACTTATCCACTGCTTTTTTCTGCCAACGAAAAAACGCGCAAAAATGTGATTGCCAACTTCGACTGGCTTTTCCCGAACGGCATTTCTCCTTCAGGATTTTTCTGGGACAGTGGCGAAAAAGGCAATAAATGGTACGGTGGCGATATTCGCAAACCACAATCCAAAAACTGGCATCTGATTCGTAAAAGTGCTGATGCGCTGTATTATATCATCAAGCAGTTCGACTTGATGAAAAAGCAGGGAACAACAGTAAAACCTGCATGGGAAAACGGTACGCGCGGTGTGGCTGATGCTTTTGTGAAACTGTGGAAAAATAACGGTCAGTTCGGTCAGTTTGTGGACAGTCAGACCGGCGAAATTGCTGTGGGAGGTTCATCTGGTGCAGGAATTACTCCGGCTGCATTAGCTTTTGCTTCGAAATACTACAACGACAAATCCTATCTCGATATTGCCTGTCAGTCAGCGCAATACATGTATGACAATTATACAGCAAAAGGAATCAGTACTGGTGGTCCAGGTGATGCGCTGCAAAACCCTGACAGTGAATCTTGGTATGGTTTGCTGGAATCTTATGCTGTTTTGTACGAAGTGACAAAAGATAAAAAGTGGCTGACTTATGCTATGGAAACAGCTTCACAATTATCCACATGGGTAATGTCCTACGATTATGTTTTTCCAAAATCAACGTTTTTCGGACAAATGGATATGAAAACCACGGGTGCCGTTTTTGCCAACACACAGAACAAACATGGTTCGCCGGGAATTTGTACACATTCGGGTCTGGCTTTGTTGCGATTGTATCGTGCAACCAATAACATCCAGTATTTGAATATATTACAGGATATAGCGCAATCCATTCCACAGTATATGTTGCGACCCGATAGACCAATAAAAGGAATGCAGGACGGCTGGATCAACGAACGCGTAAGCACAACAGATTGGTTCGAAGGTATTGGTGAAATTTTTCCCGGCTCCACCTGGGCTGAAACGAGTTTATTGCTCACCATCACTGAATTGCCCGGCATTTATGTAGATTTGGAACAAAAAACAGCTATTGCTTTCGACCATCTCGAAGTGGAATTACTTTCAGTAAAAGGTAATCAAGCCAAACTGCGGATTAAAAATTCGACAAAGTTTGTTGCTCAGACAAGTATTTTGGTCGAAAATAAACTTCAAAAATCGCAGGCGTGGAGTGAAAACTGTTTCTTTAGAAAAAAGAAATATACAATTCAACCCAATGAAACAGTCGTAATTAAGCTGAATATTGTAAAATAACAAACCATTTTTACTTATTTGTTAAGCCTGAAAGGCTTGAATATGATTAACCATGGGTGCAACCCATGGATGCGAGAAAGATAAAAACTACAACCCTGAAAGGGTTGAATAATAATAACATATCATATTAAACCCCTTCAGGGTTTTCGTTTTCTTTAATTTTCTTTTCATCCACAGGTTTTACCTGTGGCTAATCATATTCAAGCCCTTCAGGCTTAATATAACATTTACTTATTTTTTCTTTTGTGGTTCAAAAACTCTCATATTAAATGAAAAAAATCTTATTATTATTTGTATCGTTAAGTGTTGTGGTTGCACAATTCCATTGTTTTGCCCAAAAACCTGAGTTCATTATGGATATGGTGCACCACAATCCGGGCGAAGCACTCACAAAATCTGCTTTTACAAATCCCGAATATGTAAAAAATCAGGGTTTTAACGTGCAGGTAATGAACGACTTTATATTCCCGACTGCGGCACTGACTTTTGATAAATTTGATGCCACACTTTTTGTAAAAGGAACAAAAGAACGTGTGTGGTCCGATTCGATAACCGCGCTGATTCAGAACAATATTCAGTTAGCTCATAAAGCAGGAATCAAAGTTTTCTATTTTACCGACATTGTTGTTCTTCCTAAAAAACTGGTTGAGAAATACAGAGCACAGGTTTGCGACGAGAATGGAAAAATCTCGTTTGAAAAGCCGCTTACAGTTGAACTTCATAAAATGATGTTCGATGAATTGTTCCAAAAATTCCCTGATTTGGATGGCTTGGTAATTCGTACGGGTGAAACCTATCTGAACAATGTGCCGTATCACACGGGCATCAACCCGATTACCAACGGAGCCGAGAGTCACATAAAACTGCTGAACCTGCTGCGCGATGAAGTGTGTGTAAAATACAATAAAACAATCATTTACCGCACATGGTCCATCGGTGGTTTTCACAACGATCCTGTTTATTACCGGAATGTTTCCGATAAAATTGAACCTCATAAAAATCTGGTTTTTTCCATTAAACATGTGCAGGGAGATTATCACCGCACCTATCCGTTCAATCCTTCGCTGGGAATTGGGAAACACAGACAAGTGGTGGAAGTGCAATGTCAGCGTGAGTACGAAGGCAAAGGCGCATATCCGAATTACGTGATGAATGGTGTTATTAACGGCTTTGAAGAATACGATTTAAAGAAACATCCGAATTGCCTGAACGACCTGAAAACCAACCCGAATTTTGCTGGAATTTACTCGTGGAGTCGCGGTGGTGGCTGGGTTGGTCCGTATGTTAGCAATGAGTTTTGGCCACGCCTGAATGCATTCGTGCTGAGCGCCTGGGCGAATAATCCGAATTTGACCGAAGAAGCAGCATTTGAGCAATTTATGGACGAACAGGGAATGACAACTCCACAATCAAGAACAGCATTACGCGAATTGTGTTTGTTATCAGCCAAAGCTGTTCTGCGTGGACATACGTCGCGCGATTTGGAAATAAAACCCGACTGGGCATTCTGGATGCGTGATGAATTTTTGGCTGGTATTGAACCTTACGACCCTTCCGAAGCTAAGAAATATCCTTCCGAAGGTGTACTTTTTGAAATGTTTACCGATTTCTATCAAAAAGGTGTTTTGCAAAAAGCTGTTACTGAAAAGCAGGAATCAGCGCTTATTTGGGAGAAAATAGTTGCGCTCAGCAAACAAGTTAAATCAAATCAACCACAGGATGATGCGTATATCCGTGTTTCGTCACTTTATGGATTGTATTTGCATCGCATTATTGCTGCAGGATGGCAAATAATGGCTTTGGGTTTTGAGGGTGATAAAACTGGACTGTATAATAAAAAAGCATTGCAAAAAAGCATTAAAACTTACGACAAGGCTTGGAAAGCATTCAACAAGCTAAAACAAACTGACCCAACTTGTGCCACGCTCTACAAACCAAATGCATTTATTTACGTTGCTCCAACTTATTTTGGCGAAAAAGGAATGGGATATTCAGTGGAGAAATATCGGAGAATAGTTCAATAATTGCTTTACAAAAAAACTCCTGCTGAAATCTAATCTTTCAGCAGGAGTTTTTGTTTCTCACCTATTCACAGCATCCTCATACGCTTTATTTCCGGCAGCGCTGCGGTTTTCGATTGTGCCCGATTCGGCGCAGGCTTCAACTAATATTTGCAACCACTCTCGATATTCTATTTCTTAATTTGCAAGGCAGAGCCTTGTTTTCCACAGTCCGTTGTTAAAGAAACTACGGACAGCTGCTAATGCGAGATTACATACTACTTGGAGCGGGGGCGGAGCCTTGTAACAGTTTATAAGTTTCACTTTCAAGATAAACAGTGTCCGGACTAAATCCAACCCATTAGCCCACTGAATACTACCTAAAAATGGTTTTACTGAATTAAACAAACTAACATCTTGCAACTCCTTAAAAATGCCAATTTCAAGATATGGCCTTACATCAAAACTTTTAATTTCACCATTATTGAATGTAATTAATAGTTTAAAGTTTTGCTCTGGCTGAACGCCAATTACTCTTGGACTCATAGATTTATTATTTTATATGATTGCCATCGTGTTGATTTTTTAATTTATAAGTGCAAATATACAAAACTTCTTTCTGATAGAATAGCAATACGCGCTGAAATATTGTTTGATAAAAAAATCACGGCTGAACTTCAATTTTTTGAAACTCAGCCGTGAAATTAATATGAAAGGCAAAGCCTTACTTTCCACAGTCCGTAGTTAAAGTAAATACGAATAGCTGCCAGTGCGAGATTACAAGCTACTGGGAGCGGGAGTGTTTATGAACATTGAGAAATAAATACTGCTATTAATACAAAAGCAGATAAAATTGCTAATACAATAATATTAGACAAACAACCTTCCTTAAGATAATTGTTTGTGTTTTCTAATTGCTTTTTTGTATGTTCGTTTGAAATTTTAATTTCGTTGTATTTTTTCTTTGAATCTTTTAAATCATTTTCTATTATTTTGACATTTAGAGCGTTAAAGTCAATTAATCGATTGTCGAAATTAGTTGATGAAGGATTTTTACTTTTTTCCATCAATTCCTTTTCTAATCTAAAAATTCTTTTTTCTAGCGCATCTAAAAGTGCATTTTCAATTTCTAATGATTTATTTAAATGAGATTTGTTGTAGATTCTGTTCATTATGATTTTTAATTAGCGCATTTACATAAACAAATTGATTATTATTTTGTAATATCAAAATATCACCGGAAGTATAAAATTTGTATTAGTTATCTCTGTTTTTGACTAAATCAACTACCAAATTAAGTATACTATTGAAATGATTTTTTTATTTTTTAGAGACAAGTAATTTCATTCAAAATAGCTAAATCATTCCTTCAAAACTGCATATTTAAGCATTATTAATCCTTTACACATCTAACAGAGTGTCCACACTTCTTGTAGAAATTATTTCTTTTCACAATGCTAGAGTTGACTAACAAGTGCATATATAGCGCACCATCAGCTACACCTTCTGTAGTACTCCAGTAATAAGCATTGCCGCTTAAATACCGTCCATCTAGGTATCGTCTGCCACCAGGTAGTGCGGTAAAACCAGACGAATTATTAGCATTATTAACATCGGGATACAAGGTTACCCAATTACCAGGACCTGCTTCTTTTAATTTGTCACCTGCTATTGATTCACCACCCAGATGATTTATAAGTGTTGCAAAATCTTCGTCGGTTGGTACATGCCAACCTAGAGGGGCAATATTGCGACTATCAATAGCAGCATACCAATTATAAAATTTACCATATTTTAAAATGTTTGTTTCATTATTGTTAATATTACAACATGCTCCTGTAGTTAATTTTGACCATTCTGTATCATCTGTAACAAAAGTTATTGGGTTTCCATTTCGATATTTTGTTGTCTTAAGATTTTCAGCCATCCATGTTTGATTACCAATTTTAATGGTTTTATAAATATTACCATCAATGTCTGTTACTGTACCATAAGTTAAATTTGGATTAAAAGTAATAAAAAGAGGTGTTGCAACGAAACTTGATTGATTTCCATAGGCTGTACCGACTAAATTTGTTGCAAAAGCACGTACATAATAGGTTGTACCTGCAGTAAGTCCCGTAATTGAACAATTAAAAGAGCCGACACCTGTACTAACTGATATTTTATTATCTTCAATGGTGGGTGAAGTTCTTAGACTCCAACATATACCATACGAAGTAACTACAGAACCTCCATCAAAAGTGATTTCGCCACCACTTATTGCAGTAGTTTCAGTTATTTTTGTTGCCTCTTTTGTAATTATTACAGGCAAAATAGAAGGTGTAGTTTTAAATATTACTTGTAGCCCATAAGCAGTTCCATCTTGATTAGTAGCATAAGCTCTTAGGTAATATGTCGTATCAGCAATTAAATTTTTAATATTGCTTATAAACTCACCAGTGCCTGCAGCATTTTTTGTTGTGCTGTCATTAATTGTTGGGTTAGGTTTTAAACTCCAACATACTCCTCTAGCAAACACTTCTAAGCCACCATCTGAAGTGATAATTCCGCCACTAATAGCAGTGTTTTGAGTAATTTGAGCAATTGCTGTGGTTGTCAAAATAGGCAAAAGTTTAAGCTTATTTGGGTCTTCTGTTTTACAACTTATTGAAATTAAAAGCATTGAATAGATTGTCAAAAGGAAAGCTGATGAAATATAAAATCGGTTCATATTTTTTTATTAAGTTTTAAATGACTAAAAGTTCTTTATTTGTCGATTATAATTTTTTATTTTAAGTCTATGCAAAATAATTTTTTGTAAAGCAAAGTAGAATAGATAAGAATCATAGATAAGAAATCATCTAAGCATCAAAGAATTCAATAGCTGAAGATTTATTCAACATTCAGTGCGCGATTCTATACTACAAAGAGCGGGGACTTCCTTTTGCCACCCGTAGTTAAAAAAGCTACAACGGACAACTGCAAGTGTCTATTACATTTGGAACGGAGTCAACTAACTCAAGCGTATAATTAAAAATGCCTTTCATTCAGATCTATGTAACTTATTTTAATGTCTTCTTCAACAGAAAACTGTTCTTCTATAGAATTATATTTTATATTTGTTGAAATAAAGTTTACTTCAAAATTATAAGGTTTTGAGAGTTGACCATCTGTGCCAGGCACTTCTGCATGAACTTGAATTGAAATTTTACCTGTAATACTACAACCATCTGGAGAGAATAAATGTAGAATCCTTTTATTCCCCCAATTAATCTCACTCAGGTTAGAGTTTAAAAAATTAGTCATTTTGTAATCTACATCTCTTGTTGCAATAACTCCATTTAATTGTTTTTTTAATTTCAATTCGAGTTGAGTTTCAAGTTGAGTTAAATATTCAACTAATAGACCACCTAAATATTCTTTGAATTCTTTTTCGTAAATCATAATATAAAGATTTTAAATTGTTTTTATTCGAGTTTTACAAGAAAATAACCAAATAGACAATTAAATTACTTGTATGACAAAAATACCTTTTGGCAAGGATAACTCAAATGTATTGCTGCCGGTCAGTAAATTTGAATTTATTCCAGTTATTTTTCTGCCGTTTACTGAAGGCATTGATTTGGGTTACACCTGCCTGTTTGGCAAAAAATGAAACAGTGAATTTTCCTTCCATAGAATAAGGGTAAACATGAATTGTCTCTTCATTTACACTAACTCGTTGAACAGCGGTTACAACATCCGTTAAATTCAAATTATTTCCTATCGGTACGCTTACTGTAGTTCCTTTAGTAAGGTTCTGAACAATAACACTTTCGACCGTAGAACTAGCACCAGAGCCAGTAAACGAAATTGTGTAATTCAATGAAAACGATTTCGTTGTAGCTAAAAGTACAAATAACAGAGTAACGACTTCAAAATTAAGAATAAAAGTTTTCCTTTTCATGACTGTAAATTTAAAAGATAATTATTATTGGTTTGTAAAATAGTTTTTTCAAAATAAGGCACAAAAAAAGCGTGGTACTATAACTGTATCACGCTCCCGAGGCCTTAGACTGCCCAACTAGAGTAATAAGTTAAAGCCCACGCCGTTTGGCGCAGGCGTTTACTAACTTATTTCTTCTAGTTCTTGAAAGTGTCTAAGTTTCGGGAACTGAAATAAAAGCTAACGCTTTTGATAATATGTAATTCCGCTGTCGCTACAGCGGGCGAGAAAAATCTGAAACTAACTTATAGCATTTGCGTTTGTTGAGTTTCGGATTATAGATTTATTATTGAAATAATCTAATAATTGTTTTGCGTTCATGTTTTTAATATCGGAATCTATTTTGTCCCGAATGTCACGCATCATTTTTACGCAATCAAAGTCCTTATTCGTTTTCATAATTTAAAATATCTTTTGGTGAACGTATTTCGATTGTAGGATATCCATTTTTTAAATTAATACCATTATAGCCTTTTATTCTTCGTAGATTAACAATGTGTTTAAAATTCCAACTTAC
>JAIFKX010000086.1:2580-16548 GCA_020049335.1 Paludibacter sp. | reverse complement strand
AACTATCGGGATATTTGCTATGAAAAAGCGCGTATCCGTCGTGATGTTGCGTGGTGAGGTTCATGTATTTCATGCCTGCCTCTTTGGCCAATTGAGCCCAGGCAGCAGGGTTAAAATCCTTGGCTGTAAAGTATTTGTCGCCACTTTCGGGGTAAGCAAAGCGTCGATATTCGGCCACCGGAATGGCTTTGTTGCGCATGTACCACTCGCCCATGGCAGGCCCCGCATAAATGCCCCAGTGGATAAACATACCAAACTTGGCATCCTGAAACCATTTCATTTTTTCGTCGGACTGTTGTAGTATGCCCAAGTCTTCTTTTACATTCCTTTTCGGGAGTGGTTTTAGTCCCGATTGTTTTTCCACGATAGCATTTCCAAGGTATTCTACACTAATTTTTTCGGCCCAAGAACTATTGCCTGCTGCACTTTCGGGATGGTAGAGTTCGATGGTTGCAGTGGTTTGTTTGCTGTCGGTCTGAAAAATGAGCTCTTTCAAAGTCCATGCTGTGAGGGCACTTGCAGCGCTTACATTGTTGTATTTGAGCGCGAATCGGGCTTTAAGGCAATTTGCCAATGCTTCTTTTCGCCCGATTTCAGCTCTGTGGCATTTTCCGAAAAAACAATGCTCTGATTGGCTTGAGCAAAAATTGTAGCGGCTAAAAAGAAAGCAATTAAGCTTGTAAAAAGTGATTTCATCAGGTTTCTATTTATTATTTTGCAACTTTCTTGGCTAACCAAGCGGCAACCAACGGTCAGATACAATTAAATGCAAATATCGGAATTTATTCAATCCAATAAGTTTGAAAATCATTCAAATATATCTGAATATAGCGCTTTATAGCTATTACATGCAGTAAGTTAGGAGCTTATGTAGTTAAAAAAACGTTTATTCAAAGTATGCACATTTATATTCTCCGGTGTGCAATAACTTTTCTTGGTTTAAATCAAAGGTCTGAAGCTCAACAAAACCGTTATACTCAATATTTGACTCTGGACATTTAGGCTTTAGAGAGTTTGCAAGTGAAACTTCTGTCCAAAAATTAACTAAGTTTCCTTTAATATCCAATACACCATCATATCCCGCTGAAAATATAGCTTTAATTTTTTCCAAGTCGTAAATCGTTAGGCCTCTATATGCCGTTGTCCCTTCATCAATAATTAAATAATGGTCAACTAAATCAACAAAATAATCCGTGTTTTTGAATATTAACTTATTATTCTTGTCAAAAACAAAAATATTTTCCCCTGAATCGTCTTTAATTGGACTAACTACTACCTTGTAATTCTTATACTTATAAACTGTAGAATCTTTATAATCACGCTGATTTTTCTCTTGAGCAGGTAGGCTAATTTCCTCCTGCTTATTAGAGCTTTCCACCATTTTTGGTTTACAACCAAAATTAAGTGCTAACGGAATCAAAAATAATAATGCATTATATTTTTTCATAACCTCATTTGTTTTTTATATTAATTTGTTAATTCTACTTTGTCATAGTAGAGAATGAACCACAAAAGGCACACTAATTTACAATAGACAAATTCCTTTCAGTAGAATTAGAGTGTATAAAGCAATGTTGTTTTTATACGGGAAAAATTGCGAGTAATAACCACTCGATACTTACCACGGCTCTTATCGATAGACTTGAACACTGATTATGCCGCTTGGATTCTTCTTTTTTCTCACAAACATAGTATAAAGATAATCATTTTTGTGCTGGGACACCCAAACGGGCGTACTTTATTTTATATGAATCTGATTATTAGTAGTTTATTGAAATTAACTTTCTAAAGTATCAGAGTCAGGAATAAAGATAAAAGATAAAACTTTTTTTTTATGAAAAAACGCTTATAAAATACCTTGTAACCAGTTTCGAAACAATGCTACTCTTTCGCGACTAACAATTACCGTTTCGGGTGCAGGTGGTAAAAGTTTTAACGATAAACGGTTATTAAAATAAAATTCGGCTTCAACAATTGCTTTTCGCGAAACAATATATTGTCGGTTAATTCTGAAAAACTCTGCTTTTGGTAGTCTTTTTTCAATATTATCCATTTTTTCTTCCAGATGCATTTTCTGATTGTTTATCAAAACGGCTGTAAGTATCTGATTTTGTGTATTCAACCAAGCAATACTCTCACATTTCACAGGTATAATTTTCTCCTTCTGAAAAGCCAAAAAAGTAGGATCAAGCGGTACAGGTGCAGGTTGAAATTGCTGGATCATTTGCTGTATTTCGAACATCTGTTGTTGACTAAAAAGCGATTTTGTTAGTTTGAGCTTGCTTAAAGCTGCCTCTACCTCTTTTTCCTGGATTGGTTTTAGCAAATAATCTACCCCATTTACCTTAAATGCCCTGATAGCATATTCGTTGTATGCCGTGGTAAAAATTACAGGTAACTGTAACGACAAGGATTCGAAAATCTCGAAAGACAAGCCATCCGATAATTGTATGTCCGAAAAAATCACATCTACCGTCGTATTTGCAACAATAACGGCATCTTTTTCAATGGACAAAATTACTTTGCGCAACATACGCATGGCAATTGCCTCATCTTCAATTAGTACAATATTCATAATTATTAAATTGTTGGAACTTTTACAGTAAAACATTCATTATCAGTTGTAATCACAATGGGTTTTCCGGTGAGCAATTTACTTCGCTCATTCAGATTTTTTAGCCCAATACCATTTCCGGAAGTCTGGTTCATTTGTATAATCGAATTACAAATTACCAAATATCCATTGTCGGTTTTAATCTTAATTTTTAATGGATTTGAGCTACTCATGGAATTGTGTTTAAAGCAATTTTCGAGTAATAGTTGCGTGCAAAGCGATGGTACCATCGAATTTTCGTCTAAATCTGGCAAAATTTCTATACTGAATTTTTCTTCGAATCGTACTTTGAGCAAATAAATATAGGCACGGGCAAAATTCATTTCTTCGGCAACACTTACCACGTTTTTCTCCTGTATTTCGAGCACATATCTGAATACCTGCGACAGTTTTTCGATAAATTCGAGCGTTTTCTGAGTATCCTCCTGCGCTAAACCACTCAGAGTATTGAGCGAATTAAAAAAGAAATGCGGATTGATTTGTTGT
Organism: Paludibacter sp.; assembly: GCA_020049335.1. Lineage (GTDB taxonomy): Bacteria > Bacteroidota > Bacteroidia > Bacteroidales > Paludibacteraceae > Paludibacter. Next base: position 13,448 of record JAIFKX010000086.1, on the reverse strand, counting down.
TTCAGCGATTCAATTTGGCCGGCTAAACTTTCGCGCTGTATCTCTAGAATTTTATTTTTCATCTGCTGATTTTGCTGAAAGCTATGAAATGAATTGGCTACCAATGTGCTAATAGAAAAAATTATCAAATTTCGCACAAACTCATCTCTTATAAAAAAGCCAATTGGCATACGTTCCAACATACCCCAAACTGGACGATGAATAACAATTGCCGCCACACACAAAAGCAGGTAAGCACCTACATTTATAGCTATTTTTTTTGAAACAGTTTTTTCAACAATTCGAAGATTTAGCCACAAACTAATATAAAACATAGCTATGTTTAAAATCATTACAAACGAAGCATCCAATAGTTGAATACTTTCATTATTGGGGCCGTGATGACTTGGTAAAAATGCCAATGAAAGAGGAGTTAAAGCCATTAAGAAACCTGCAATTAGGGCATAAAGCAATATGTAGCGTTTCGAGAGTATTAGTTGTTTCATGTATAAAGTATTTTTTTTGTAATGCAAAAAAAATGAAATGCGATTTTTGCAAAATGAATTGTGCTTTCTCATTTCGAACCGTAAAAGTTTCAATTCAAATTGGAATTATTACAATTCACCAATTTTTTCAATTAGCAATTTCAATTTGTCTATTATTTTTGCATTCAGAAATCAAACAAAAACGAATTATATATTTTCAAACAAGTTTCAAATTATGAAGAAGATTTTGATTGCAGCCATTTTGGTAATTAGTATTTTTACTCAAACAGCCTGCGCCGATAACAGCGATTCAAATTCACGCTCGTGGACAAATGTAAGTTACTCTTCCGTATCATCCACTTGTAAATTAGACATTTTTCTGCCTTCAACAGGCGAAGGACCATTTCCGGTAGTTATCTGGATTCATGGTGGTGCATTTAAAATGGGCGACAAATCGAACCCACAATCACTTACAGCACTCAACAATGCCGGTTTTGCTGTAGTAAGTATCGATTATCGCCTTAGCGGCGAAGCTAAATGGCCCGCTCAGCTCAACGACCTAAAAGCTTGTGTAAAATTCCTCAAAACAAATGCTTCCACTTATTCGCTCAATCCCGACAAAATGGCATCGTGGGGAGCTTCGGCAGGTGCACACCTTTCGTGTATGATGGGAGCGGCATTGGCATCCGACCCTGCAACACGCATTCAGGCTACTGTAAGCTGGTTTCCGCCTATGCATTTTTACTACATGGATGCCGATATTGCACTTGCAGGCACTTCGCGTTGCACTGGTGCAAATGGAGATGCCTCTTCGCCCGAATCAGCTCTGTTAGGAGTTACTGTAAGTCAAAACGAAGCAGCCTGTTATGCAGCAAGTCCCATCTCGTTTGTCGACACAATGAATGTAGCCACGCCCCTACCGAACTTTTTATTGATGCATGGTGGAAAAGATTGCAACATCGGTGCCAATCAATCGGTACGATTTAATACAGCCATTACTAACCGATTTGGAAGTGGAAAAAGTCAATATGTTTTTCTGGCAAACGGAACGCATGGCGGTGGCGATTTTACGCTAAGTTCAACTGAAACTACAGTTATAAATTTCTTGAAAGCACAATTAATGAGCACTACGGCCGTTAATAACACATCGAAAATGGCAAATAAACCAAGTGTAAATTACAATAGTTCCAATAAATCGTTGACTGTAACTTTCCTCGAGAATGAAAATCAGGCAGTATATCAGTTATTCAATAGCTCTGGCACAATTGTAAAACAAGGTAATTTGACTTCAGCAGCCATACCAGTAGGCGAGCTCCGAGGCATTTATTTATTTAAAACACAAACAAAAGATCAATCTACAAATATACAGAAACTTGTTATTATGTAAGTGTTTAGCGACTTTCGTTTACAAAATTAATCTGTTCACTGAAATTGCATGTAAAAAAGTTGAATCTTATATTTACTTTGCAAGAGAAAATTAAAATCAAAAAAAACCATTAAAAAAAAAGTTATAGTATGATGCATTTGTACTTCTCTTATCAATTTTTTTTCAATTAAAAACAATTTAAAATTACAACAAAATGAAAAAGATTTTTTTAGCAGCAATTACATTTGCAACAATTATGGTTTCGTGCACAAGCACAACTGACGAAATGGCTGGTTTGGAAGCAATTACACCCAATGCTTCGGAGTTAATTACAACTTACATTGCAAACAATTTTCCGGATACAAAAATTGTATCGTCGCAAACAGCAAAAGGCACCGTAACTACCGAGCTGAATACCGGTGAAGCACTAAAATTTAGCACATCAGGAACTTACATTGCTTACACGAACAACGCCAATTTGGGCTTAGCAGCTGATAGTTTGGGTGTAACTTGCGACAGCACACACACCGACAGCATTCACAGTGGCGACCACAGAGGTGGAAAACATGGCGATAAAGGTGATAGAGGTGGAAAAGGTGGAAAAGGCGGAAAAGATGGTGGAAAACACAACAATGACAGCACAAGTACCCGTGGAGGGCATGGACATGATCGTCATTACGAAAATGAAATTGCCATCGACTCATTAGCAGCCGAAATTAACACCTACATTAGCACAAACTATTCGGGATACACTGTTTTACATGCCGAAACGGACACTATTTGCGAAGGCGTAGTAACCGAAGTATTAGTAACGCTTGCAAGCGCCCAACCGGTGAAACTTGTTTTCGATGCAGCCAATGTGTATCTATTTAAAGCCCAACGCATTGAATATAGCAGTATGCCTACTTTAATTTCGGATGCTGTAACAGCGAATTACAGCACTTACACTGTCATGAAAAGAGGTGAAACGTATACATCGACAGATAGCTCGATAAAATACAAAGTTTATTTAAAAAGTTCCGATACCCGAAAAAGTGTAACTTTCAATGCCGATGGCACTGTAAGTTGCGAAAAATAAAGCTGTTTTTTAACTATAAAATGCCGTAAGCCACCAACTTGCGGCATTTTTTTATATTTTTCCCAAAAGATTTTAAGTAAAAAGAAAAAATAATTTTATTTTTTGGGTTTCAGATTGTATCTTTGCGAACACTTTAGATTTAAAAATACATGAAGGCACATTCCTCAATTACCAAATTCCGGACATTTGCTCTATTTGTCGCCCTTTTTAATTTTTGTCTTTCGGCATCATCTCAATTTTTTTTCAAAAATACAAATTCCGATTCAGGCCTATCGAGTAACTCGGTAACTGCCATTTTTCGTGATGCACAAGGCTATTTGTGGGTGGGTACTAGTTTTGGGCTAAATCGCTACGATGGCTACAATATGAAGGTATACAAACAAGATTTATCCAAACCTAAATCGATAAAAAACAACTACATAAATAGCATAACACAGGACGCCGACGGCATTTTGTGGGTGCAAACAAAAACAGGAATGTCTGTTTATAATTACAACACCGAAACATTTGATAATGACTACACTTCGATACTTGCTGGCCGTAAAATAAACGACAACTTTGTAGATAAAGTCATTTGTTCGAAAAAAAATACAGCTCATATTGTAAACAATTACAATGTTATGATTTATAATCATAGTAAAAAATCGGTTGTGAAAGTTGAAAAAAAATCAGAGGATACATTTTATCTAAATGGCTATTTTGATTTACAAGAAAATTTATGGATACTGGACTCGAAACAAAACTTATATAAAATTAATTCGCTGACAGGCAAAATTATAGCTTTGTATAGCAACCTAAAAAAAGAAAAAATACAAGGAAATTCGTTTGTATTTGTTGATAAACGAAACAAAGTATGGATTAATATCAACTCGGCCTATTTGTATTATTTGGATCCCGTAACATCAAAGTTAGTTGATTTTAAACAAGATGTAAAAAATGCGCCCTTCAACAACTATCCTATTCGCGCCTTTGTTGAAGATAATTACAACCGAATATGGATTGCAACCGACCACGGAGGCATTACATTATTAAATCCTATTACTTTTGAGTCGACAGTTATTACCGAAAACGAAAAACAAGAATTATCGTTGTCTGATAACTCTATAACAGCCCTTTTTGCCGACAATGATGGCGCAATTTGGATTGGCACTTATAAACAAGGCGTTGATTATTACCATCCTTTAAACCGCCGATTTACAACCAATAAAATACCTGGACCAAATGGCAATAACGATGTGAATTGCTTTACAGAAGACAAAGCTGGAAATATTTTTATTGGCACAAACGGAAATGGACTTTATAAATACAACCCAAACACAAAAGTCTATACAGCAATAAATTACAGTGGGAAAGGAAATAAAGACAACACCATAGTTTCGTTGCTTTTCGACAGTAAAAATCGTCTCTGGATTGGCACTTACATTGACGGTTTGTATTGCTACGACAAAAATAAATTTATACATTATAGCAATAATTCCGACAGTCCGATACGACTACCCGACAACGATATATGGAGTTTGGTCGAAGATAAAAATCAGCATATCTGGATTGGAACATTAAACAATGGATTATTCCTTTTCGATGAAATAAATTCCGTTTTCAAAGCACATAAAAGCACAGCAAATACCTACACTTGTATCGAAAGTGCTTACAGAGACAGAGAAAACAACTTGCTTTTTGGAAGTACGTGGGGAATATACATGCTCGACCCGAATGGAAAATTGATAAAACAGATTGATTTCCGAAAAAATAACGACGCTTACGCCGAGCGAAATTATATAAATGCTATTGCTCAAGATAAATTGGGCTATTACTGGGTGGCTACACAAAGTGGTTTGGCTATTGTTGATGGAAAAACGGGCAATTATCATTTTTTCAACAACGAAGCTGATTTGGATAACAAGCTAATTTACATGATATTAATTGATGACTCGAATAAAATTTGGGTTAGCACCACCACCGGATTGTATTTAATTGAAGTAAACAGTTATGGTAATTTGAGCGATATTAATGCCAGTGTAATTCGTTTCAGCAAGGACGATGGCTTGCAGGATAATAAGTTTAATGGTAAATCGGCATTTAAAACAAAAAACGATAAACTGCTTTTTGGCGGCGTTAATGGATATAATATTATCGACACCAAAAGATTGAACTTAGAAAAACAACAATCGAACTTAGTCTTTACAAATCTATTGATAAACAGCAACTTAATTCCTATTGGGCAAGAAATAGAAGGTCGTGTTTTATTGCAAAAATCATTGAACAATACCTCTGATATAGAACTCAAGTATTACGAAAATAGTATCTCAATCGGTTTTTCGGCCTTATGCTTTTTACACCCCGAAAACAACAAATACGAATACAAACTCGAAGGATTTGATGAGAAATGGAACACGCTAAATGCTTTGGAGCCAATGGCTTCGTACAATAATTTGAGTAGAGGAAACTACGTTTTTAAAGTTCGATTGAAAGAAAATGGACAATTTATTGATTCGAAAACAATTAGGCTTAACATCACCATAAAACCACCTTTTTGGTTGAGCTGGCCAGCTTTTCTGCTGTATTTCATCATCTTAGCAGCCTTGGCTGTATTCATTTATCGTTACCTGATTGAAAGGGCTACTTTCGAACTTCGCATTAGCAAGGAACATCAAGAACGACAACATGTGGAAGAAATAAGCGCTATGAAAGTGAAATTTTTCACCAACTTAAGCCACGAATTACGCACACCCGTTTCGCTTATTATTCTGCCTATCGAAAATATGCTTAGCAAAAACATGGAAGCTGGCACGCGAAATAACCTCACTATGGTACTCCGAAATGCCAAGCGATTGTTGTTTATTGTAAATCAACTGCTCGATTTCCGTAAGTTAGAGGTTGGCGAAATTACCTATCATCCTGTAATGGGTAATATGGTTAGTTTTATAAAAGATGTGGCTTTGCCTTTTATGGATATTGCACAAAACAAAAACATTAAGCTTACTGTAAAAAGCAATGTGGAGGAGTTGTATACCAATTTCGACCATAATAAATTAGAACGTATCTTATTCAACCTGCTTTCGAATGCATTTAAATTTACTCCAAATCATGGCTCTGTCGAAGTAAATATTCAGTATAACGACGGAAAAGAGTTACCCATACGCATTGAAGTAACCGACACGGGCATTGGCATCGACAAAAACAAAATAGCAAACATTTTCAAACCCTTTTATCAGGTCGACAATCAAGGTGCAATTGCCGATATGGGTACCGGAATTGGGCTTTCGATTACCTACGAATTTGTTCGGCTACACAATGGTTCTATCCATGTTGAGAGTGAAATTGACAAAGGAACCAGCTTTATAATCGAACTGCCTATGACCGAAGAGCGGGCGCCGATAATAAAAGAAGATTTGCCTGAAGAAGAATTAGTTGTATCGGTGGAAAGTATGAAAATTCCAACAATGGATTCAATTTCGAAAAAAGCAAGAACCATACTTATTGTTGACGACAACGACGATTTTCGCTTTTATTTGGTCGAAAATTTACGTAGTTTATACAACGTAATAGAAGCAAATAATGGACAAATTGCGCACGAAAAGGCCAATCGTTTTTTACCCGATATTATTGTTTCGGACGTAACTATGCCCGAGATGGATGGCTTCGAATTTTGCCGAAAAGTAAAAACGGAGGTAAATACATCGCATATTCCAGTGGTTTTATTAACCGCAAACACATTGGACGACGACAAAATAACAGGATTCGAAGCTGGTGCCGACGAATATATTTCCAAACCATTTAATGTAGGTGTGTTGAAAGCCCGCATCCGCAATTTATTGTTGAAAAAAGACGAACAACGATCAAAACTAAATACACAATCGGGAGTAAATATCTCCGAAGTAAATTTACCTACTTTAGACGAAAAACTGCTCGAAAAAGTCAACAAATATACACTCGAAAAAATTGCTGACTCTGAATTTGGAATAGAGGATTTAAGTAAAATGATAGGTATGAGTACTGTTTATTTAAATAAAAAAATGTCGGCACTCACAGGCAAAACTACCAGCGAATACGTTCGTTCAATTCGCCTTCGTAAAGCCACTCAATTGCTCGAAAAAACCGATTTGTCCATTTCCGAAATTGCTTACGAAGTGGGTTACAACAGTCCCAAATACTTCTCGAAATACTTCAAAGACGAATATGGCATTTTACCTTCGGAATATCGAAAGAATTATTTATAAATCACATAAGTAAGTGGAATAAAATAATGTCGCATAATTTTATTTGTTGCAGACCGCAGTTCCCTCTCCTCAAGGAGAGGGTTAGGGTGAGGTAAGTATTAAAAATGGTATATTATATTTGTCAAATCACATACATAGTAAAAAAAGCAGTTTGAAATTTTTCCAAACTGCTTTTTTTATAAACGATATTTAATTACTGCCTATTGCAATTCAAAATCTACTTTCGCTTTAATGTCGCGCGATGAAGCTCCTATCAATACCGTAAATTTACCTGCTTCAGCTACCCAATCTTTTTTTACATCGCTGTAGAATTGCAACGCTGTTTTGTCAATTGTAAAACTTACTACTTTTTCTTCGCCAGGGTTAAGTTCAATTTTGTCGAAAGCTTTTAACTCTTTTTCGGGGCGCATTTCGGTCGATTTTTGGTCGTTGATGTACAGCTGTACAATTTCTTTACCTTTAACTGTTCCCGTGTTTTTTACAGGAATTGAAACGGTAATTTTTCCATCAGTAGTCATTTTTTTATTGTCAGCCGTTGCTTTTCCATACACAAAAGTGGTATAACTCAATCCGTAACCAAACGGAAATTGCGGTGCAATTTTCTTTGTATCGTGCCAGCGGTAACCCACCAAAATATCGTCTTTGTACACTTGGTTGATGCTGTCGCCCGGATAGGAAATTGCTCCAAACGAATGTGCGCTATTGTCGGCAAGTTTTACAGGGAATGTGAAAGGTAATTTCCCGCTGGGATTTACTTCGCCAGCAAGCACATTAGCAATTGCTCTACCTGCTTCGGAACCTATGTACCATGCCTGAACAAGCGTAGTAGTTTGATTAATCCAAGGCATTTCGTAAGCATTACCGCTAAGCATAACCAACACCACTTTTTTATTCACTTTTTGCAATTCGGCAATCAGTTCGTTTTGTCCGAAAGGCAATGCCAACGAACGGCGGTCGTCGCCTTCCGAGTCTTGTTGAGTATTTTTATTTAATCCACCTACAAAAATTACAATGTCCGATTCAGTAGCTAATTTTACAGCAGCAGCGCGCAGTGAGTCAGCATTCAGTTTCGATTTTAAAACTTGGTCGTACGAAACAGCTCCCGAAGCATAACCCATGGCGTACTTGATTTTAGCTGCACCAAACTTTTCTGTCAGACCCTGCAAAGGCGACACTTCGCGCTTCACTTTTAACTCCGACGAGCCACCGCCTTCGGTGAGTTTGCGGGTAGCATTTTCGCCAATTACGGCAATGGTTTTGTATTTCGAAACATTTAAAGGCAGAAGACTTATTGTGTTTTTTAACAACACAATACCTTCTTCACCCACTTTTCGACCCACATTGTGATGTTCTTCGGAAGCAAGCGAACCATAAGGTTTATTTACATTCATGGCTGTACGGAAAATCATGCGCAAAATACGTGATGCTTTATCATCAACATTCGAAACAGGAATTTCGCCCGATTTAAGCATCTTAAGATATGGATTTGCCAAAAAATAATCGTTGTAAGCAAACGCTTTATTCGATGTAAAACCATTTGTCCAGGTTCCCATTTCAATATCCAAACCATTATAAGCCGACTGTTTTGTATCGTGCGCTCCACCCCAATCGGTAATAACGCAACCATCAAATTTCCATTCGCCTTTCAATATTTTGTTTAATGTTAGGTTGTTGTGGCAAGCATATTCGCCTCTTATTTGGTTGTACGAACCCATAATACTCCATACTTTTCCTTCGACAACAGCCGCTTTAAATGCTGGTAAATAGATTTCGTACAAGGCACGGTCACTGAGTTCCACGTTGATATGTCCGCGCCATTTTTCCTGATTGTTAAGTGCATAATGTTTTACACAGGCGGCCACACCATTTTGCTGCACACCCTGAATATAAGGTACAACCATTTTGGAAGCCAAAAATGGATCTTCGCCCAGATACTCAAAGTTACGACCGTTAAGTGGTGTACGGTAAATGTTTACACCAGGTCCTAGCAATACATCTTTGCGACGGTAACGAGCTTCTTCGCCAATAGCATTTCCATAAACAGCCGACATTTTTGGATCCCATGAAGCTGCCAAACAAGTCAATGCAGGGAAAGCAGTACAAGAATCGTTCGTCCATCCGGCATGTCCCCAGCTATCCCAGAGTATTTCCATGCGTACACCGTGAGGACCGTCGCTCATCCATATTTCGGGAATACCCAAGCGAGGCACGCCATGACTGCTGAATTTGGATTGTGCGGTACAGAGTTTGACCTTTTCTTCGAGCGTCATGCGCGAAAGAGCGTCTTTCACCCGCAGTTCGATGGGTTGAGTGTTGTCGAGATAAATTGCTTTTTTACTTTGAGCACTTATTGCAACACTTGCACAGAAAAAGGCAATTGCTGAAAATAGAATTTTTCTTTTCATTTTTTGTGATTCGGAATTGAGTTGATTTGTATTAATTATGAGTTGCCAAAGATAGTATACTTTATCCAATCAATAAAGTACATAATCATATCTTTTTATGTCTGTTTTGATAACAGAGCAACTTATTTTCAATACTAAACAAACCGAATAAAAATCCGAAATACTTTGGCAGGGTCGGCTGCCCAAAACTCCATGGCCTTTTGAGAATCTTCGACACTAAAAATGCCACTGATTAATTCTTCTACCGGACAAGTCCCGCGTTTCATATATTCCATTACTGCTCTGAAATCCTCAGGCATGGCGTTGCGCGAACCGCGAATGTCCATTTCTTTTTGCACAAAATATTTGGTTTCGAATGCAATTTCGGTTTTGGCATATCCAATGCAAACCACACGTCCGGTAAAAGCCACTTCGTTGATAGCTGTAACGTAAGTTTGCGGAGCTCCCACTGCTTCAATCACCACATCGGGACCGTAACCATTTGTCAGTTCTTTGAGTCGTGAACTCAGATTTTCAGTTTTGGAATTGATGGTATGTGCTGCTCCTAATCGTTTTGCCAAAGCCAGTTTTGCATCGTCCATATCCACAGCAATTACTTTTGCGCCACGCAGTGCAGCCCGTACCACCGCTCCTACACCTATCATACCACAGCCGATAACCATAACTATATCGAGATCGGTAACTTCTGCCCTGTTTACAGCATGAAACCCAACACTCATAGGTTCTACCATAGCAAAGTCGCGCGAAGTAATTGCTTCGTCGGCTAATACTTTTGTCCACGGCACAGCAATGTATTCGCACATAGCGCCATGTCGTTGTACGCCAAATGTCTGGTTGAACTGACAGGCGTTTGGACGACCATTCCGGCACGCTGGGCACTTGCCACAGGCTGTATATGGATTTACAGTACAAGGCATTCCGGGTTTTAAATGTTCTGGAACATTTTTGCCCACCGCTTCGATGGATGCACCAATTTCGTGTCCCGGAATAACCGGAAGTTTTACCATGGGATTTTTACCCAAAAATGTATTTAAGTCGGAACCACAGTAACCAACATAATGTATTTTAACCAACACCTCATCGGCACTGATTTCGGGTTTTTCGATTTGAACCACTTGCACTTTGCCAGGTTCAGTTATTTGTATTGCTTTCATATTTATTTTTGTTATTTACTTCGTGTTATTTGCACTTCGTGCGTTATTTGCTTCGCTGTTATTTAGCTTCGCTGTTATTAGCCCTTTGGGCGTTATTAATTGTTATTTGTGCTTCGCACGTTATTAATTGTTATTTGTGCTTCGCACGTTATTAATTGTTATTTGTGCTTCGCACGTTATT
>JAIFKX010000086.1:0-2532 GCA_020049335.1 Paludibacter sp. | reverse complement strand
ATAACGCGTAGCTAATAACCACCAATAACGCGTAGCTAATAACCACCAATAACGCGTAGCTAATAACCACCAATAACGCGTAGCTAATAACTATTTAATATTGTACGCATTAATGGCATTTATGCCTAAAATTTTTAATTTATTTTCTTCTGTAAAATCTGATATATAACTGATTACTACATTCATCACTTCGCTGTATTTGCCCGCTACTAAACATACCGGCCAGTCGGAACCAATTAATATCCGTTCGGGCCCGAAGGCTTCAAAAACCACATCCAAATAAGGCTTTATATCTTCCGGTTTCCAGTTGTTCCAGTCGGCTTCGGTAACCATGCCCGAAACTTTGCAATAGACATTCGGAAATTTTGCTAATTCGGCAATTTCCTCTTTCCAAGGCGAAAGAATTCCGTCTTTAATCAACGGTTTGGCAATGTGATCTACCACAAAAATCTGTTTTTTGGAACATTGTTTTACCAACTGAATGGTATTTTTTAAATGCTTCGGAAAAATCAAAATATCGTAAGTCAACTTGTACTTTTCGAGCAACTTAATGCCCCGAATAAATTCCGGGCGAAGCATAAAATCCACATCCGCCTCATCGTGTATCACATGACGAACTCCAACTGCTTTCGGGTGTTTAGCAAAGGTAGAAATCTGTTCTTCAGCCTGTTCCGATTGCAAATCGACCCAACCCACCACGCCTTTTATATGCGGATTGAGGTCGGCAAGGCGAAGTAGCCAGTTAGTTTCTTCGAGCGACTGACGTGCATGTACAGCTATCGACCCATCGAAATCAATCGAACTGAGTTCGGGCACTAAGTCTTCGGGTAAAAAATCGCGTTTAATCGCCGACATGTTTTCACCCATCCACCCATAATCGGCTGTATTAAAGTGCCAGTAGTGCTGATGACTATCAATTTTCATACGCTTATAAATAGGGATATTCGTTACTGATTAAACCACTCACTTTCATGTCATGCCAAAACTCCACGGGCACTTTTGTTGTTACCGATTCCACATTTCCTTTAATATGTGATGGTTTTGAAGTGTTCAGTGCTATACTCACTACTCCCGGAGCAGTAGTTGCAAAACTCACACAAGCTACAGCAGGCGAAATACCATGTTTTGAACAAAGGTCAAAAAAATCTTCGCGCCATTTGAATATACGTTTGTTTTCATCGGTATCCGGTTGTATCAGTCGATAATCGAAAAACTGACCGCCAATAAGAAAACCGGCATGAAATACCGCCGAATTAACAATGCTAATTTGCTGATTGTGTAACGATTGCATAAAATCCAGCAAATCCTGCGGATGGTGCATAATGGTCATACTGTTGGCAAACATAACCCAGTCGAGCGCTACTTCTTTCGAAACTTCCTCTATTATTTTCCAGTTTTTTGCACCCACGCCAACGGCCTTCACTTTTCCTGCTTTTTTCAAATCGGCTAATGCTTTGTATGCTTCCACAATATATGCAAACCGAACTTCTCTGTCTTTAGCCGAAGTGGCAGCAAGCAAATACTCATCGGGGTCGTGCACCGAAGCCAATTGCGGAAAATATTTTCCTCCCAGAAGTTGGTTTCCCTGATCGTAACAGTTCAAAATACCTTCGTAACTAATATCCTGAGCAGCATCGTTTTTCAAATCCATCCAAACTCCCTCTTCGAAAGTTGGTTCAGCAGTAAGAAGCGGCGTTCGCTTCCAACCCAATTTATTACTGATAATTACATCTTCGGGAGCCACATTCAGTTTTTCTAAGCATTCGCCTAACTTTTCGAGTGCTAATCCGGCGCCATATTTTCCGGCACTATCAAAAACTACCGGAGATGGCACATATTCAAGTGCCTGTTTTACAATATCGAGCTTTGTTTCATCATTGAGTGCTGTGTATAAGTTTCCCAAAGCACTTGTTCCAAAAATAATGGGTGGAATTTTCACACCTGTTTTTCCTATTTCGTTTAATTCCATGTGGAGTTGACCTTAGTTAATGTAGAATTACTTTATCTTAAAAATTATCTTGCCGTTTTATCTATCTCAGTTTTATCAATATCAACACCTGTTTTGCGCATGTTAAGCCAAGTTGTCTTGTTGAGTTTTGGATAACCTTCCTTGCGAATACGTTCACCTAATTTTCGGAAATTTCTGGCTACATCTTCGGGTATGGAGCCATCGGGTTTTGGTCCAAAATTTAAAAGTAAGTTAGCATTTTGGTGAGCAGCCCCTTCGAGCATTTTCCACAGTTCATCTTCACTAACACAAGGATAATTAGGAGTCCATTCCCAGTTGCGCTGACTGGTAACAGCCACTTCGGCTTTTTTTACCATGTTGCGTTGCCATGCCTCGTCGGCCAAACGTGCAATTTTTAGACTATTAGCATCTTTGCCTGAATAAAACGAGCTGATAGAACGCAATTCTCGTTCGCCCACCAACACATCTTCGGTACCGGTAATTCCCGTTTTGAAATGAATAAGCGCGTGAGGTTGGTATTTGTGAATTTCGTCGTAAATTTCCTGCGTATTAAACAGTTCGCT
>JAIFKX010000250.1 GCA_020049335.1 Paludibacter sp. | reverse complement strand
TTTGGTAGTTTGCATATATCTCCAAATACAATTTGTGATTTTCGGTATTTGGATAAAATTCCTTGGCAAAGCCTTGTCCCATTGCATTTTGTGCATCTTCTACTTTGGCATAAACACCCGCTGCAACGGCAGCAAACATAGCTGTACCAAATGCACAAGCTTGTTCTGCTTTAGCCACTTTAATAGGCATATTCAGCACATCCGAAAGGGTTTGCATAACAAATGGAGATTTCAGCGAAATACCACCAATACCGATAATTTCCTTGATTTCTACACCATTTTCGATAAAACGGTCTACAATGGCTTTTGAACCGAAAGCAGTAGCTTCGACTAATGCCCGGAAAATTAGCGGAGCCGAACTTCCTAAATTCAATCCGGTAATCGTTCCTTTTACCATTTGGTTAGCATCCGGCGTGCGGCGACCATTCATCCAGTCGGTAGCCAAAATTGTTGATTCCGAAACCGAAACTTTAGCAGCTTCAATCGAAAGCGCAGGAATAATTTGGTCTAATGTTTCGTCGATTAATTTTTGTTTCGTAGCCTCGTCGACCAACGAAGTTTTAGCTAAAACATTGACAACCGGCCAAGCCACTACATTTTTGAACCAAGCGTACACATCACCAAAAGCCGACTGACCCGCTTCGAGACCAATCATGCCAGGAATAACCGAACCGTCAACCTGTCCGCAAATGCCAGGAATAAGTTTGTCGCCCATTTCCTCGTAGCTCGACACCATAATATCGCAGGTTGAAGTTCCGATAATGCGCACCAAAGCGCCGGGTTTCACTTCGGCACCTACAGCTCCGGTATGTGCATCGAAAGCACCAACCGCTACAGCCACATTGGTTGTAAGTCCGAGACGTGCAGCCCATTCTTCAGTCAACGTACCCACTTTGGTATCGCTGGCGCATGTTTCGGTATAAAGTCGGCTGCGCAATCCCGCCAATACAGGGTCGAGTGCTACCAAAAATTCTTCCGAAGGCAATCCGCCCCATTGCTCCAACCACATAGCTTTATGACCCGAAGCGCAACGGCTGCGGAACATATTTTCGGGTTTTGTAGTGCCAGTAATCAACGCCGGCATCCAATCGCAATGTTCTACAGCCGAATAAGCCGCAGCACGCACTTTTTCGTCGGCACGTAACACATGCAATGCTTTTGCCCAGAACCATTCCGATGAATAAATACCACCTTCGTACGACGTATAATCTGTATCCCATTTAGCTGCCAGTTCGTTTATTTCGTTGGCTTCCTTAATGGCTGTGTGGTCTTTCCACAACACAAACATAGCATTGGGGTTTTCGGCAAATTCGGGCAACATAGCCAGCGGAGTACCATTTTTATCTGTAAAAACAGGTGTACTTCCGGTGGTATCAAAACCAATTCCAACCACGATGTTGACGATACTGATTGGCAGTTGGGACACAATATTTTGCTTCCATCCAACGTGGATAATATTTTACCGACGATGCTAATTCTTCGCCAGTTTCTGCATTTACAACTACGGCACGTGCCGAGTCGCTACCATAATCTAATCCTATTACGTATTTCATTTTCTTTTCTTTGGGTCAAAGGTCAAAAGACAAAGGTCAAAAGTCATAGTTCTACCCAAGACTTTTTGACTTTAGACCCTTGACTTTAGACGATATTTTTATCTTAGCGCTTTATTCAACATATAATACACTTCGTTATTGCGAATATCTTGTTTGAACTGTCGAATATTGGTATCTTTGTCGATAATCAACATTTCAATATCCAACATTTCGGCATAATCTTCTAACATTTCGGTTGTAATTGCGAATGAAAAGCTTGAGTGATGCGTTCCACCTGCTGTAATCCATGCGCCAGCACCCACTTCGAGGTTTGGTTGTGGAATCCATAATGCACAAGCTACCGGAAGTTTTGGAAGTGCTTCGGGTATAATTACTTCTACTTCGTTTACAATCATACGGAATCGGTTGCCCATATCTACAATAGTGGCTGCAACTCCTTGTCCTTCATGTGCTTGGAAAATTAAACGTGTACAAACACCAGCATCGCCAATTCCTAAGAAATGTACTTCGACGCGTGGTTTTTCGGCTGCAATTTCGGGGTTAATTTCCAACATGTGCGATTGTAAAATGGAGCTGTTAGCGCCATCAAAATTCAACACATAATCTTCGAGGAATGAGCATCCTCCGGGTAAACCTTGCGCCATAACCCACATGGTACGCGTAAGAGCAGCTGTTTTCCAGTCGCCTTCGGCACCAAAACCATAACCTTCGGTCATTAATCGTTGCGAAGCAAATCCCATTAATTGGTTCATTCCTTCCAATTCATTAAAGCTGGTAGTGAATGCTTTAGCTCCTTTCTCTTCTAAGAAACGACGCAAACCAATTTCTTGAGCAGCAGACTGACGAACCGATTCGTGTTTTTCGGCTCCACGTTTGCAATCGTCGGCAAAATCGTATAATTTTTCGTATTCATCAACCAAAGCATCAATTTCAGCTTCGGTAACTGCTTCAATATAAGGAACTAATTTTGCAATCGGCGCATTATCCACATGGTATCCCAATCGAATTTCGGCTTCCACTTTATCGCCATCGGTTACGGCCACATTGTTCATATTATCGCCAAAACGAATAATCACCATATCTTGTGCATCGGCCTGAGCAGCACAAACACGCATCCAGCCAGCCATTTTTTCGTGTGTCGATTTATCTTTCCAGTAACCTACCACAATTTTGCGCGGTTTGCGCAAGCGGCTAGTGATAAAACCAAATTCGCGGTCGCCATGAGCCGATTGGTTCAGGTTCATATAGTTCATGTCAATTTCCGACCACGGAATTTGCTCGTTGAACTGTGTGTGCAAGTGTAGCAATGGTTTTTTATAATCCAACAAACCATGAATCCACATTTTAGCAGGCGAAAAGGTGTGCATCCAAGTAATCATACCCACACATTTTGTATCGCCGTTTGCAGCGCGCATAATGTCAGCAATCTCCGATGATGAGTTTGCCGTACCTTTATAAACTACTTTTACTGGTAAATTACCCGAGTCATTTAACCCTTTTACCATTTCATTTGAGTGCGCATCCACCTGGGTTACTGCATCACCACCATACAGAAGCTGTGCTCCTGTGATAAACCATACTTCGAGATTTTCAAAAATCATATTCATTTAAATTTACCTCCAACCCCTAAAGGGGGGTCAGAGAAGTTAGTATTGTTTTTTATAACCCTAGCCCCTCCCGATAAATAAATCGGGATAAATGGCGGGGGATAAGAGAAGTTAGTTTTGTAATTAAATTTTCTATATACTAAAGTGAAATATAAAAACGTACTTGCATATTTCCCCTTTAGGGGTTAGGGGTTGTTTTACTGTCCATAATACGCTCCCGGCCCGTGCTTCCTGAAAAAATGCTTTTTAATTAAATGCGGATTCATGGTAAGATTTGGATTTACGCTGTAAGCAATATGCGCCATTTTCGCTACTTGTTCCATCACTACAGCATTGTGCACGGCATCGTCAGCATTTTTACCCCACGAAAATGGTCCGTGATTTTTCACCAATACTCCGGGAATATGGTCGGGATTAAGTCCATTGAAACGTTCCACCACCACATTTCCAGTTTCCAATTCGTAAGCACCTTCCACTTCTGTTTGTGTCATGTCGCGCGTACAAGGGATTCCATCGCTAAAATAATCGGCATGAGTGGTGCCAATGTTCGGAATGTCGAAACCCGCTTGTGCCCATGCTGTAGCGTAGGTCGAATGGGTATGTACTACACCGCCAATGTTTGGAAAAGCTTTGTAAAAAACCAAATGCGTTGCGGTATCCGACGAAGGTTTGTATTTCCCTTCTACCACTTTCCCGTCTAAATCCACCACAACCATATCTTCAGCTTTCATGTCGTCGTACGATACACCCGAAGGTTTTATCACTACCAAACCACTTTCGCGGTCGATGGCGCTGGCATTGCCCCAAGTAAATATTACTAATCCGTGTTTTACCAAATCCAGATTAGCACGAAAAACTTTTTCTTTTAATACTTCTAACATCTTTTTATTTACTATTTATTCATTTACAATTTACTATTTCCCCAAACTTCTAAATGGGAAAAGAGAAAGAAAAACTACGAATTAAAAACGAATTTCACCAATTTCACGAATTTAAATATAAATGTTCAATTTACACTTATCCTTTTAAAAAAATATGAAATTCCAAAACTCTTTACTTTTTATAAAGTGCGTCTTAAAGCCCCTTTAGGGGTTTGGGGCATTTCTTTACAACGAGAAATGCATCCCCTGTTCAATCAATTGATCGTATTTTTGTTTGTTGAATTTGTAATAGAATGCTCCTTTGCGCGATGAACTTTTGTCTTTTTCGTCCAACTTTTCGAGAATATCCATGCTTAGGAGTTTTTTTCTGAAATTGCGTTTATCAATACTTTCCTGATAGATTGATTCGTACAAACTTTGCAGTGTAGGCAAGGTAAAAAGCTCGCTCAACAGGTTAAAACCAATGGGTTTTACAGCAGCACGGCGTTGTAGTTGATTGATTGTATCGCGTACCATACGGTTATGGTCGAAAACCAACTGCGGCAGACTTTTCAATTTAACCCAACGTGCATCGTATTTAGCGGCTAAACTTTTTTCGAAATTTTCGATATTCACCAACGCATAATAAGCTACCGAAATTACCCGTTCGCCAAGGTCGCGATCCAACTCACCATAAGCCCCTACTTGTTCTAAGTAAATATCGTCGATGCCGGTATATTCTTGCACTACTCGTTTTGCAGCGGTTTGTACACTTTCACTTTTATCCACAAACCCACCCATAAGCGACCATTCCCCTTTCAATGGTTCAAAAGGCCGTTTGGCAATTAGCATGTAAAGCTCATTATCCCTAAAGCCGAGAATAATGCTATCCACTGCAACCAAAAATGTATCTTTATTTGTATATGGTGAACTGAACATTTCTATTTTAGTTTATAAAGTTATAAAGTTCGTAAAGTTTATAAAGTGCTTTTAATCTGTATTTTATAAATAATATTTATTTTGCTTTATTCCTTAAATTTTACAAGTGTAAAGTAAACACTTGTTTTTTGAATATGAAGCATTGGATTTTATGTTTAACAACATAAAAATGTAGCGTATATTTTTTTTATACGCTACATTTCAATTACAATCAATTTCGTTTTATTTATTTCCCTTTAAACTTTTTATTTCGTCATTTAAATCGTCTAAACGGCTAATAATATGCTTGTAAAGCTCCTCTGTATCGTTATCCTTATATTTAATCTCGTTCAGTTCCTGAGATAATTCTTTTTTACTTTCTTCCATACTATTCATAATTACACCAATAAAAAGATTCATGATAATCATGGCTCCAATTAAAATGAAACTAGAAAAATAAAAGAAAGGCCATATTGATATTATCTGCATATTATTATCGACAGATTTTCCAAAGATATGTGCATTCATAATATCAGTCCAGCCTTCGAGCGTCAGTATTTTGAATAGTGTAACAAAAGCATGGTGCAAGTCACGAAAGTGCATTTGGTCTGTAGCTCCAAAAAGAAAAACACCTACAATAGCATATACATAAAAAAGCACTCCGATAAGCATTATAATATAGCCCATGGAAGGAATGCTTTTTATTAAAGCGCTGATTATCAGTCTAAGTTTAGGGAATACAGTAATCATACGTAAAATTCGCAAGACTCTCAAAATTCGAAATACCGCGAAATAGTGCGTATCATTGAATGGAATAAGACACACAACTACAATTACGAAATCAAAGACATTCCAAGGATCTAAAAAATATACCCAAGGTTTTTTCCCGTTCGAAATTATTTTTAAGGCTATTTCTATCGTAAAAAGGGCTATTATGAGTTGGTCGACTAAGGATAAAAGATTATAATGTCTTTTTGCTAAATCGGGATAAGTCTCTAATCCAATAATAACAGCAGAGAGAAGGATAAGTGAAAAAATAAAATAGTTGAAGAGTTTACTATTAATTAGTTTACGTACTTTTTCTATTACAGTATTCATGACTTTTTCGTTTTGGTGAACATTATTTTAATCATTGGTAACGAGGCAATTGCAATAAAAGCGAGTAAAATATAGATAGAATAATTTATGACATTTGGATATGCTTTCCCAATATAATACCCTAATGGTACCAATGTACAAACCCAAGCAATGGCACCTAAAAGATTGAAAAGTAAAAACTTATTCATCTTAAAATTTGTAGCACCTGCAATCATAGGAACCAAGGTGCGTATAATTGGCATAAATCGACCTAATATGAATGCCCACACACCAAAACGGGTGTAAAAACCACTTCCTCGTTCGAGGTATTCCATTTTAAAAAACCTAGACTTATTATTCGTAAATAGTTTTTCGCCCAACCATCTACCTTTATAATAGCCTGTAAAATCGCCCAAAAACGCAGCAATTACTAACAGCAGTAAAAGCAGAGCCAATGGCATTTCAAGATATTGAGTGCCACAAAACATGCCAGCTGCAAACAACAAATAATCGCCACCTGGTAGAACAAAACCAAGAAAAAAACCTGTTTCGACATAAACAATTGCTAATAAAAGAATTATGCCTCCATATTCGATAATGCGATGGCTGTCAAAAAGAAAGCTCCAAAAATTATTTTCCAATAATACCATACACTTCTTCTGTGTTTTAAATTTCAATGATAAAAAATTCGTATTTCATGAAATTAATAATTAAATCTGAAGCGACATTGGAAAACATTACCTTGATTAATTGTTTTTTTTAGTATCGAGTTTTTCATTAATTTCATTCAGTTTTTTTAATAATTCTTTGTTTGAAATAGCATTTGCACGGTTCATCATTATTATTTTAATTGAAACCAACAAAACCCCAGCTTCGACTAATAAATCTTTTGTAAAACCAGTTGTAAAAAGTGCTATTGCAAAAAGAATAAATGTAATTGCAATTATTAATATATTTCCCAAGTCCTGTTTTTTCATTTCTTTCAATTTTTAGTTTCTTAATTAATTTTTAATTGTTACTAATATTCATTTTTCACTTTACAGAGTATCTCACCTATTGCGCAACTAGTAGCTCAAAATCTCAAAATTTCACCAAAAATAGTCAAAAATTCGTTTTGTAGGCTTGTCTGATGTGATTATTTAGGTTAATTTTTTCGCTAATCTTTTTTTGCCAAGCCATGATATTACCTGTCTCCACCTCTATTTGGAGTACCGAGCATTGCATTTCTTTGTTTAGTTTAGCGTCTGAATCATAATAAGTTCCACAAATGTCAGTTCCATTACCAGGATAGATTAATGCAGTTTTTTGTGCCTTGAAGTATTTGTGATACACATACATTTGTCGCAAATCTTCGGTGGATGGATTATTGCCATTCAGGTTTTTCCATTTAGTATCGAGCACTACGGTAAAATCTCCATTCCGAATAACAATATCGGGGCGTATGCCAGTACGATAACCGTTTTCGGGCTGCCAAAAGTACTTTGAAGTTTGAGCACTTACTGTGAAATCGGTTAAATGCCTTCTTAAACTGACAAAGATAAATTGCTCCCAAAGCCGATTCATGTCAAACATTAACGCCAACACATTATTCCGACCTTTGCTTACATCGGGATGATATTGTAGTAGCAACAATTTGGCTATTTCAATGGCTTTGCGGTAACCTTCGGTCTTTCGGTCGTAAACTAACTTTGCAAAGTGCGCTTCCGTAATTTTCGCCGTTGGCATTTCAGGAAAAAACAACAATAATGCTCCAATACGACTGTGTAAAGATGCATTGCTATTGATTTGTTTTATAAACCTAATGGCAGTGTAAAGCAAAATATGCCATTGATGTTCAATGTCGTAAGTGCTGTGGCAAACGTAAAACCGTTCTTGGTGACTCAAATTTTGTTGCAATTGTTTACCAAAAACCAAACTGCCTTTTAATGCTGTTGAATTACCTTCCGTTTTACGGTATTTCTTAATTAATCCCGTGTGAAGCAGGTATTCTAATTCGTTAATAAACATTTCGATATACAAATCGAGTACGGTATTGGGCTTAATTTTCAGTTGACTGCTACTTGTAACCTTACTATCAAATGAGCCCACAGCCCGCATCATATTAATCAGCATGTTTCGCCATTTTCTATCTACCAATTCCGAATGTTCCGATTTGTCGGCTTTGGGCAAAACCTCTATTAATAAATTGCCAACTTGAATAACACCTACAAATTCGTTAAATTGTATACCATTGTGAGTGAGGCTATAATAAGGCACGCCTTTATCTCCATAAAATTTTTGAAGTGCGTGCAATTTAGGTTCGTCAAAAACCACAGGCTTTGAATGCTCAGTGATAGCTTCACTTTGAGTGAAACTGTTACTATGAAAACACTGCCCGAGTTTTATTCGTTCGTGCTCAAAAACGGTGATATGATGCCTGTACGTATTCAAATAAATTAGTTTAAAAGACTTTTAATGGCTGTTTGAATATCAAATTCGCTGCTTTCAACATCCACTATTTTGTAGACGGTACGCTCAGCCAAATCGGCAGCATCGTACGAATCATCAAAGCTTGCAAACAAATTTTTGCTATCCCTGTTTTTCTCTACCGTTACAAATCCACCGCCAAGCACTAACCCAATTTTGCCATAATCGCCAAAGAAATACTCTTGAAGCAAAGGAATTATCTTGTTTTTAAAAGTCGATTTTAAATCATTCTCGATTTTTACCGACATAAAATAACTATGTCCTATTTGATGGTCTTTATCCAATAGTATTTCAATGCGTATGTTGATGGTTTCTAATACCTTAGATAAGCTAATGCCATTAATTACAGAACTTATCAATTCTGGTTTCGGCATCATTTCTTCGAAACTAAACCTACGACGCAAAGCAGCATCCAAAGCTTCCACGCTGCGGTCGGCAGTATTCATTGTGCCAATAATATAAAGGTTCGAAGGAACTCCGAACTTTTCTTTGCTGTAAGGTAGCGTAACTTCTAACGCTTCGGGTTTACCTAAACGTTTGTCTTCTTCAATTAATGTAATCAACTCTCCAAAAATCTGGGAAATATTTCCACGATTAATTTCGTCGATGATTAATACATAATTTTTGTTTGTGTGTAACTCTTCTTTTGTATAATGATATTTTGCAACAATATGTGCACCTACTGCTTTCACATACGATGGCCAATCTAAAGTCTCGCCAGTTTTTAAATAATGTTCAATAATATCCTTTTTGATAACACCTTCATACCGTTTATCTGTATTGGCGTGAAATCTCAAATTGCCTTTTGAGTTCTCATATACCGTAAACTCTTTGGCGTGTACAATAGATTCCAGAACTAACTTACCACCACTTGTCTTAATTTCATCGAGTAGTTTTTTAAATACTTGTTCAAAATTATCACTCGAAATTGCTTTTGCTTTTGCCTGTTCACATATTAATTTAAAAATACCCGGTTTGATTTCGTAAATCACTTCATTATCAATAGTTTCTGGTTTTATCCCTTCAATAAAATCCTCATAACTCATACTTTGGTGAAAAGTGCTGAATACAATCTGTCCTTCTGATACCAATCTTTCAAATTCTTGTTTTACAAGTTTCCTTTCTTGACTCAAATCAAAATCAGGATTTATAATTTTAATTGCGTTATTAATTGTATTGTATGTTTTCCCTGTCCCCGGAGGGCCGTAGAGGATTTGGTTGAGAACTGATTCTTTTGGCTTCATGTTGTTTTTCATTAAGATATTATCTAACTTATTATCTTTAGTATTTACAAGTTCTAACATAGTATCATATTCATTTTTAGTTGCTCTAAAGTTTGTTCCCTGATTTCCTATTTTCAAACCTTTTAAACTATCAATTTTCTTTACAGATTCTTTCAAAACCGGTCTGTTTACCAAATTATGCGTTATTTCAATATCCACTTTAAGCGCACTTTTATCTTCCGTTTTCCATAAATGGTCGTCAGGAGAGATGTTGTTTTCGTGTGGCGTCGAAGTTAATTCTCCAAGCGCATAGCAACCTGCTTTACTTCCTGTTATCCAAAGAATTACTTTATCGCCCACTTTCATTCTTTCCTTATGTGCCGACACAGTCCAATCGGTAAGAATGTCATTCCGTAAAGCAGTTTCAAAATCAAATACCGACGGATTTCCTTGAAAAATCCAATAGCTTGTTTGTGTGTTGCTTGTTACAAACATTTGATACAAAATGTCTTGTGCTAAAAGTAGTCGATTTTCATCTTTGTAATAATCATCGCCAGAAGTTAAGTTATCAATCAAACTTAAAAGTTCGGTATCCTCTACTAAGTAATTGTCAACCAAATCATTAATTAACTCATAATAATGTACAAGTTTTTCTCCTGCATTTTTAGATTTAATGCCCAAAAATTTACAATACTCCTCGTAATACGAACTTTTGTAAAACGTATATTTTTTGGGATTATGAAAAGTTAGATAAGCCGATATAGTTCGCTCATCGTGATGTGGTGACTTTTCGCCTTTCGAATCTTTGTAAATGGCAGTAGTTTCTGCCATAAAGTTGTTTATTCGAATTTGCAAATCTTGATTTTCGTCAAATAAATCACGTAAACAAGTACGGTACTTATCAGAATCATGTTTAACTAATCGCTTTGATGTTGCTCTTGCTAATTGAAAAACCATATTGTTTGGAGGTGGAAATACAGCTTTAATTTCGGAAGCAAAATCTTCTGCTTCTAAAGCTGGTCTGCCATTAAGCGAAGCTACAAGTTCCCATTTGTAGATTTCATATTGCAGTTTATTTTTAGTAACAATGGCTTTGTAACTTTCAATTAATGAATTAATTGAATTGTTTGATTTATCAATTATTTTAAAACCCATACTTTCTAAGTATTGATTTGTCGGGCTACCACCACTTCGCTCCCAGATTTTTTCTCCATTTATTTGTTCATGAGCATAGCGCATAACTTCTTTTGGTGGATATTGTTTTCCATTAATCTCGACTAACCATCTAGTTGAATCTATTAGTTCAATACTTTTTGTTTCAATTTTAGTTATTGCACTAAGGATATGATCTTTAGTTATTTTTTTTGGTTCAAATGCCATAAGTTTTGGTTTTTATTTCGAGGTCTATTACTTTTACCGTATTGAAGTAACTTTCCCATTCGGATTCATGAGCAAGCGTAAGTTTTAGTATGCTTTTTTACAAAGAAGCATTTATTGTGTGCAAGGTTTTGGAACGAATGAACTAATACTGAATTAAAAGAGTTTTTGGTTTTTGTCAACGATTAACTCTCCAGCCAATTTTTCAGCATTTGTTCTCCATTTGGCGTAAGCACCGATTCGGGATGAAACTGAACCCCGCGCACGTCGTAGGTTTTGTGTGCCAAAGCCATAATCATACCTTCTTCATCAACAGCAGTAATGGTTAGGCAATCGGGCAAAGTGGTTTTTTCGGCAGCCCACGAGTGGTAACGCCCCACTTCAATCTTTTTATCCAAACCATTGAAAAGCACATCTTCTTCCAATACATCAACCATAGAACTGACACCATGATGCACTTCGGAAAGATTTATCAATGTGCCACCAAAAGCTTCGGCAATGGCTTGTTCGCCCAAACAAACACCCAAAATAGGCTTTGTAGGTGCGTAGGTGCGTATCACTTCCAACAAAATACCCGATTCGGAAGGCACGCCTGGTCCCGGTGAAAGGATAATTTTATCGAAACGAGCAATTTCTTCTAATGCTATCTGGTCGTTGCGATGCACTTCCACATCGGTGTATCCCAACTTTTTCACTGCATGTACCAAATTGTAGGTAAATGAGTCGTAATTATCTAAAACGAGAATACGAACCCCTAGCCCCTGAAGGGGAACTAAGTTAGTTTCGTCTTGTATTTTTTCTTTTATATTATTCATATTAAATATTTTA
Source organism: Paludibacter sp. (assembly GCA_020049335.1). Classification (GTDB taxonomy): domain Bacteria; phylum Bacteroidota; class Bacteroidia; order Bacteroidales; family Paludibacteraceae; genus Paludibacter. The sequence continues at coordinate 46 of JAIFKX010000250.1, read as the reverse complement.
AATATTCAGTACTAATATCTCTTATTCCCCTTTAGGGGTTAGGGGT
>JAIFKX010000123.1 GCA_020049335.1 Paludibacter sp. | reverse complement strand
AATAATGGCTCCTGCTGCTTTTCACGAAGGTTCGGGCGTGGGTGGCTTTGCTTCGCTTTTGCTCGAATATCGTCCGATTCCTGTTGTGGGATTGATGCTTAATCTCGGTTACGATGGTCGCGGTGGCGCTTTTACACAAGTGGTATCGCCCTGTAATTGTCCCGAAGACTTGAAAACGGGTTTGAGTTACGCCACTATTCAACCAAGCATACGCATTTCGCCTTTTGGACCCAATTTTTATGCTTTCCTTGGAGGTGCTTACAATTACAATTTGAATAAATCGTTTGCTTATACCTTTGATCAAAACAACGGAAATCTTTTTACCACTTCCGAAGGTGAATTTAGCAACGTGCGTCAAAATACTTTTTCAACACACATTGGTTTGGGTTACGATATTCAACTTTCGGCATGGAATAGTGCTACGCAAGTGGCTCTTTCGCCCTTTATTTCGTTTCATCCTTATTTCGGACAAGCACCCCGCGATATCGAAAGTTGGTCATTATCAACTATTCGTGTAGGGTTGGCACTAAAATTTGGTACTGGTAAAGTGAACGAAAAAGCACCCGAAAAAGTAAGTCCATTGACTGAAAAGAAAGCAGTTGTTACACCGATAGCAGTATCTCCATCCACTAACGACGGGCTTGCAGCAACCAATAAAGATGTTAATTTCTCGGTTCGTGCGCCATTAAGTGTGCCCGTTAAACGAAAAATTAATGAAGCTTTTCCGTTACGTAGTTCGGTGTTTTTCGACGAAGGTTCTACCGAAATTCCAAAACGGTATATTCGCATGTATGCAAAACAAGCTGCAGCTTTCGAATTGGAACAATTACGGACAATCGACCCAAAAGACAACGAGGGACGCTCGGCTCGACAAATGAAAGTGTATTATAACATACTGAATATTGTAGGTTACCGCATGGTTCAAAATCCCAATTCAGAAATCACGCTTACAGGCTCGTCGGCTGGCAATGGTCCCGAATTAGGAAAAATATATGCCGAAAATGTAAAGGGGTATTTGGTTACTGTTTTTGCCATAAAATCAGCACGTATCACAACCGAAGGACGCAATCAGCCTGTGCTGCCTTCCGAATTGCCTGGTGGAAAAAACTACTTAACGATGTTGCGCGAAGGCGACCGTCGCGTGGATTTAACTTCCAATACATCTGCATTGCTAGTTCCGTTACAAATTGAAGTAGAGCAAGTTGACCCCTTGGATAGCCGTATACTTTTTAACGTAAATTCAGAGAAAAAACAACCGCTCAAGTCGTGGAATGTAGATGTAACCGATGAAAAAGGTGTTTCACAACATTTTGGGCCTTACAAACGTAACCAAGAAAGCATTTCGGGAAATACAATTTTGGGTGCAAATCAAAAAGGCAAATACAATTTTGTAGTAACAGGCAAAACGCCTGAAGGACTTACTGTTCGAAAAGAAAGTACTATAAATTTGGTTCGAAACGAAGAGCTTAAAGAGGAAGCGTTGCGCTTCAGCATTCTGTTTGGTTTCGACGAACAAAGGGTGGTTTCTACTTACGAAAAATTCCTGATCGAAGAAGTTGCTCCAAATATCGCTAACAATGGTCGCGTCATTATTCACGGACATACCGATATTATTGGTGGTTCGGATTATAATATGAATCTATCGCAACAACGCGCAAAGGATATTATGGACATTCTGCAAAAAGCAACTTTCGATGCCGGTAAAACTGGTATTACTTATGATGTTATTGCTTTTGGAATGGATACCGAAAATGCGCCCTTTGCCAACAAATTGCCCGAAGAACGCTTTTACAACCGTACCGTAATTATTGATATTGTGCAACCGAAATAAATGAGATTAGCAAAATAATTACTTAAAAAAATGAGCGGGCTACGAAAAGTTACCCGCTCATTTAGCATTGTGTAGTTTTGAATACAATTAATTTATTCGCGATTAATGCTTTTCAAATACTCATCCGCAGACATCACGGGGATATTTGATGCTTTAAAATCTTTTTGATTTCGGGTTAATATAATAGTGCAGCCAGATTTTAAGGAACAAAAATATTGTAATCCATCTTCAAAATCCGAAAAGTTTGAATTTAGTCCTTTTTCGATTGTTTTTTCATCCAAATCGGATATTTCGGAAATTATCTTGAATTTTCGAAGTTTTTCTTTTATTTTTTCTATACTTTCATATTTCGAAAGCAAGTAGGCCACTGTAGAATACGACAAAGCCGAAGCTACAATGGCAATTTCACTTTTATCGGCTAATGTTGCTATTTTGGCAATCGAATCGTAATAGGGCAAGCGCTCACCCAGCAAATCAAGCATTATATTTGTGTCGATAAATAATCTTGGCTTCATTTGTGTTTTTCGGTTTGGTAATCAGCATACTCTTTTTTATAATCAATATCTACAGGCAAATGCACCCCTGTCGACATGCTTTTTACAAATGGAGAAATCTGTATTTCATTATCGGATGCCGTATTTGTACGGCTTACTATTGAACTTAAATACGACTCAATGATGCGTGATAAACTTCTATTTTGAGTTGTAGAATATTCTTTAGCTCTGTCAACCACATTTTTATTTAATTTTATTGTCAGTTTAGCATCCATAATTTTAAGTTTTATACTTGCAAATATACTAAATCAATACGTACAATCCTACTCTTTTCTATTTTATTAATATTTTATACAAAAAAATTGATTTCAACAATAAAGTTTTGCTTATTACTAAACTTATTTGTATTTTTACCGATTATTAGACCAATTGATTTTTAAACTAAAAAATAGAACATCATGGCAAAATCAGAAGATGCAAAGAAGAACGTCAAAAAGGAAGCTTTGAAAACTCCTAAAGAAAAAAAAGAAGAGAAAAGGCTTAAAAAAGCAGGACGAGGTTAACTTGTAAAAGTAAATTATCCGACCAAATTTCAGAGATGAAGTTTGGTCGGATTTTTTTTTAAATCAGTGATTTATGTAACTTTTTTATTTCTTTATATAACATAAATCTTTAGCTATTTATCATCTTTGCGTAATTTCAAAATACATATTGCATGTTATTTATGCTTTAAGTTAATTCTACTATGACAGATTATATTTTTTAGATAAAAATAAATAAATCGATAGTAACTTCAAGTCCCCTTTAGGGGATATAGGGGCAGTTAAAATTCAATTCTTTACTGCCCCAAGCCCCTAAAGGGGATGTAAAGTTAGCATCGTCTCTGAATCTATCTACAAGTTATTTTTAAACTGTCAAAGTAGAATTAATTAAGTTTTAAATAAAAAAGTGATAGTTTGAAAAAGATTATTCTATTTACATTTGCGCAATATTGCACAGAATAAAAAAGTACTCATGCTCAACAAATCGAAAGTTTTAAGTACGGAAATTAAAACAACTAAAAAAAATAATTTCCATATTGTTGGCATCGGTGCTTCGGCTGGTGGTTTGGAAGCTTTGGAGCTTTTTTTTGAAAATACACCCAAAAATAGCGGTATGGCGTATGTGGTTATTCAACATCTCGCCCCCGACTATGTGGGAATGCTACCCGAATTGTTGCAACGTGTAACGCCTATGAAGGTAGAGCAGGCGACTCAAAGCTTGCAAATAAAACCCAACCAAGTGTATGTCATTCCGCCAAACAAAAGCATGACGGTTGTGGATGGCATTTTGCATTTACTAAAACCCACCGAACCGCGCGGATTGCGCTTGCCTATAGATACATTTTTTGAGTCGTTGGCTATCGACCAAAAAGAAAAGAGTATTGGAATTGTCCTTTCGGGAATGGGTGCCGATGGTAGCATTGGATTAAAAGCAATTAAGGAATCGAATGGAATAGTGCTGGTGCAGGATCCTGCCGATGCGAAGTTTGATGCAATGCCTCAAAGTGCCATTGAAACCACACAAGCTGATATTATTGCGCCAGCAAACAAATTGCCTGCAAGCCTCACCGAATTTCTAAAGCATAATTCGCAGCCCAAAGCACCAACCACACATACACCTGTTTTTGACGAGGATGACTCCAGTTCTATCGAAAAAATCATTCTTCTGCTTCAAACTCAAACGGGACACGATTTTTCGTTATACAAAAAAAATACGCTTTACAGGCGCATCGAAAGGCGCATGATGGTGCATCGGGTAGACAAAATAAATAACTACGTTCGTTTTTTAAGCGAAAACCCTATCGAAGCCGATATTCTTTTCAAGGAATTGCTTATTGGTGTTACCAACTTTTTCAGAGAACCAGCAGTTTGGGAAAAATTAAAAACGGAGATTTTTCCCGCCCTATTTGAAACATCCCCCGATGGATATGTTTTTCGAGCTTGGGTGGCAGGTTGCTCCACCGGCGAAGAGGCTTATTCGTTGGCTATTGTTTTTCGCGAAGCGTACGAAAACACAAAATTACAAAAGCATTTTAGCTTACAAATTTTTGCTTCCGACCTCGAAAACGATGCCATTATTCTTGCTCGGAAGGGTGAATTTTTGGCAAATATTACCAAAGATGTCTCTCCAGAACGTATTAATCAGTTTTTTACTGTGAATGGGGCAGGGTTTAGAATAAATTCGTCCATTCGCGAAATGGTTATTTTTGCAAATCAGAATGTTATAAAAGATCCACCATTTACCAAACTCGACTTTCTTTCGTGCCGCAATATGCTTATTTACATGGAGGCTGAGTTGCAAAAAAAACTAATGTCTTTGTTTCATTATTGTTTAAAGCCTGGAGGAATTATGTTGCTCGGGAGTGCCGAAAATGATAATTCTGCCAATGGTAATTTTAGTTTGATTGATACAAGATTAAAGTTTTTTGAGCGATCGGAAATTCAAAAACAGATTGAAATACAACACTTCCCTAGTTCCTTTTTGCAAAGTAAAATGACACAAACTGATATTCAAATGAAGCCCATGAAAGAAATAGAAAACATTCAAACTCTCACCGATAAATTATTGCTTCAACGATTTTTGCCTTCGAGTGTATTAATAAACGATCAGGGCGACATACTTTATATTACTGGTAAAACGGGAAAATACCTTGAGCCAGCAGCTGGCAAAGCCAATATGAACATATATGCTATGGCCCGCGAAGGTTTAAGCACCATGCTGGTTGGGGCTATTCGAAAAGCAAAGCAAAATTACGAGCCGCTATATTTTAAAAATATAAAAGTAGGAGCGGGGAGTAGTATTTATTTGGTGGATTTGACGATACAACAAAACGAAAATCCGGAAGCTCTTAAAGGTTCTATTATGATTGTTTTTTCGGACGTTGCTACCGTAATTTTAGAAAAACCATCTAAAAAGTCGAATGGAAAAATATCCTTGGCACATCAGCAGGAACTCGAAATTGACTTGAAACGTGTGAATGAAGAGTTGCAAAGCACGCAAGAGGAAATGCAAACTTCGCAAGAAGAACTCAAATCTACCAACGAGGAAATGCAATCGACCAATGAAGAATTGCAGTCGACCAACGAAGAGTTAACGACTTCGAAAGAGGAAATGCAAAGTTTGAACGAAGAGCTACAAACTGTAAATGTCGAACTTCAAACAAAAATTAGTGATTTTGAGCAAACCAACAACGATATGATTAATTTGCTCAATAGCACAGATATTGCCACGCTTTTTCTCGATAAAGCATTAAATATAAGGCGATTTACCGATCAGTTGAAAAAAATTGTAAAGCTCCGAACGTCCGATATTGGGCGCCCATTTACCGAGATAGCCAACGACCTGAAATATCCAAAAATTACCACACATGCCAAAGAGGTTTTGCGCACATTGGTAGCGAAAGAAACCGCTATAACAACTAATTCTGGCAATTGGTTTATCGTTCGAATAATGCCTTACCGCACTTTCGAAGATAAAATTGATGGGTTGGTCATTACATTTGTTGATGTTACTGAAGCCAAAAAATTAGAAATTGAACTAAACGAAACAGTCGAATTATTACGAAAACATAACCTATATAAACCATGAAAAAACAGAATAGAGAAGTTAGCGAAGCAGCACTTCTGCGCATTTTAGCCGAAGATAAATTGAAAAGTGAGGTAGCGGAGCAATATGCTGTCGACGAAGTGGATAGGTTAAAGCTGATTCATGAACTTCAGGTGCACCAAATTGAGCTCGAAATGCAAAACGAAGAACTTGAGTTATCCAAAGAAAAAATTACGCAAACAGTCGAAAAATATACCGAATTATACGATTTTGCTCCATCGGGCTACATATCGCTTTCGAGAGAAGGAGATATTGAAAGTTTGAATTTTTCGGCAGCAAAACTGCTTGGTAACGACCGAAATAAGCTTATTAATACTCGTTTTGGTCTTTATATCCATCCCGAAAACAAAATTGTTTATAATCAGACTTTAGGTCAAACCCTAAGAAGTGCCTCCAAAAGAAGTCTCGAATTATATCTGCTTTCAAAAAGTATTATTCCAATTTATGTGCATATTGATGTGCTCTTTTCCGAAAACACAAATCAATATTTTCTCACTATTATTGATATTACTGCGATTAAACAATTAGAAATTGAATTGGAAAATTCGCTTCTATTATATAAAAAACTAAATGGTTTTTATATAGATAGAGAACTGAAAATGGTAGACTTAAAAAAGGAAATAAACGATTTGCTTGTACAATCTGGAAACGAAATTAGATATTAAATAGCGGCAAAAACTGTATGTGTTTAGAGAGCGGGTAACTTTAAGTTGTCCGCTCATTTTTTTTTGTCAGTGATTTATATAACTTTCAATCAAATCTATGTAACGAATTTGGGGCAAAATAGGTGCAACTTTGTAAAAAAGAAAACAACATGAAATTATTTCAAAAAATTAAATTATTTGCCTTATTAATTTCCATTACAATCGGATTTTCGTCGTGCCTTGTAGGTTTACGTCATGATAATGGTTATCACCGTAGTTATTACAAAAACCACCCTCAGTACACGCCTCGTAACCCACGTGTATATAAAATGAAGCCCGAAAAAAAATATTATTATTATCAAACAAAACCTCAAAAAGTGAAAAAAGAACATGATGACAACCGCAAAGGTAGCAAGCATGAAGACCACAATAAAAGCAAGCATTCGAGAAGATAGTTTACAGTTTATAGTTGCAGTTTTTAAATTGGAAAAATTATGATAAAAGTTAAAAAAGAGGGCGTTATCCTCGAAAAAAGAGATTTAGAGTTTGAACGGGCTGGCGTTTTGAATCCCGCCATAATGAAAGATGGCGACAGTGTGCATATTTTTTACCGTGCGGTAAGTATAGGCAATCACTCTACCATTGGCTACGCTCGCTTAGATGGACCTTTGCATTTGGCCGAGCGCTCCGATACGCCCATTTTTGTACCCGAAACGGAATACGAAACGCATGGCGTAGAAGATGCACGCATGACTAAACTCGAAGACCAATATTACATGACATACACGGGTTACGATGGCATAAATGCACGAGGAGCACTGGCTACTACCAAAGATTTCAAAAAATTCAAACGGCATGGATTAATTGTTCCACCTGTTACCTATTCGAAATTTGTGTATTGGGCCGAAAAAAACGGCATGGTGAACGAAAACTATTACCGCAATCACAAATTTTATTACCAGGAAGCTGACCCTGATAAAAAAATGATGTTGTGGGACAAAAACGTGGTTTTCTTTCCACGTCGTATAAACGGAAAATTGGTATTTCTGCATCGCATCCGTCCTGGAATTCAGATAACGTCTGTTGAGAGCTTAACGGAACTAACTCGTGAATTTTGGAAACTGTATTTCGCCGATTTTCATAAGTTTATTGTTATGGATCCGCTGTACCAGCACGAATCCGATTATATTGGCAGCGGTTGTCCGCCTATCGAAACACCTGCCGGCTGGTTGCTTATTTATCATGGTGTAGAATCTACCGAGCGCGGCTTAATTTATTCAGCTTGTGCAGCCCTACTCGACTTAAACGACCCCTCTATTGAAATTGCTCGACTTCCTTATGCGCTTTTTACCCCGCAATACGTTTGGGAAAGGCGTGGTGAAGTTAACAATGTGGTTTTCCCAACAGGCACTGCGCTTTTTGGCGATACACTTTTTATTTACTACGGAGCTGCCGACGAACGAATTGCTTGCGCATCGATTAGACTTTCAGCTTTAATTCAAGAACTTACATCAAACATACAAACTAATGCGACACAGTAACAACCTTCATACTGCAATTCAAGATTGCCCTGAAAATACAGTAATCACTTCTAAACCAATTAAAAAAGAAAATTGGTTGGGTTCAAAATCTTCTGAAATAGAAAATGGATTGCCCGAAATACTCTTTGTAACTTCTTATCCTCCACGCGAATGCGGCATTGCTACCTATTCGCAGGATTTGATAATGGCTTTGGAAAAAAAATTTGGCACCTCTTTCGATATCAAAGTTTGTGCTCTCGAATCGGGTAAAGTATCGTACGAATACCCCAATCAAGTAACAAATGTGCTCGATACTTCCGACCCAAAATCGTTTTCGAATACGGCGCTTAAAATAAACCAGCATAAAAAAACAAAGATGGTGGTTATTCAGCATGAGTTTGGTTTTTTTCATAACGAAGAAAAGGCTTTCTTGAGCTTCCTTTACGAACTTACAAAGCCCATTGTTATTGTTTTTCACACCGTATTGCCAAATCCCGACGAAAAGTTAAAGTTGCTGGTACAAAATATTGCCAACGCTTGTGGTTCTATTGTGGTAATGACAAAACATGCTTCGCATCTACTTATTGCCGATTATTTTATACCAAAATCGAAAATCACGGTGATAGCGCATGGCACGCATTTAGTACCTCATTTAGACAAAAATTCGTTGAAAGAAAAATACCATTTGCAAGGCAAAAAAGTGTTGACAACCTTCGGACTCTTGAGCTCAGGCAAAAGTATTGAAACGACGCTCCGTGCTATGCCCAAAATTCTGAAAGAAATTCCCGATGCCATGTTTCTTGTTATTGGCAAAACGCATCCTGAAGTGTTGCGACACGAAGACGAAAAATACCGCGAACATCTACATGCCATTGTGCACGATTTACATATTCAGGATCAGGTGCGTTTTATTAACGAATACTTGGAATTACCTAAGCTGCTCGAGTACTTGCAATTGACTGATATTTATCTGTTTACAACCAACGACCCCAATCAGGCTGTGAGCGGTACCTTTGTATATGCCATGAGTTGCGGTTGCCCGATAATTTCAACGCCCATTCCACATGCTAAAGAAGTATTGTCAGAAGATACGGGTATTATTATTGATTTTCAAAATTCAAAACAATTAGCCGAAGGGGTTATCTTGTTATTAAACAATGATTTGCTTCGAAAAAATATTAGTACCACTACCTTGCAAAAAATTGTATTTACAGCTTGGGAAAACTCTGCGGTAGAACATGCAAGTCTTTTCAAAAAACACATTGGAAACAAAATGAAAATGGAGTATATTATTCCAGAAATAAGATTGGATCAGATCGAAAAAATGACTACTGATATTGGTATCATTCAGTTTTGTAAAATTAATCAGCCCGATTTTAGCTCTGGCTATACGCTCGATGATAACGCACGTGCGCTTATTGCGATGTGTATGCACTTCGAACAGCAAGCGGATGTGGATGATTTACAACCTATTGCCACCTATCTTAATTATTTCAAATTTTGTTTGCAACCGGGAGGAAATTTTCTCAATTACATGGATATAAACGAAGAATTTACAGTTCAAAATCACGAAACAAACTTAGATGATGCCAATGGGCGTGCTATTTGGGCATTGGGCTTTGTTATTTCAAAAAAATCAATTTTGCCCGACGAAATAGTGTCGCAGGCGCTGTCTATTTTCGAGAAAACCATGCCGCATATCGAAACCATACATTCCACACGTGCGTTGGCATTTATTATTAAAGGACTTTATTATTATAATACTGTAGTGAAAACTTCTGACGTTAAAGTACTTACCGAACGTTTAGCCGATAGATTGGTGAATATGTATATTCACGAATCGACCAAAAACTGGGAGTGGTTCGAAGGTTATCTCACGTATGCCAATAGTATTTTGCCCGAATCTATGCTTTATGCAGCCGAAGTAACAGGTAAAAAGCATTTCGAGGGTGTGGCGGTAGAATCGTTCGACTTTTTGCTAAATAATATTTTCAACAAAAATGGCATTGAAGTTATTTCGAACAAAACGCCATTTTACAGAGGCAAGGAAGCTCCCAAATTTGGAGAGCAACCCATCGATGTGGCATACACCATAATGACATTGAGCGCATTTTACGACCGCTTTAATACGAAAGAATATCTCGATAAAATGATTGTGGCGTTTAATTGGTTTTTGGGCGAAAATAGGCTGCATCAAATTGTGTATAATCCCTGCACGGGAGGTTGTTACGATGGACTCGAAGAGCACAATGTAAATCTAAATCAGGGAGCAGAATCTACTGTAAGCTACTTGCTGGCACGCCTTACCATGCAAAAGTATATCGACGAAAATGCAGAAAAGAATTAAGAATTACGAATTAATGTCGTTAAGTTAGTGGAATGCAATAAAGATTTTTTAATACTGCCCCAAACCCCTAAAGGGCATAGCCGTCAAGTTAAGAAATATTTTCAAGAAGGGGATATTTCATTTAGTGGTTTATTTACTGCCCCTACCCCCTAAAGGGGAACAGAAATTAGTATTGATAAT
>JAIFKX010000267.1 GCA_020049335.1 Paludibacter sp. | reverse complement strand
AAAATTATCGTATTCGTCAATAAATAAGTAAATGGATAAGTTTTTTCGCTTACAACTATCTGTAATATATTCAATTTTTGACTCTGCAAAGCCATCTTTCGGATAGCCAGAAATATATTCTTCGCCTAATATTGAGCGGTAAGAGGCATTGAAATCATCAAAAGATTTACTACAATGCTCCTCAAATGACGATTCTAATTTCGCCAATTCTGGATTTACGCCCGAGAAATTAAAATTTAGAATCAAATACTTGTTTTTTTCTTCGGTAGGATGTTGACCGATATAAGTTTCGCCAAAAAGTAAATCAAAATTCGATGCCTCATTTACATCGTAATATGCTTTCATGGTATTCAACCACAATGATTTACCAAACCTGCGGGGGCGTATCAAAAATAGAAATCGTGGGGCATCTTCTACTGTTTCGATAAAACGGGTTTTATCAACGTAGTAAAAATTATGTTTTGCAATTTCGGCATAATCACTAATGCCGTAAGGTATTTTCTTGGCCATAATGGGTAGGTTTTTAGAGCAAAAAACAAAAAGTAAATACTTGGACTGTTGATGTTGATAATTCACTCAAAATCTTTGTTCTTTGATTTTTGCTCTTCTTAATTTGCAAAGATACATATATTTTATTGCGAGTGGTAAATTTACTCTAAAAAAACAATGCCCGAAAATTCATTGCTGAATATCGGGCATTCTTTACTTAACAGGACACACAAAACCGTCTATTTTATTTGCCGACCAATTGGAGGGAAAAATAAAAATGGTGGTCAATCAGTTGAAGATAAAAGAATTTAATTCGTTGTCGAGTGGACGATAATTTGTTCCTGAAAATGTATATGAATGAAAAAACTCTGAAAATCTCTCACACAATAGTTGCGATAAGATTCGTTTTACCGTAGCATAACTAAATGAATTCTCATATTCTTTATGTTCGTTCGCAACACTATCGTACCTGTAAGCTCATAAAACTATAAATAAATCGTTTTAAATTTATAAACAATCCATATATAATCCATATTATTATGATATGGATTATATATGAATTATATATGGGTTATATATGAGTTATATATGGATTATATCCGAATATACATTGAATAAAGGGGGAGTATTACTTCTATAAACCGAACATTTGTTTGATTTGGTTGTTTGATGTTTTGTAAATAATAGAATGCAAATAATGTCGTATTTCTATATAAAAAAAAGGAAATGGGACGCGGATTTTCGCTGATAAAGCGGACTTGCCTGTTGCAGGCAGGTGTAAGAAATGGAGTTGTATATCGTTTTCAGCGATATGATTTTCAGACACTTGAATCTTAATCCTCCTCGATTTATCGAAAAAAAATCCTTTTTCTTTTATCCGTCAATTTCCGCTTTACCAGCGAAAATCTGCGTTCTATTAATATCTTTAAATGGTACATTTTTCTTTTCAATTCATTTAAATAAAACAAAATAAATACAATGACTGATAATTTTGCACATCGCGCAGCGGAATGGGATAATCCATCGAAAGTTGAAATGACGAAAAAATTTGTAGCTGCATTAACAGAGAGTATTGAAATCAAAAACCACTGGCGCGCACTCGAAATTGGGGCAGGTACGGGTTTGGTAGGTCTGCAATTGTTGCCTTATGTAGGCAGCGTTGTTTTCGAAGATACTTCGGCGGCTATGTTGGGCATTTTAAAACAAAAACTGAATGGCGATGAGGTTGTAGAAATTGTAGAAGGTGAAGTTTTTGAATATAAAAATCAGGACGTTGATTTTGTTTTTTCGTGTATGGCTTTTCACCATATTCCTGTTATTGAAAAAACATTGGAACATTTATACCAAATTACAAACCCAGGAGCTACCATTGTGGTGGGCGATATTCGCAGCGAAGATGGTTCGTTTCACCATTTCGAACCCATTCCACACAAAGGATTTGATACTGCCGAGCTGAGCGAAAAGTTTGAAAAGGCAGGGTTTAAAGTACTTTCAGCAGAGAATTACAATATCCTAAAACGCGAGCGCACTCCAGGTGTTTTTACCGATTATGAGCAGTTTATGTTAGTAGCAACGAAAAAAATTACCAAATAAACTATTTTTTCAAGGTCATTTCTTCCGACAGAAAATGTTCGAGCTCCTCCGATTTAACATTGCTGGTTAATTGTCCATTTATTGCCCACGAAATATGTCCCGTTTCTTCGGAAACTACTATGGCAATAGCATCAGAGTTTTCGGTAACTCCTAATGCTGCTCTATGCCGCAAGCCCAAGCGTTTGGGTATAGTTTGATTTTTCGAAACGGGCAAAATGCAAGCGGCTGCTTTAAGCGATTTTCCTTGAATAATTAATGCGCCATCGTGTAGCGGACTATTTTTGAAAAATATATTTTCGATAAGTCGCGAGCTGATTGATGCGTTTATTTGTTCACCAGATACGGAATAAAAATCCAAATCGCTATTGCGGCAAATCACAATCAAGGCGCCTGTCTTTGTTTTCGACATCGATTTACAAGCCAACACTATTTGTATCAGATCAAAATCGGTATCCTTCGATTGGGTATTATCCGACGAAAGCAACTTCTTTAAATACTGTATCAAACTCCATTTTTGATGCGAACCAATTTTGGAAAATACTCGACGTAGCTCGTCTTGAAAAAGTACAATCAATGCAAAAGCACCTACACTCACAATGCGATCGAGTATACCGCCAAGCAACTCCATTTTGAAAATGTAAGTTACTAATATCCAAAAAATAAGAAAAGCCATTACACCCAAAAAAATGTTTACAGCTCCTGTACGGCGTAGCAATTTGTATAACTGATAAAGCAATACTGCCACCAGAAATATATCAATAATATCTTTTATCGTTAGTTGAAAACCCATCTTTATGAATTAGTTTATAGGAAATAGTTTATAGGAAAAATAGTTTATAGTTTATAGGAAGATTTAAGATACAAAATCAATACATCAACACTCCGATAGCTATCGGGGCAAATCAACACATCACCACATCACCACATCATTTCACCGCTTCAAAAATTGCAATTGTTTGCTTTGCCTCTTTTACATCGTGAACCCTAAGGATATTTGCTCCGCCTATCAATGCTTTGTAATGAACAGCCGTTGTGCCATTTAAAGCTTCTTCGGGAGTTACATTAAGTGTTTTACAAATCATCGATTTGCGCGAAACTCCAACTAAAAGTGGGGCTTGAATTGCTGAAAATAAATTCAAATTTTTAAGCAAACTGAAATTTTGCTCTTTTGTTTTCGCAAATCCAAATCCGGGGTCGATAATGACATCATTTACACCAAGCAAATGCAATTGATGCACCCTTTTTTGTAGAAAATCTATGACTTCTGCCATCACATTTGTGTAATCGCAACGGGTTTGCATGGTTTGAGGATTGCCTTTGATATGCATTAAAATGTATGCAACGCCCAAATCGGCAATAGTTTCGAACATACAATTATCCAATGTCCCACCACTAATATCGTTGATTATGCCAACGCCATAATTTTTTACAGCAAAAGTAGCCACTTCCGATCGAAAAGTATCGACTGATAGAGCTATATCCGGGAAATGTTTCACAATAACCTCAAGAGCTACCATCAAACGCTTCATTTCCTCTTGCGCACCAATGTTTTCGGCCATTGGTCGACTAGAATAAGCGCCAATGTCTATAATATCAACACCTTCGGAAACCATTCCTTCAACTTTTTTCAAAATGGAACTTGCACTACTAACTCTGCTTTCGTTGTAAAACGAATCGGGAGTAACATTCACAATTCCCATTACTTTAGGTTGCGAAAAGTCGATTAAACGGTTGCCGTACTTTATGACCATAAAATATTTTAAAAAAATAATTCAGTACAAAAATAAGAAAAATACTGTTAGAACGTTATTAATAAAATAATATTGAAGATTTTATATTAAACTGATTTTACTTGTTGTAATTTAAACTACTATTATTCAGCGATATACATATTTTTACTATTAAAAATTCATTCATACAACAAAAACTTAAAAAGGCTGAAATGCTGAAAATTTTACAAATTGGTATGAATGCTTTTTTTGAAAAAAAACAAAAATATCACATTTATGGGTATTTGTGAGAAAAAATTGCTATTTTTGCGCTTAAATTCTTTCATAAGAGGCAATTTGAATTAAAAAGTACCGATTATTAAAATTATTTACTGATATTTACGACGTTATTTTGAAAAAATAGAACTTAATAAAAATTAAAGCTTACAAGATTGAAAATTAAAATTATATGAGAATTAAAACATTAACAAAAATTGCTGTTTTTACATTAGTTATATCTACTGTTTTTGTAAATTGTAAAAATAAAAAAGCAATGTCTGGCGTTTCTGGTGTTACCGGCTGGAAATACAATGATCCTACTGGAACTGATTTTGTTGTAAAAGAAGGTCTTGTAACTCAAAATCCGCTCGGAATGGTGGCAGTTGAGGGCGGATCGTTTACAATGGGTGAAAAAGCGGAGTTCGTAACTCAGCCTCGCGACAACCGTCAGCGAAGAATCACCGTTAGCTCGTTTTACATGGATCAGTATGAGATTAGTAATGTAGATTGGCGTGAGTATTCGAACTGGATGAAAATCATTTTCGACAAAAAAGCCCAAGAGCTTGTAAAACGTTCTATTCCAAATGTAAACACATGGCGCGAACAGCTGGCTTATAATGAGCCTTACCTCCAAAACTATTTTTCGCATCCTTCTTTCAATAGATATCCGATTGTGGGTGTAACTTGGGAGCAAGCTGTAGATTATTGTGCATGGCGTACCGACCGCGTGAACGAGTTGGCTTTGATAAAAGCGGGTATTATTAAAGCTCCAAATTTTGCTTCCCTCGAAAAAATGTCTTACGATAGCATTCGTAACAACTTTATTTTCAACACTCAAAAATACCTTGTTCAAAATTCATATTTGCCTGAGCCTGGTCCTAAAGCTCGCAAAGGTTCTAATTTAGCAACAACAAAAGTGGATATGTCCGACGGAATTATGTATTCCGATTACCGACTACCAACCGAAGCCGAGTGGGAATATGCTGCTTATGCTATTACATCCGATAGAAATGATATTGTAGCTGAAGGAAAAATTTATCCTTGGGCAGGTCAACAAACTCGATTGACCGACCGCAAGAATATGGGAAAAATACAAGCTAACTACGTTCGTGGTCGAGGCGACATGGGTACATCAGGTATTGCTAATGACCGTGCAACTATTACTGGCCCCGTAGACTCATATATGCCTAATGACTTTGGTTTGTTCAACATGGCTGGTAACGTAAACGAATGGGTGCTCGATGTGTATCGTGCTTCGAGTTTCGATGATGTGGCCGAATATAATTCATTTCGTGGTAATGTGTACACCAAAAAGCAGGTTGATAGCAAAGATTCTATTGGACGTGATGTTTTTGGAGTAGATTCCCTTGGACGTATTTCGTTAGAAATTACCAAAGATTTACGAAATTTTAAAGATCCAGATCCACAAGCTAAAATTCCAACGGATACATTAGATATTAGCGATGTGCTTCGTCCCGAAATAAATGAGCGCTCACGTATTTACAAAGGTGGTTCGTGGAAAGATCGTGTATATTGGCTGAACCCTTCAACTCGTCGCTATTTGGACCAAGGTAAATCGGGTAATGATATTGGTTTCCGTTGTGCAATGAGTATGATTGGAGATATACCGCAAACAAGAAAAAGAAAATGAAAGACTGATTGAATAAATAAATCAAAAGCACTTGTTCATACAGAACAAGTGCTTTTTTTACAATAAAAGTTACTTCAT
The DNA here is from genome assembly GCA_020049335.1 of Paludibacter sp. Taxonomy (GTDB): domain Bacteria; phylum Bacteroidota; class Bacteroidia; order Bacteroidales; family Paludibacteraceae; genus Paludibacter. The sequence goes on along the minus strand of JAIFKX010000267.1, from coordinate 5,594 downwards.
TTTTCACTAAAATTTCGTAAATTTGCAAGCATTATAATTTTAAAATAATAATACAAAAATACTTTGCTTATATTCGTAATATGACAAGAACAATTATTGCCAACGCTTTAAAAAGCACAGATTATGGCACTACCGTAAACATTAAAGGCTGGGTACGCACGCGTAGAGGGAATAAAAATGTAAGCTTTATTGCTTTGAACGATGGCTCTACTATCAATAACATTCAAGTTGTTGCCGACAATGAGAAATTTGGTGAAGAGTTTCTAAAACCAATTACTACTGGGGCTTGTATAAGTGTTGTTGGTATTTTGGTAGAATCGATGGGCAAAGGGCAAACAGTTGAAGTTCAAGCCGAAAGCTTCGAAATATATGGTGGAGCTGACCCAGATACTTATCCCTTGCAGAAAAAAGGCCACACATTGGAATTTCTACGTGAAATTGCACATTTGCGACCACGGACAAATACTTTTGGAGCGGTGCTCCGCATTCGTCATCACATGGCACAAGCTATTCATCGCTTTTTTCACGAACGTGGATTTTTCTATGTACACACACCAATCATTACTGGTTCCGACTGCGAAGGTGCTGGGCAAATGTTTCAGGTTACGACATTGAATATGTACGACCTAAAAAAAGACGAAACAGGTTCGATTGATTATAGCCGCGATTTTTTTGGAAAGCAAACAAGCCTCACCGTTTCGGGTCAGTTGGAAGGCGAGTTGGCAGCAATGGCATTGGGCTCTATTTACACTTTTGGTCCTACTTTTCGTGCCGAAAACTCGAACACACCACGCCACCTTGCCGAATTTTGGATGATTGAACCAGAAGTGGCTTTCAACGAAATAGGCGAAAATATGCAATTGGCGCAGGATTTTATTCAATACTGTATTCGTTGGGCCTTGGAAAACTGCAAGGAAGACCTTGATTTCCTTAGCGAAATGTACGACAAAGAATTATACGAGCGCTTGAATTTTGTTGTAAACAACGATTTTAAACGATTGGCCTATACCGAAGGTGTTGAAATACTGAAAGCCGCTGTTGCCAACGGCCATAAATTTGAATACCCTGTGGATTGGGGAACCGATTTGCAATCGGAACACGAACGCTATTTGGTAGAACAGCATTTTAAATGCCCAGTAATACTGACAGATTACCCTAAAGAAATTAAGTCGTTTTACATGAAACAAAACGATGATGGCAAAACTGTACGTGCTATGGACGTTTTATTCCCAAAAATTGGCGAAATTATTGGCGGTTCGCAACGCGAAGAAAACTTAGAAAAACTTCAGCTGAGAGCCGACGAAATGGGTGTGCCAACAAAAGATATTTGGTGGTATCTGGAAACACGCAAATTTGGAACAGCACCGCATTCGGGCTTTGGTCTTGGGTTCGAACGACTGCTTCTTTTTGTAACAGGTATGTCAAATATTAGAGATGTTATTCCTTTTCCTCGCACACCGAACAATGCAGAGTTCTAAATTGTTATATGCACCTGAAATAATAAATGATTAAATTGTAATAAAAAAAATGAGTAGTACAAATAAAACTGAAGCTGAAAATGTAGTTATTCGTTTCTCTGGTGACTCGGGAGATGGAATGCAGCTTACAGGAACACTTTTTTCCAATCTATCCGCAATTTTAGGAAACGAAATCCTTACATTTCCTGATTTCCCCTCCGAAATTAGAGCTCCATTAGGCACACTAAGCGGAGTTTCGGGTTTTCAAGTAAATTTGGGCGCTAGCAAAATATACACACCAGGCGATGACGCTGATGTGTTGATTGCGATGAATCCTGCTGCGTTGAAAATGAACTACAAAAGCATCAAAAAAAATGGTATTATAATTATCGACACTGATTCGTTTAAAAAATCGGACTTAGATAAGGCTAATTTTACTACTGAAAATCCATTCGAAGAGCTTAATATTTCGGATTCCATTCAGATTATTCCCGTAGGACTTACCTCACTTACTGTTGCCGGTCTCGAAGGATTCGAAATGGATAACAAATCTGTACTTCGTAGCAAAAATATGTTTGCTTTGGGTTTGGTGTGTTGGTTGTTTAATCGACCTGTGGATAAAGCAATAGATTTTTTGCAAACAAAATTTGGCAAAAAACAAACCATCCTTGATGCAAATGTGAAAGTGCTAACAGATGGTTTCAATTATGGACATAATTTGCATTTGGCTGTTAATACTTTTTTGATTGACAAATCGAATGAAGTAGTAAAAGGACGCTACACAAGCATCAACGGAAATAAAGCTACCGCATGGGGACTAATTGCCGCAGCCGAAAAAGCAGGGCTTCAACTCTTCCTTGGTAGTTATCCAATTACACCAGCCACCGACATTATGCAGGAGTTGGCCAAACGCAAAGATTTAGGCGTAAAAGTGGTACAAGCCGAAGATGAAATTGCAGGTATTACGCTTGCATTGGGTGCCTCGTTTGCTGGTTCGCTAGCCGCAACAAGCACTTCGGGTCCAGGATTGGCGCTCAAATCGGAAGCCATTGGCTTGGCTGTAATGGCCGAATTGCCCATTGTAATTGTGGATGTAATGCGTGGCGGACCTTCAACAGGCTTACCCACCAAAACAGAACAGACTGACTTATTACAAGCCTTGTATGGACGAAACGGCGAATCGCCGGTGGTAGTTATTGCTGCAAGCACGCCCGACGATTGTTTTCATTATACTTACATGGCTTCAAAAATTGCGGTGGAACACATGACGCCAGTGATTTTAATAACCGATACTTTCATTGCCAACGGTACTTCGCTATGGAAATTACCAAAAATGGCCGATTTACCTGTTATCCAGCCGAATTTGGTAACACCAGACATGGAGGATGTTCGTGTAACTTCACGCGATCCTGAATCGTTAGCACGTTATTGGGCTATACCTGGCATGGAAGGCTTTAATCAACGCAACGGAGGTTTAGAAAAGGACTACATTACGGGTGCTATTTCGTCGGACCCACTTAATCACCAAAAAATGGTGGACATGCGTCAAGCGAAAATCAATTATATCAGCACTAAAATTCCTGAGCTTATGGTGGAAGGTGATGTTGATGCCGATACTTTAGTAATTGGTTGGGGCTCTACTTATGGACATTTGAAAACTGCTGTTACTAATTTGGCTAAAGCGGGCGAAAAGGTAGCTCTGGCTCAATTCAACTATATCCATCCACTCCCAAAAAACACCGAAGAAGTTATTCTAAAGTATAAAAATGTGTTGGTATGTGAACTCAATAGCGGACAATTTGCGACTTACCTTCGATCGAAAGTTCCAGGCAATTACAAGCAATACAACAAGGTACAAGGACAGCCATTTAATGTAGCTGAATTAGAAGAAGCTATTTTGAAAGCAGTTAATAGTTTATAGTTAGTAGTTTATAGTCAGTATTTATAGTACATAGAAAAAGTTTAAAGTTTAATGGAATCAACAATAAAACAATATACAGCTAAAGATTTTAAAAGCGATCAATACGTTCGTTGGTGCCCCGGTTGTGGCGATTATGCCTTGCTCAATACGCTTCAAAAAGTATTGGCCGAAATTGGCACCGACCCCAAAGATGTGGCAACTATATCGGGAATAGGTTGCTCATCGCGCTTGCCTTATTACATTTCGGGTTATGGATTTCATACCATTCATGGTCGTGGAGCGGCGGTGGCTACCGGTGTGAAAGTAGCAAACCCAAAACTCACTGTGTGGCAAATTACCGGCGACGGCGATTGTTTAGCCATTGGTGGAAACCATTTTATACACAGTGTTCGTCGCAATATCGACATTAATGTGTTGATTTTCAACAATCAAATATATGGCTTAACCAAAGGTCAATACTCTCCCACTTCGAAAATGGGATTTATCAGTAAATCTTCGCCATTCGGTACAGTAGAAAGTCCTTTCCGCCCAGCTGAACTCACGATGGGAGCTCGTGGCACTTTCTTTGCTCGTGTATTAGATGTCGACTTAAAATCGTCGCAGGCAGCTATGGCTGCTGCAGCAGCGCACAAAGGTACCTCGATAGTTGAATGTTTGGTAAATTGTGTAATTTTCAACGATGGAGCTCATAGCTTTTTGGCAGAAAAGGAAAATCGCTACGATCGCGTTATTATTTTGGAAAATGGCAAACCAATGATTTTTGGTAAAAATAGCGACAAAGGATTAATTGCCGAAGGCTTTAACCTGAAAGTAGTTACCTTAGGCGAAAATGGTATTACCGAAGCCGATTTGTTGGTACACGACAGCAAAAATAAAGATTTTACGCTGCAAATGAAATTGGCTCAAATGGAAGGACCCGAATTTCCTGTAGCATTAGGTGTTATACGAAATACAGAATCGGATACTTACGATGCAGCCATCGAACAACAAATTGCCGAAATTCAAGCCAAATCGAAAATAAAATGCTTCGATGATTTGATTGACTCGTGCGAACAATGGGAGATGTAAGGTCAAAATAAAAAAACCATTCGAACTGTTCGAATGGTTTTTTTTGTTTCATAGATTACGCATATCTAAAAAAGCGTCAGCTGCCCATCATTATCATCTTCACTATCAACGTTTTTCGATTTAGAAGCACTTCTCGATTTTGTTTTTCGAGGCATTGCGTGTGCTGCTTCTATTTGGTCTTCGTCTTCTACAATTACTATTTCGGGTTGCGGTTTTATTTCCTCTACTTGCTTTTCAATCAAAATTGGTTCTTCTACATCTATCACTTTATCAGCTAATATCACTTTATCAACAAGTATAGGTTTTACTGTTTTCTGTTTTTTCTCTTTTTTATCAACAACCAATTCAGTTATTACTTCTTCTTTCTTTTCTATTACTTCTTCTTTCTTTTCCTCTACGTTATGTATTATTTCGTCTAAAACTGGAATGTCAGGCTCTTTTGTTACAGGCTCTTTTGGTTCAAGCTCTTTTGATTGTACGATTTCGGGCACGTCCTCACCCTTTTCTTCTTCCTCTACTGTCTCGTTTTCGCTCTCCTCGATAGCATCATCGGGAATTGCGGCATTGGGCTTAAATCGGATAGGCTCCAATTCGTTGATTGTTTCAACTTCGAAAGTAGAAAGGCGTTTGCCCTTTGCTTTAAAACTTTTTACACCAATGAATTCGTCGGCATCTACCACCAAAGCCTCCCGATAAGCATCATTTTTACCAAATACAACTTCGAAACGGGGATAATCTACATCCGACAAAAGCAATAGGCGCGAGTCAGGATTTTCACCTATAAAATTCTGTTTTTTAGCATTTGCTTCAAACTGAAAACGCTTCAGGTAGTAAAATTTCTGTTCGGCATCGTAGAGAGCTACCGACCACACTTTGTTGTTATCGAATTTTTCAATGACCATTATGTCCTTTTCGTAATGGTTATTGAGGTCGAAATTAGAAGTGTAGTATTCTCCTTTACTCGAAACGATTAAGATTAAATCGTCGCTTAAAAATTCGCCTAAAAATTCACCTCGGTTGTCGTAATTGAGTCGCAACACATCACGATCGAACCAAACCTGCCGACCACCTAAGGTAGAACCTCCTTTTTGTTTAAGCGTAATTTTCTGAATTTCGTTTTTGGTTAATAAATTTCCCATCGACTGCCG
>JAIFKX010000157.1 GCA_020049335.1 Paludibacter sp. | reverse complement strand
CTATCTTTCAACCACTTTTGAGCCGGTTGATAACCACCAATGTAGAAGTTCCAAGCCACTTCGGGCACATTATCGAAATACTGTGTTTCGTTTATATACACTTTACCGACCTCTTTGACCTCCCCTAACCCCTCCAAAGGTAGTTTCACTTTCGGGATTTTGACCTCCCCTAACCCCTCCAAAGGAGGGAGATAAGAAGGAGGGGAATAAGAGAAGCGTGGTTTGATTACTATATTATCTCCACTTATCGGATATTGTGTAATGCGTTTTTCAACAATTGGCGATTCCAATAAATGAATCTGACGTATTTCTCCACCCAATTTTACCAACTGCCAAAACGTTTCTTTGTCTTTAGGATAGGGCACTCTCGGGAAATCAATCTTTAGAAATTCTTTGTACTTCTCTCTGTAAGTTGGCGAATGCAAAACAGCATAGATATAATCCAATATGTCAATTGGGGCAAATGTATTTTCGTCGACAATTCTACCTCCCCTAACCCCTCCAAAAGTAGTATCGCTTTCGGGATTTTGACCTCCCCTAACCCCTCCAAAGGAGGGGGATAAGAAAGAAGAAGAAGAAGATATTATATCAGATTCATCATCTTGAATTACTGTTTGGCGGTCGTCTAATATCTTTTTAATTTGGTTAGCCACTGATTGAGGATTTGTCAAAACTTCGTCATTTGTAAAACGAATTACTTTATATCCATCATCATTCAAAGCATAAGTTCGAAGTTCATCCTGTTCTTTTTGTTGTAAATGAATTTTCCCATCAATTTCGATAACTACCTTTTTGGAAAGACAAACAAAATCAGCAATAAAATTATCAATTATATGTTGGCGTCTGATTTTATAACCTGTTTTTTTAGCGCGCAAATACTCCCAAATAATTTTTTCAGCTTCTGTTGGGTTTTTCTTTAATTCTTCCCGAATGTCTTTTATGTAAGGATAGTTATGAGGATTTGCTGTAATATATCCAGCTTCAGTACGACCAACATTTTCAGCCATCTGTTTTGACTTGCCACCATCGTAAATATCAGAGGCTACGTCTTGTCCACCTCCTTTGGAATTGTTTGTAGTGGTCATAGCATTTGGCAGAGTTTGACCTCCCCCATCCCCTCCAAAGGTGGGGTGTAAGACATTTTCTCCTAAATTATTTTTAACCACACTTTCGCAAAAATTAGAGACTGCGTCTTGTCCCCCTCCTTTGGAAAAGTCAGAGATGATGTCTTGTCCCCCTCCTTTGGAGGGGTTAGGGAAGGTCACATTCTCCTTTGTGAAGTCAAAACTTACACCAGAACCTCCATTTCTCAAATTATCAGAGACTGCGTCTTGTCCCCCTCCTTTGGAGGGGTTAGGGGAGGTCACATTCTCCTTTTCCGAAACAAACCTCAACCCTAATTTATCGGATATTTGTTTTACAATTTCTGTGTTTAGATTTGGGATTCTGACCTCCCCCAACCCCTCCAAAGGAGGGGAGTAAGACCCGCTACCAATTGTTTGTTGTGCGTTTTGTTCAGGGTAAAGATATAGTGGAAATAGATTCACACCACCACGCCTGAATATATTTGCATCAACAGGACTTCTTGAAACTGTTGTTAGACACCATTCAATATCTCCAATGGCTAAACCTTGTCTTCCAATTCCAAGTAGAATGTTTTCTTTATTTTTGGAATGAATTAATAATTCTTTTCTAGGTCTATCAACAACTATTTTATCAAAATATATGTATTTTGAATCAAATGGTCTGTATCCACAACTAATGATTTCATTAATTAAATCAGCTTTTAAAAGTACTTCTTGAGCTTTTCTTATATTAAAATCAGTAGATGATTTTATGCAATATTCATTTTCAATTTCAAATTCTGAGTTTTTATTCTGTGAGAATTCAAACAGTTTTTTTGCTAATGCATTCTTACTATCATCTATACAAAATTCATCTCTATGAGTTTGAAATCCCATAACATTGATTTTGAATAATTCAATTGGATTAATTCCGTTGTTATATTTTAAAAGCTCTGTTTCATCTATTTTTTTAAATAAAAAACTACTTTTAAATGGTGTAAAGTTATCGAATTTAATCGTCTCTATGGAGTTTTCTAAAAGAAAATCATATTTCAATTCTCTTTTGCCAAACAAGTCATAATGAAAAACTTGTCCTAATTCATTTGGTTTTTTCTTGCCAGTTTTGATAAAGAAATTTATTGAAACGCCTTGCTCAATATCAAACACATTTACATCGGCGCTTCCATCAGGAGCAGTTTCCTTTTTTTTACTGTTTCCATGTAAATCTATTGTATAAATCTTATCAAAGGTTTTCAACAAGTTCCACCGCATTCCCCTGAAAGTTGGATTGTCTAAAAAACCATGAGGATTGATAAATGCCAACACTCCACTTCCGTTTTTTTCAATAAAATGTTGTCCATAACGAATAAATTTCACATAATCGTCATTTATAAATTTTGAGTTTTGTTCTTTCAGTTTTTCCTTTCCGCCCGGTTCTTTTTTGTAATCTTCCATAAGCTTCATTATCCATTCACCTTTATTGGCACTTTCGCCACTATACGGCGGATTTCCCATCACTATCATAACCGGCACATCGCGTTTTATGCGGTTGGCTTCGTTGGCTTCGTTGCTTAGCCAATTAGCAAATAGCGTTCCTGTGTCGGGATGGCTTTCTTCCAAGCTATTTGTCAGATAGATTTTCAACCGTTGGTCTCTGGTGGATACAAATCCGGTTTCTTTGAGTAGTAAATCTATTTGCAAATGTGCCATGGCATAACTTGCCATCAGCAACTCAAAACCAATCAGACGAGGCAACAAATGATTTTCGACATACGTGCTCCAGCTGCCTTGTTGTCCTTCAAACTTTTTGTATATTTCTTTGATTACTTCGGCAATATAGGTGGCTGTTCCAGTTGCAGGATCAAGCATCTGTACGCGATGCACTTCTTGTTCTACCATTTTGCCTTGTAGGTTTACCTTAATTTTAATTTTGCTCGAATCGGCTATACCTTGTGGCAAATCAAACTCTGTTTTAAGTATTTCGTCGATAGCCCGCACCTAAAAACTAACTACAGGATGTGGAGTGTACCAAACACCACGCGCTTTGCGAAGCTTGGGGTCATACTCACTCAGAAACGTTTCGTAAAAATGAATTATCGGGTTTTCGGTTTTTGTGCTTTTTCCATAATTTTTCAGAATTTCTTCAACGTTACAAGCCAAAAATATATTTACCAAGTCATCTACAATCCATTTTATACGGTCGTCAACATCCAATCCTGCAATATAACCAAAAAGTTTTTTCAGAAATGGATTTGATTTTGGAATCAATTCGTATGCTTCCTGTCGGCTAAAAGTTGGTAAAGTAGAATCATGCAGTCGTGCAGCAAACATGCCGTAAGCAATGGTTTGAGCATAAACATCAGCAAAACTTTTTGGGGTAATGTCGTGGATTAAAATTTGTTTAAAAGCATTCAATTGGTCTTTAAGCGTACTATCTTCACTGTTTACTTCATCGCTACTCAACGCTTTTTCAATAATATCCGAAAGCAGGCGGGCTTTGCCAGCCATCATTTCTGCCAATTTTTTCGAACTCTTTATTGTCTGTCCGTGGTGCGAACAAAAGTCTTTTATAAAATTCTCAAAACTTGCAAAATTTTCTGGCAAAGCTCTTATTTCCCCTCTTTCTTGTCCCCCTCCTTTGGAGGGGTTAGGGGAGGTCAGGGAGCTTGTGATTTCGCCAATCGCAATTTTGGTTACAAATTCTCCCTCACGATAAAGTATAAAAGTCAGATAATCGGTAAAAATCAGATTACTAAGCGAAGCTTTGTAACGGTCGAATTGTTCTTTGTTTCCTGTTTTCTTGAGTCCTTCAAGGTCACGGTCGCCAATATCTTTCGCCTCGATAAAACCCACCGGAATGTCTTTCTTTGTCAGAATGTAGTCGGGCGCGCCACAACTTTGTCTTTTTGGTTCGTTGGTTGCTTTTATTGCAGGTACAATGCTTTCAATTAATTGCTCCAGAGCGCCTCTAAAAGTATGTTCAGTTGCGTTTCCAGCTTTGTATTTCTGGTTTATAGTGTCGAGGTATTGGGATAGGGTCATGTAGGGATTGTTTATTAGATGTTTAATATTTTATTCAACTTACTGATGCTATGAGTATTTGACAGTTTATTGAATGCACGTTAGCTATCCAAGAATGCTTCTATTTCATATATTTAAACCTTATCGGTTAAATATGTGATAATCCCACAAAAATACACTTTATTTTTTACAGTATCAATATGGCACTCAAAAAAAATAATAATTAATTAACACAAAAAAAGCCCCACCTGTAAAGGTGAGGCCGCTGGTGTTGTTGTTGATTAAAAAAAAGCCAAGTGCTACGAAACCGACATTACAAGGCTGCTTTCTTGCAGTTCGTTAGCCATTTTTTCAAATGCTTGTTTTATTTTTAGCAGTTGGTTTTGCGTTACGGGTTTCGATCCTGCTACGTAATGCCTGAAGTTCGATGGACTCATTCCGGCATATCGCGCTACTTTTGTAGCATTCAGAAAATCGAAGTGATTAAAAAAACTGGGCAAATCATACGTCCAGTTTACATCCAATTCAGCGAACTGTTCGTTTGGATATTCATTTTTCATTTCGGCGTAAAATGTAAAGCAGTCAGCTTTAGCATCTTCCACAGTAGCGCCATTTCCGCCCAAGTCAAAGTGTTCGAATGGATAATTACATATACATTCATAACCTTCCGACTCGTTTTTTACTACCAAAATATCCACTTTTAGTTTTTTCATGTTGTTTGCTCCAATTTGAGTTCACTCCTCAAACATTGCTGTTTTTCGGAGCGAACTCGTTATTAAATAATTGTTCTTTTGTTGATTAAAATTCAGAGTAAGGAGGGGTGTTAACCCCTCCTGTTTGTTTTGGCTTTCTTAATCATCGATTTTGCAGTTAACTCATTAACATCCGAATGTCTTGGAAATGGAAATTTACGCCCGTTTTCATAATTCCAAATATCATGATTTCCACCGTTTCGATAAAAACTACAGCCCAACTCTCTGAGCTCTTGCTCTAAAAATAATCTTTTCATAGAACGCTTGTTTTTAATCAACGATGCAAAAATACGCATATCTGCGTATATATCAAAGCAAACGCACGATTATTTTATTCAAAACAGTTGAATTTAAATATTTTTAGCACTCAAAAAAATTGCCCGAACTTTACAGCCCAGGCAATTCGAACTATTGATATCGATTCGTCAATTACAAAGTACAGTAAAAATGATATTTTTATAACTGGTAGTTTTTCAAGAAAATACATATTGGAAACCCAATGAATTAAGAAATGAATTGCGCTTCTTAGTCTTTCAACACAAACACCATCAATTCCTTTGGTCCATGAGCGCCAAGCACCAATGTTTTTTCGATATCGGCTGTGCGACTAGGACCAGTAATAGTGGTTATTGTGGAGGGAAGATGACCGCTGTATTTATTTTGAATAGCTAGTAGTGCATCTTCGGGATAGTTTAGCATTTGTGAGCTTTTGGCCAAGATGATATGTACGGGTGGAAAAACATTCATTTGTCGACCGGAATCACCTGCTGAGCTTACCAACACACTGCCAGTTCGAGCAATCAAAAACTCGCAAGTGGTTATGCCGCAAGTCATTGCTTCAAAATCATCGGAACTGTTGGTAAATGGAATATCGAATGTAGTTAATTGAGCCGAAATAGCTGTATCGCGGCAATAAATTGCACTAATTTGTCGGTCGGAAATTTCTTTCTGAAGGATTTGGAATAATTCCGATTCGCTTTCCACCACAAAGCATTTTCCACTTATGGCTTCGAGCTCGCTTTTAAAACATGTTATCGCGTCAGGAAGTATTGGTTTGTAAATAGCCGCATTCTCAAACTCCGTTTCGGCCTGTTCGGGCTGTTTGCGGTTCGATACCTTGCGGATTTTATCCAATATTTGCTGACGCGATAACGAATTATTCATGCTAAGCTTTTAAAAATTTACTTTTTGGTCTTTAGTAGGCTTTTTATCTTCGGGTTTTGCTTCGGCGGGAGCTTCAATGGCTGGCTTTTCTTCCACTACATCGTCTAAAAAGTCGATACCTCCGTTTTGAGCCATCAATTCATCGTTGCGCGAGGTCCAAGCACGTTTACCAAAAACGCGTTCCATATCTTCGGCAAAAATCACTTCGCGCTCAATCAACAATTCCGCCAATTCGTTATGACCTTTGGCATTCTCGCTCAAAATTTTCTTAGCTCTTTTGTATTGTTCGGCTACTATGTCTTTTGCTTCTTCGTCAATCAATTCAGCCGTTTTTTCGCTGTATGGTTTTGTAAATCCATAATCCGAATTTCCCGTAGAATCGTAGTAACTCATGTTGGGCAATTTTTCGCTCATTCCAAAATAAGCCACCATGGCGTAAGCACGTTTAGTAACCCGTTCGAGGTCGTTTATTGCACCCGTAGAAGTCTGATTCATAAACACTTCTTCGGCAGCTCGACCGCCTAAAGTAGCACACATTTCGTCCAAAATATGTTCGCGATTTGTTAGTTGACGCTCTTCGGGCAAGTACCATGCTGCACCCAATGCTTCGCCGCGTGGTACAATGGTTACTTTTACCAACGGATTGGCATGTTCGGTCATCCAACTGATGGTGGCATGTCCGGCTTCGTGGTACGCTATCGATTTTTTCTCCGAAATAGTGGTGATTTTTGTTTTCTTTTCCAAGCCACCTACAATACGGTCAACCGCATCCAAGAAATCTTGTTTTTCGACAAACGATTTATTTTTACGAGCAGCAATAAGCGCCGCTTCGTTACAAACGTTGGCAATATCTGCCCCCGAAAATCCGGGAGTTTGTTTGGCAAGGAAGTTTACATCCACCGATTCATTGATTTTGATTGGGCGTAAATGCACCACAAATATCTGTTTACGTTCGTGTACATCGGGTAAATCTACATGAATCTGACGGTCGAAACGACCAGCACGCAGCAAAGCTTTATCCAGAATATCGGCACGGTTGGTAGCTGCAAGTATAATTACGCCACTATTCGAGCCAAATCCATCCATTTCGGTAAGCAGCTGATTGAGTGTATTTTCGCGTTCGTCGTTACTTCCCATATTTGGGTTTTTGCCACGCGCACGACCTACGGCATCAATCTCGTCGATAAAAATAATACAAGGCGATTTTTCTTTTGCCTGACGGAATAAATCACGCACGCGCGACGCTCCCACCCCTACAAACATTTCCACGAAATCCGAACCCGACATCGAGAAAAACGGCACATCAGCTTCACCGGCTACGGCTTTCGCTAATAAGGTTTTACCTGTCCCAGGAGGGCCTACAAGCAGAGCTCCTTTTGGTATTTTGCCACCTAACTCGGTATATTTATTTGGGTTTTTAAGAAAAGAAACTATCTCTTCAATTTCCTGTTTTGCTCCAGCCAATCCGGCTACATCCTTAAAGGTTGTTTTGTTTGCAGTGCTGCCCTTTTCAAAAACCTGCGCTTTTGATTTTCCAACACTGAAAATACCTCCTGCGCCACCACCCATTTGTCCACCAATACGGCGATTCATAAAGACGAAAAACAGTATTAATAGTAAAAATGGCAAAATGCTGTACAGAAACATTTCGATATAATCGCGGCTAACTTGGTAGTCGACAATGCCTTTGTAAAGGTTTTCGTCTTTGGCTTTATTGATAAATTTCGAAAACTCTTCGACCGAAGGTATGCGCACACTTATCTTGCGTTCCTTTTTGTAAATTTCGGCATTTTTGCCAAAAACTGTTGGAATTGATTTTTCCGTTACTTTGGCTTCGAGCATGTTTTTAGCCGAAAAAACATCAATTTTTTCGACAATACCTGTTTTTACATATTCTTCGAAAGTAGAATAAGGCACATCTTTAGCCGGCGGGGTGTCGTTAAAGAAATATGAACCTATTAATACAGCTATGATAATGCCATAAATCCAAGAAATATTGAATTTTGGAACTTTTCCAGAGGGTTTCCCATTGTTTAGTGGTGTGGGAGGAGTTGGTTTTTTGTTTTCCATGTAAGGAGCGTAATTATTTTTTTTGTTTATAAAATATTTTCTAATCGTTTAATTTTAGCGTCTGCCCACAAATGCTCTATATCGTAGAAGGCACGTATGGGACGCTGAAACACATGAACGATAATTTGACCGTAGTCCATAGCTATCCATTCGCAATTTTCGAAACCATCGGTAGCATAAGGCTTTACGCTTATTTTTTCTCGCACGTAATCCCGAATGGATTGTGCAATGGCATTAACATGTACGTTGGAGTCGCCTTCGCATATCACGAAGTAGCTGCAGGGTGCTTCTTTTAATTTAGTAAGGTTTACTACGGCTATTTCTTTTCCTTTTCGTTCTTGTATACCTTCAACAATTTTTGTAACAATTTGTTCGTTTTCAGTCATCTATCTGGATTGTATTTATATTATTTTAAACTGCAAATATACTCAAAATTAACAGTTTGTGAAAATTAGTTGAGTATTACTATTTTGCAAAGCGAATTTCGATAAACTCAAATATTGTACCCTACATTTTTTTGTATAATAAAAATGAAATCTATGACAGATTGACAGAATGCCACTGAAATAGATTTCATTTTATTCGAAAATGCTGACTTGCAGTCAGTTTTAAACTGATATTATTTTTCCATTTGCTTTACCGTTTCGGCTAATCGTACAAATTCCCTGCGATAGCCGTTTGAATCGTTGTCTAAACCTTCGCGAGCCAATTCAAGTGCTTTATGGTAAGTTCCTTCGCCTTTAAAATCCGATTCGCGCAATAGCTGACCAAACATAGCCACCGCCATTGCAAATTTCAAATCGGCCGAAGCCTCTTTCGATACACTTTTGAGCAATACGGGCACTTCCAATTTCCGACTTTCGCTTTCGTTCGGCTTTTTATAGCGCAGCTTAACAGTCAACATTTCATCCGACATAGTTTCAGTTGGCGACGATTTTAGCTTTTTGGCCGATTGATATTTCAAATCGTCAACGCCTCCAAAGGTGTTTTCAACACCAACAGGAATTACCTCATACATTGCTGTTACAGTATGTCCCGAACCCAGCTCGCCGGCATCTTTTGTATCGTCGTTGAAATCTTCTTTATTCAGCAATCGGCTTTCGTAACCAATAAGCCGATAAGCATTTACATGCTGCGGGTTAAACTCCACTTGAATTTTCACATCCTTAGCCACTGTATACATGGTACTTCCAAACTCGCCCACCAACACCTTGTTTGCCTCTTGAAGATTATCGATATACGCGTGATTTCCATTGCCTTTTTGAGCCAAGGTTTGCAATTTATTATCCTTATAATTTCCCATTCCGTAACCTAAAACGGTTAAATAAATTCCTGTTTTACGTTTCGATTCAATCAGGTTTTCAAGTTCATCGGGCGTACTTATACCTACATTAAAATCTCCGTCGGTACAGAGTATAATGCGGTTATTTCCTTTTGTCATAAAGTTCTTTTCTGCAATTTTGTAAGCCAGCTGAATACCTGCACCGCCAGCAGTTGAACCTCCGGCATACAAATTATCAATGGCTTCCTTTATTTTCTGACGGTCGGCTCCCGATGTAGATGGCAATACTTCGCCCGCTGCACCTGCATACACCACTATCGACACTCTGTCGGCTGCACGAAGATTATTGGTGAGCAATTTGAGCGATGATTTTACCAACTCTAATTTATTGGCACTTTGCATAGAACCCGACACATCAATCAGAAAAACAAAGTTGGAAGCCGGCAAATTTTCGGACGGAATTTCTCTTGCTTTTACGCCTATACGCACCAATTTATGTTTTGCATTCCACGGACAAACAGTTGCTTCGGTTAAAATATTTACGGGATGTTCGCCCGTTGGTTGTGGATAATTGTACGAAAAATAGTTGACCATTTCCTCAATACGAATCATATCACGTTCTGGTTTTTGCCCCTGATTAATCATACGGCGCATATTACTGTACGATGCTGCATCCACGTCGAGCGAGAAAGTGGATAAAGCTTCGGCTGATGTTGCAACAAAACGATTTTCTTTAAACGTGCCATATTCCTCAGTATTAAGATTATCAGTAACTACTATCTGACAAATATTTGGGCGATTTCGGTAATTTGAATGAGGTGATGGGGCAGAAACTCCTGCGCTTACTACTCGATGGCTTGTTGATGAAACTGCACCTGTAACACTCATTCGCTTTTGAGAACCGTATCCCACAATTACACATTCGTTCAAAGTTGTTAAGGCGGGTTTAAGTTTTACATTTAGTTGGGTTGAATTAACTACCACTTCCTGATTTTCGTAGCCAACAAAACTAAAAATAAGGGTTTTTCCTTTCGTTACACTAATTAAATAATTACCATTTGCATTGGTAACTGTGCCCTGTCTCGTTCCTTTTATTGTAACAGAAGCACCAATAATCGGCGAATTAGTTTCGTCGGTTACTTGTCCGGTTACAACTAAACTCTGCGCATTGGCAGCCATCGAAAAAACCAACATAAAAGTTAGCAAAAATTGAATTGTTCTCATAATCATTTCGTTTTTAATTGTTTATCATATCATTTACCATTTATTTATTTACAATTTACCATTTCTTTCTTCCATCATCACATCACCACTCCCGATAGCTATCGGGACACATCACCACCCCCGATAGCTATCGGGGCACATCATTCACCCTTTAGATACATTTTATTCCCTAATTCCATAAATACATCGTATTTTTTTCTATTTTTGTATAAATATTTTTCGAACAAAACACAACCCATTGATAAACAGCACTAAAATAACAGAACTAGCAGATGAAGAATTGCTGCGGCGGTACATCAATCAAGATGACGTGCTCTATTTTGGTGAGTTGTACCGACGGTTTATTCCAAAAGTGTATGGCTT
>JAIFKX010000305.1 GCA_020049335.1 Paludibacter sp. | reverse complement strand
CAGCATCTAAATCATCGTAATTTTCGGGATAACCGTCGATATATGGAAAGTAGGTTTGGTCGAAAAAAGTAGCTCCCACAGGCATGTGTGCCAGTTTGGTTGTGCCATCGGTATCGTAAGTTACGTACGAACCATCGGCTTGCAATTCGGGTTTAAACCACACCGGATAATAAGCAGTATCGCCATTTGCCATCGTAATCGGATACCAATCTTCGTCTTTATCGTTGAACATGCGACCCACATCGAGCACATCAACACCGAAACGGTCGATAATTTGCATATCGGGTTGCGCTAATTGCTGCACCACATCGTAGATGCGTGTGGGGAGGTCTAAACCTAAGTGTTTAACAAGATTACTGTAAGCAATGGCAGAAATGCCTGAACTTGGAGTTGCACCCATATCAACAGGCACTTGGTCGGGTTGCTCGTGGCGGATGGCCGCTAACACTCTTTCGCGTGAAGTCATTTTGTAGTATTTTATTAAGGAAAAATTTATTGATTTCGATTGGTTGCAAAAATACATTCGAAAATTACAGCACAGTTCAACAAATCAGTGTTTTAGTTTAAAAATTCCGTTTTTTAATTTTCTATTGCTTAAACTACAAAAGAGATTTTCAAAATGCTTAAATATAATATTTCTAGTTGAGGGGCAGTTTTGCCTCATTTGCTTTTATTATATACGTGTTTTGTTATCATTTATCACACATCGAATCAAATTGATCATACTATATTTGTATCTTTAATTGTCGCAGCTTCACAAAGCATCTAAATGAGAATTATTAAAAGAATCAAAAATAAAAATTCTATGTTAAAAAAAACAATTTATCTCGCAATTATGATCGTGTTATCGGTTATCACGGCATTTTCGCAAACAACTATTACACGCCCTGGCATGGGCGATTGCAAATTGGTGTTCGAAGACAATTTTGATGGAACAGCCCTAAATACGGATGTGTGGGATTACCGCACCGACACCCGCTTCTGGAGCAAACAAGTGCCCGAAAACGTAACTGTATCGGATGGATATTTGTATTTGAATGTAAAAAGGCAGGATATTGGAACTACGCAATATACTGGAGCTGGCGTAATTACCAAAAAAGGCTATCGCTACGGTTATTACGAAAGTCGCTTTAAAATTCCACCAGGAAAAGGATGGCATACTTCGTTCTGGATGATGTATCGAACTCCTTCAACGGGAATTCCATATTCCAAACTTTATCAGGAAATTGATGTATGCGAAAACGATTCAAAATCGCAAACATCATACACTACTAACTTGCACAATTACTCACCGGTTCATACTAGTTTTGGTGGAAAAGGTGTAACCACTCCCAATTTGTCAAGTAATTTCCATGTTTGGGGTTGTGAGTTTATGCCCAAAGAGGTAAAGTTCTATTTCGAAGGCAACTTAGTGCGCACATTGGATGCCACCAAGCAACCACATGGCGATGCAAGTATCTGGCTTACAACCATTGCTGCACCTCTCGGCGGAACAGATACAGTGGATGTAGCCAAACTTCCATCGGCAGCAGTGTACGATTATGTGCGTTTTTACGAACAACTTAACCCAGTTTATCTGGATTCGGCTGCTATAAACGATTCGTTAACAGCAACTCCAAATGCTGAAAATCTTCAGATTATTGTGGATAATACAGATGCTGGTTGCACATTTAGTTCTCCGTGGACTGTAAGTTCAGGTATTACAGGATTTCATGGAACAAATTACGCTTATTATTCGTCAACAAGTAGTACCACATGGGCAAAGTGGACGCCTGACATACCAGAAGATGGTAATTATCGTATTTTTATGCGTTGGGCAGCCTATTCCAACCGACCAACTGCAGCGCCGGTGGAAATAAAACATACAGAGGGAACTACTACGGTAAAAGTCAACCAAACAATCGATGGAGGTAAGTGGAATTTTTTGGGGTCATACCAGATGACAGCAGGAAATGCAAACTATGTAAAAATAAATTGTTCGGGTGGAATTAATACCATTGCCGATGCAGTTTTGTTCGAAAAAATACCTGTTGAGACAGCTCTGAACGACATACTTGATGAAAATGTTCGTTTTTGGATAAATGCAAATAGTAAAACAAACAGCATTTTGGGCGCTGTAAATCTGAATAAAAATAGTGTAGCTTCGCTGAAAATTTACAGTTTGGTTGGAACATTAGTGAGTGAAGTGTTTCATAATAAAACATTTACGAGTGGTAATACTACCTTTAATAATCATTTAGGCAAATTAGCAAACGGAATTTATTTGGCAGTTCTAAATGTTGATAATCAAGCTTATACACAGATATTTAGTTATTGAGAACAAAACGACGTCTTGTGCTTTAGGGCGGGAATTCCAAATTTTGGTTATACAAAACGAAGCAATGCCCTTCGAACTGCGATGGGTGAGGGATTGAAGCGGCGTGCCGCCGTATTTCGGCGGTACAAGAGCGGAAAGCCCGACCCGCAGGGGCACCCCCAAATGATTTTTTTTATTTATAAAATGTATTTTTGTTTCAAAATAATTCTAATATATTTTTTTGAAATGAAAAGCACTGTTTATCTCTCATTACTGTTAACTTTTTCTTCGTTTACTTTTGGGCAAAAAGCGGAATGGATTTCTACAACCGACAAAAATCCGTGGACAAAAGAGAAGCCGATTGCTGTTAAAAAAACACCGATTGCACAGACAGGAATAATCGAAATTTTCCCCGAAAAAAACCTGCAACGCATGACCGGTTTCGGTGGTTGTTTCAACGAATTTGGTTGGGAAGCACTCAAACTAATACCAGCCGACAAACAAGAACAAATTTTTAAAGAATTATTTTCGCCCGAAGGCGCTAACTTCAGTCTAAACCGCCTACCTATTGGCGCCAGCGATTATTCGCTCGATTTTTACTCGTTCAACGAAACGAAAAACGATTTTGAAATGAAAAATTTCAGCATCGCGCGGGATAAAAATTGTCTGATACCATATATTAAAAAGGCACAACAATATTCACCTTCCATGCAATTTTTTGCTTCGCCATGGTGTCCGCCATCGTGGATGAAAGCCAACGAAAACTATGCAAGCATTGCAAGCGATAAGTATAATAAACTACCTAAAGCATTGGAATCGGTAACAGGAACTACAGGATTCAAAATGCAAAAAGGCATCCTGCAGGCATACTCACTCTATTTCTCCAAATTTTTTGATGCTTACGACAAAGAAGGAATTGTAATACGCGACCTCCATGTGCAAAACGAAGTATTGGCAGAGCAAATTTTCCCGAGCTGTATTTGGCAACCGCAAGATTTGGCTTTGTTTATTGGCGATTACCTCGGTCCACGTTTCGAAAAAGAAAATCGCAAGGTAAATATCTGGCTCGGAACGCTGAATGTACCCGAATTTAAGTACGTGCAAACGGCATTGAGTAACCCCAAAGCGGCAAAATACATCAAAGGTTGTGGGTTTCAGTGGGATGGTAAAAAAATTATTGCCGATGTGCATCAGGCTTACCCACAATTGCATTTAATGCAAACCGAAAACGAATGTGGTGGCGGTGAAAATAACTGGAAATCAGCAGAATATACTTGGTCGCTTATCAAGCATTATATCAACAGTGGTGCTGAATCTTATATCTACTGGAATTTTATACTCGAAACACCCGGCATTAGTCATTGGGGATGGGTGCAAAACTCGATGGTTACTATAAATAAAACTACCGGAGAAGTGCGGTACACGCCCGAATTTTATGTCATGAAGCATTTAAGCCGCTACGTGCAACAAGGTGCATCTTTGCTTACGGTATCGGACAACAACGATTTGTTGGCATTCCGAAACCCAAACGGTACAATTGTAATGGTTGTGGCCAATACTTCAGCTACCGACAAACAACAAATTCTCAAAATATCGGATAAATACATCGATATCACCCTTAAAGCTAACTCATTCAATACTATTGTGTTGTAATATTTTTTACTGAAAATGAAAAAATTTAGAAACATTATAAACTTGTTGTGTTTAACAACAATCACAACTTTATCAGTAGCCGCTTCGAATACAAACAAAAGTGGCGTTTTAAAATTATGGTACAACGAACCTGCAGAACATTTTATCAATGCTTTACCCTTGGGTAATGGCCGATTGGGTGCTGTTACTTATGGTCGGCCGGCTGAGGAAACAATTAATCTGAACGAAGAAACGCTTTGGACAGGTGGACCTGTAAATGGAAATCCAAACCCAGAAGCGGCATCATATTTAGAGCCTGTACGTAAAGCGTTAAATGAAAAGAATTACGAATTAGCTGACCAATTGAGTAGGAAAATGCAAGGCTATTTTAGTCAGTCATACTCACCTGTAGGCGATTTAATTATTAAACAGAAATTCGATGGAAAAGTAACGAATTATTACCGCGATTTGAATATTGAAAATGCCATTGCAACTACAAAATTCACCGTTGGTGGAACTACTTTCACACGCGAAAGTTTTGTGTCGGCACCGGCTCAGGTTGTTGTGTTGCATTTTAGTGCTTCTACGCCAAAAGGATTAAATTTCAGCATTTCTCTAAAATCGCAACTAAAACCAAAAATCGCAGCCGAAGGTAATGAGCTGGTAATGAATGGGCGAGCACCTTCACATGCCGACCCAACTTACATCAATACTTCCGACAAACCCATTCAATGGGATTGTCCGTGCAAGGGAATGCGGGTGCAGTCGCGCATAAAAACAATTGAAAACGATGGTACTGAAAAAATAACCGACAACGAAATTCAAGTTTCGGGCGCTACAAATGTAACTATTGTGGTTTCGATTGCTACCAGCTACAACGGTTTTGATAAATGTCCGGTAAGCAATGGACGCGACGAGGTAGCATTGGCAAAAAGCTATTTTGCAAAACTTGGAAAAGCAAACTACGCCAAACTTAAAAAGAATCATATTGCTGATTATCAGCAGTATTTCAATAAAGTAAAATTTAATATTGAGAGTAAAGAAGACCGTAGCAACTTACCAACCGATAAGCGTTTGGAACGCTACAAAGCCGAAAATAACGATCATTCGTTAGAAACTTTGTTGTATCAATATGGGCGTTATTTGCTTATTTCGAGCTCACGTCCGGGAGGAATTGCCGCTAACTTACAAGGCAAGTGGAATGTGGATTTACGTCCGGCTTGGAGTTGTAATTACACCAGATATGCATGAGCCTATGATTCAGCAAGTTGTAAATATGTCGAAAACCGGAAAAGACATTGCTAAAAACATGTATGGAATGCCGGGTTGGGTAGCCGGACACAATTCCGATATCTGGGCGTTGACAAATCCCGTTGGGCATGTTGGCAAAGGCGACCCTGTGTGGGCAAACTGGATAATGGGTGCGCCGTGGGTTTCGCAGCATTTATGGGAAAAATATGCTTATCGCGGTGATAAATCGTATTTAAAAAACACCGACGATGGTAAAGGACATCTAATAACATCCCCTTCCACTTCGCCCGAAAACCGATTCCGAGGCGAGGATGGCAAAGCGTGGGCTGTTGCAAAAGGTGCTACAATGGACTTAGCACTAATTCGCAACTTACTCGAAAACACCATAGAAGCATCGGAAGTTTTAAATTTGGATGCCGATTTCAGAAGTAAAATGAACGCTGCATTGGCTAAAATGCTGCCTTATCAGGTTGGTAAAGCAGGAAACTTGCAAGAATGGGCTGAGGATTACAAAGATACTGACCCTACGCACCGACATGTATCTCATTTATTGTGTTTACATCCCGGAAACGATATTTCGGCCAATAAAACACCGGAACTATTCAACGCTTGCAAAAAAACGCTCGAAACGCGTGGCGATGGCGGTACAGGCTGGTCGCGTGCATGGAAAATTGCTTTTTGGGCACGCTTGTTAGATGGAAATCATGCTTATAAACTTATTCAGAGCGACCTTGAACTGTGTACCGAACGTGGATTTTCGGAAACTGGTGGAACTTATCCAAATCTACTGAATGCTTGTCCGCCTTATCAGATTGATGGAAACTTTGG
>JAIFKX010000199.1 GCA_020049335.1 Paludibacter sp. | reverse complement strand
GTCCAATCGCCGGTTATATTCATGGTGGCGGCTGAAGCTGTCAGAGATTTTTCTGAATTGATGGTAAGGTTATTGAATGTAGTGTTTGATGCACCTGAAATTGTAGATGTACCGTTGAAAATTACCGTACTTGTGTTTGCCGTAAATGTACCGTTGTTAATCCAATTTCCATTAATCGTTAGAGTGTTTGTGCCACTAATTGTTACCGTAGCTCCAGTGTTAATAGTCAACGAATTGCAAAGTGCATCGGCATCGCCAATTGTAGGTTGAAAGGGTACACCAGCTGGAATAACTACATTTGTGGCTAAAGTTGGAATTTCAGTACACCAATTTTGTGGATCATTCCAATCACTTGTAATTCCTAACCATTGTCCAATTGCATTTACAGTAACTGTAAAACTAACGCAATCCGTTGTATTACAAGTTCCTTCGGCTCGTACATAATAGGTGGTAGTAGTTGTTGGACTAACGGTAATTGAAGTTCCGGTTCCTACAAGCGTGCCTCCACAACTGCCCGAATACCATTTCCAATTAGTTTCGTTTTCTGTCCAACCTCCATTTAAACTTAACGATGAACTACTTCCGCTACATATAGGCGATGTTCCTGATATGGAAGTTGCAGCAGTTGATTCCGTTCCATTCGAAATTACTACAAAATCATCCGAATTTGATGTGCAACCTAAAAATGTAGCAGCCAAATTATAAGTTCCGGTTGGTAATGTGGTTATGTCTTTGGTAGATGCGCTAAAGCCACCAGTCGATTTTGTCCAACTATAGCTAAATAAATCTGTCCAAGCCGAAACGGTAGTTCCAGTAAATGTGCCGTTTGTACCGGTTGGTGTTTTTGCTAGAAAAGTTATAGCCTGCTATTAAATTCGTTTCGCCAGTAACATATCCATGAGGGGTAGAAGCCAATGCTGCAATTTGTGTATTTGTTAAAGCTGTATTCCAAAAACCGGCTTTTAAAATTTGTCCGTTGTGATAATTGGGCGTTGTAGCATCCCACACGTAACCACCAATCATTGTATTATCGGTTGATGAACCATATTTATTGGTTGGCAAAGCAGCGTGCGATTTCGATGCAATTAATTCGCCATCGATGTATATTTTCATAGTTGTGCCATCGCCTGTACCAGCAATATGATGCCACAAACCATCGGTTGGGAATGCGCTTGGTGAGTAGAGGTTGGTGTACAATCCTTCCGACCAAAGCTCTACTAATCCACCCGATGTCAATCCAATTTCAATTGAATTATTTTGTCCAAAAAAACTATTTCGGTTAAATGTTGTGGCTTTTACCCAGCCTTCGAGTGTAAACGCACTCAAATTATTTAACTGCGAAACTCCCAGATTTATATATTGCGATTTGGTATAGTCGAAATTTACAGCAATCGGAATATTGTTGGGCACCACAGCACCATCATTCGAAGTGGGACAAGTTGTGTAGGTAATATTTGCCGTAGGAATTTCGGGTGTTTTAATCAAAAATGGTTTTTTGCTTGTTAGCGTTGTGCCACCAGTTGTTACAGTAATAAATCCGGGTGTTGCATTTGCTGGTAAAACTGCTGTAATTTGAGTTGAAGATACATAAGTAGTGGTGGCTGCTATTCCATTAAAATCGACAACCGAACTGCCCGTAAAACCTTCGCCATTGATGGTAACTAATTGCGAACTACCTTTACAAGCCGAAATTGGAGTAAAGCTGTTGATTGCCGCCACTTTAAAAGCTGCCACTGCTCCCGACCAATACGATTTTGTGCTAACTGTACCACCTGTTGAGGCTGTACCTGTTGCGCTTACAACTCTTTCTAAAGCAAACACTTTGGCATTATCTGTTGCTCTGGAGTTAGTAGAAGCAGAAGAATTTATAGAAGTAAACGAATTTAAAATAGTACTTAACGAATAACCACTGCTACGCAAACCTATTCCCCCAATCCATAATTCGTCGTTCGAATTAGTTAGTGTTATTGAGCCGGTGGAAGCAGCAGTGCTTGTGGAAATGTTACGATTGTTTGCAGTCTGATCCAACGGTGCTCCATATACCAAGCCACTGTATTCCATTACCACGGCAGCCGAACGGGCTAAACCTTGAGTAATTGTTATATTTGTAGCAGCACCCGATACGGATGTTGTGTACCAAATTTCGGTGGTGGTATTGTTGGTCGAGTTACCTGTCGATGAAATTGCCCGCGTCCAGCTAACTCCGCCTTGCGTAATTTGTGTAACATTTTCGGTTGTATTACTTCGGGTCGAAATTACGGCAATCAGTGTATTGCCATTTGCGGGAGTTGAACCTAAGGTAACATTAAGTGTATCAGAGGCTGTTGTGCCGGTATTTCCGGTGACTGTTTGTACGCGTGTTTGTGCTGTAATATTACTCGAAAGTAGCATCAAACTAATTATTAAGTTGAATCCAAGCTTTATCATAAAATGTACTTTTAATGTGTGGTTCCGATAGCTGATTAAATCGAAACAAATGTAGCGCATTTATGGCTTGATTATTTCCTACTTTAGTTGTAGTACAGACTACTACATAGGATTATCAATAAAAATAATAAGTTTTTATTTTCAAAATTCTGGAATAAAAAATAGCTGTTTAGATAGTCTTTAAATTTGGTTTCGAAAATTATATCATTTTTTCCAAAGTGATATTACGGTGTTTTGTAATACTTATTATGACACAAAATTTGAAATAATTACAATTTGTATTTTATTAATTCTTAATTGATAGGTTTTGAATGGTACAAATTTAACTTTATATAACTATAATGGCTTTGATTATTAACTTTAAAACACAATGTAAATCCTTGATTTATAGCAAAAAATCCCAAATAACAGTATTTTGGATTAAATTAAAATATTATTGCTCACTTATTTACACATGCGTTACAAACAGCATGGTGCTCGATTGCATCACCATTTTGTATGCCAATCCGGGGTTGAAAAGTCGCGAAAATAGTCGGCGTTTTCGGGTATTGAATGCCAATAAATCGATGTTGTTTTTTTGAAGATAGTCGTCGATTTGCTCTGGAGAACTATGTGAGGCTATTAACGAATAATTTGTATTTATAGTAGGATAATGGTTTGAAAAATAGGCTTTTATGCCACCAATCATTACCTCGTCCCAAGCATCAATTTTATCCGACGCATGAATAAAAAATAATTCAGGCTTTTCGTCATCAAATAATTTAATCGTTTTGTCGATGGCAATTAAGTCTTTCTGATCAAAATTTGTCAAAAATCCAATTCGTTTTATCCCATTCGATTTCATAAGTGCTGGTATGGCCAAAATTGGCGCTTCGGTAGTTTCAATTACTTCGGCTGTAACGCTACCTATCAGTTCGTTGTTGGGTTGCCGGCCACTCGTTCCCATAATAATGAGATCTGGTTTCTTTTTTTTACAATAATCTGGAATAACTTCGTCGGGTACGCCCTGTTTCATAACAAACTCGTAATGAATTTTGGGCAGTTCGCCAGCATCAATCCGTTTGTTGATGGCATTTTTTAAATTGGCGGTGTCGGCTTTTGCGTTGGTTATTATACGGCGCAGCAACTCATTGTCTGTCAGACTGTAAGTACTTATTTCGTTGTTGTTTGTAATGGTAAATGCCGGAATGTAATACACGTATAGAAACTCAATAACAGCATTTATTTTTTTTGCAAATCGAAAGCCATAGTCGATGGTTTTGTCTACCATATCGGCAAAATCAATGGGTATAACAATCGTTTTAACTTCCTTTTTTGGCGTTTCTTTTTCCCACTCTTTTTCTACCGACTCTACAATTTTGAGTGCCTGCGGCAAATCACTTTCTTTGATGCGAACACGCACACCAACCGCCATTTCGGGGTTTTCGAGGTTGAGGTTATGAATTTCGGTGGGTATGCCGTTGTTCGTCAGCACAGCTTTTATCATTTGTGCCCGTTGATAAGTGCGAATAGCCAGCGTAACTAATTTGTCGTTCATAAGGCATTATTTTTTAATGAGTTAAAAAAATAATAGAAATGTGATAAGAGAGTTCAAATATACATTGTTTTTTTTGAAAAATACAATATTGTCTAAACTTCAGCTCCTTTTTATTAAAAAATCAGAGATGCTGGTATCTCACACCTCTTTAATAGCCGTCAAGCTAATTTTGCATATTTACACCCCAAGCCCCTTCTGGACGTCATGGTAGTGCCGTTGCTACCACAACGAAAAACAGCAAAAGTTTTTTAAGAGTATTCCGCAAATCGGTAGATGCAAAAACCGAAAAGCAAATGGCTCATCGTAATAAATTTAGTTTTGCAGTCGCATTTCTGATGTGTATGCGCGAAATCTTTCAAATTACGTTCAAGAGTAGGGGCTGCTATAATTATGGTTTTGCCCTGGCTATGAAGAGTGCGATTCAAAGTTTAATCTATTTTGCCGCCCAGGGCTAAAGACTGTAACATCAATTTTGCCGCTTTACGAGCAGTGCCAGGTTCGCCGAGTTTTGCTTTTATCAAATCATAATCGGCAAGCATCATGGCTCTGTAGGCTTTGTCGTTGAGTAAAAGTTCAATTTCAGCTTGCACGTTTTCGACTGTAAATTTATGAGCAATCAATTCTTTCACCGTTTCGCGTTCCGAAATTAAATTAACGAGCGAAATGTATTTTATTTTTAGCACTATATTTTTTGCCCAATAAGCTAATCTACCTAACATTACATAATAAACTACCACCTGTGGAGTGCCAATTAAGGCTGTTTCGAGTGTTGCTGTACCCGAATTGACCACGGCTGCCGAAGCATGTTGTACTAATTCGTATGTCTGACCAAAAATCACCGGTACTTTATTCGATTTCAATATTTTTGTATAAAAACCAGCATCAATGCCAGGTGCTCCAGCAACAATTACTTGATAATCTTTGAATTGCGAAGCAGCCTGAAGCATTCGAGGTAAACACGCAGCAATTTCCTGCTTGCGACTTCCTGCCAAAAGTGCCAATATGGGTTTGGGTGTCAAGTTGTTTTTGGTACAAAAAGCTTCGAACGATTGGTTTTGAAACAGACGATTTGCAATAGAATCCACTGTTGGGTTTCCCACATAATCGACCTTGTAATTATGTTTTTTGTAAAATTCGGTTTCGAATGGAAAGATGGTAAAAACCTTGTCGATATATTGTTTAATATCTTTAATGCGATACTCTTTCCAAGCCCATATTTTTGGTGGAATGTAGTAATAGATAGGTAGTTGCGAAGTTTCCTTTACATGTTTTGCAATGCGAAGATTAAATCCTGGATAATCGATTAGTATAAGTATGTCGGGTTTAAAATCATCAATTGCCTCTTTACAAAGCTCAATATTGGCCAGAATAGTTTTGAGATTTTTAAGCACAGCAACAAAACCCATAAAAGCCATGTCGCGGTAATGTTTTATCATTGTTCCACCCACAGCTTGCATTAAATCGCCACCCAAAAAGCAGAATTTTGCTTTGTGGTCGACTACCAATATTTCACGCATCAAATTCGAAGCATGTAAATCGCCCGAAGCTTCGCCAGCAATGAGAAAATAGCGCATTTATTTTAGTTTTAAAGTTTTGCCCCAAACCCCTAAAGGGGCATAGCCGTCAAGTTAATTTTATGTTACGACCCCCAATCCGTCAGCCGACGGAGGCTTTAAGACGAAGTATCTTTAATTTTTCATATCCTTTTTGGAGAATATGTCTTAGCCCTCCGTCAGCTGACGGATTGGGGGTCATTAAACCATTAAATGAAATATCCCCTTCTTAAAAATATTTCTTAGCTTGACGGCTATGCCCCTTTAGGAACTAGGGACAATTAATCAGTTCAAATATTGTACTTAAACTTAAAATCATTTCAATTCTTGTCTTATTTTGCAAATCCATATTTTTGAGAAAAAATAATAGGCATCAAAAGCAATGGAAAAACCACAACAGCTCCAAGTAGAACAAACGGTGATACATGTTGCATAAAGTCGAAAATAAATACAAATAATCCGGTATAAAAGCCCAACACCAATGTCAGTGAAGTACCCAAAGCAGCCATTATCAGCACAATCCATTGTTTGTCGCGGGTTTCGGGCAATCGGTTAATTACCTTACGACTAAAACCATAATCCGCAATCTCTTTTTTATTTTCGGCAAAAAAATCCGATATTAAATCTTTATTTTCCATAACCTGCATTTGTTAAATACACATTCATTTTTTCTTTTCCTTTTAAAATATAAGTTTTAACGGTCCCCAACGGGCAATTCATAATTTTTGCTATCTCGGGGTGTGTTTTATCTTCCATATAAAAAAGTAAAATTGCCGTTTGTTCTTCTTTACGAAGCTTTGCCAATGCCGTATAAATATCAGCCTTTTCGGGCGAATAATCATTTTGTGTTTGGTGAATTTGGTCAATTTCGCCGGTATCTATGTCGGCATATAATTTTCGCGAACGTACAGTATCATAATATACATTGTAAGCAATTCGATACAACCATGTCGAAAATCCGGCTAATCCTTTGAACGAAGCCATGTTTAACCACGCTTTTATAAAAGTTTCCTGTGCCAAATCGTCGCTCAACGAGCCATCGCCCATCGTCAGGTTCATGAAAAACCTGCGTATGGACGACTGATATTTACAGGTAAGTTTATCGAAAGCCGATTTATCGCCAAATAGCGCTACCTGTGTTGCCCAGCGGAAATCATCCGTTTTGCTCATTATTATTTTTTGGCTTATCCAGAAAATGAACCAACAAATAACCGATGCCCACAAAAGTAGGAATAATTCCGGCAATAAGCGCAAAATTATTGTGAATGATTATAAAGTAAATCAATAAAGCCAACCCAACAGCTAACCACAAAATGCCCTTTTTTAAATTACTGCTTAGCGATTTTTGCAATGGTTTCTCAAAAAAGTTTTCGGGTAATGTTTGTCCCATCTCGAGCGACTTGAGATACAAATCGTGTTTGCGAATTGATTCTCTACTTCTTTCCCTTCCAATAATCCACATCAATAAAAGTACAAAAATAAAAGGCATAATAGCAATTATAACTATGCCAAAACTATTCAAAGGCATGTCGTTTCGACCACTTGCAATGATACGTTCCAATTCAAGATTAGATTCTTCTCGTTTTAAATCTAACAGTTGTTCTGCCGAAAGTTTTGAGTACAAAATAGAATCTTTTTGAGACTCGTTACCATCGGTTTCAATAATTTTAATTTCTTTATTAACTACCGAATCAATTTTAGCCGGCGCAGCGTTTACTGCCGCAAATAACGCAACTATTGTTGCAACTACCAATAATACAATACGTTTCATACTAATTTATTTTTTTAAATGAATAAAAATTTGTTTGTTTATTGATTAGACGCATTAAGAATATCGTTTGGATTTACGAATTGTATTTTTTTTTGAATAGTTGGTGAAATTATGTACGAACGTTTAATTATTTTTGACTAATTGAAGCCGCTTTGATAGGTGTTCGAATACTAAAGGAAGCGGTGTTTGAGCCACCAACGCCCATTTCGAAATTGGCATCCGAAAATACATGTATGGAAAATTTACTCGTTTTTGTAACTGCTCTTGCCACATAACTAAACGGAAAATAGAGCGCTTTAATATTTGGTTGAAATAAAAACTTTCCATTTTTATAATCGGACGAAGCTACAAAAAACGAGTCCAAAGTTGCTTTTTCCGGAAGTAAAATTCTCGATATACTATCGGACGATTGATTAATATAAAATGATGTGAGATTATTGGAATATCCATTTAGCAATAAAAAAAACGAAACCGTATCGCCGACGGTAATGGTATCCAACAACAATTCTTCGGTGTCTGCTAAATTTTTTATTTTCAATGTATCACCATTTTGAAGTTTGGGTAGCGACACTAGTGTTAGCTGTGGTGAATAATTACTTTCGCCAGATAAATCGCACGAAACTTGAATAAATAGAACGAATGCTATCGCCAAATAGATTAAACCGGATTTTTTTAATACTAAAAACATATTGCTTATTTTTTTATTTGTACAAAGTAAAGGTTGCAAAGTTATAAATTTTATTTTATAAATTTTTAAATGAAACATCTATTTTGCACATCGCAGAAAGTTTGTATATTTGCACGCAATAATTTTGATAGACTTAAAAGTCATTTCTCATTGAAATTCAATCATTTAAAATAGAAATCCTATGTCATTTATTGCAGAAAGAGTTCAACTTGAAGGCTTAACCTTCGATGATGTACTGTTAATTCCAGCCTATTCGGAAGTACTTCCAAACAATGTTCAACTTACAACTCGTTTTTCTCGTCGCATCGAACTTAAAATTCCGGTAGTTTCGGCTGCAATGGATACGGTTACCGAAGCAAAATTGGCTATTGCTATTGCTCGCGAAGGTGGTATTGGCGTTATTCACAAAAATATGAGCATTGCCGAACAAGCCAAGCAAGTAAGCATTGTAAAACGTGCCGAAAATGGTATGATTTCCAACCCGGTAACCATACGCCCGAAAGCAACTGTGGGCGATGCGTTGGCAATGATGGCTGAATTTAAAATTGGTGGAATACCTGTGGTGGATGATAATTTTTATTTGGTAGGTATTGTTACCAATCGCGATTTGCGTTTTCAGCGGAATATGGCAACGAGAATTGATAGTATTATGACCAAAGAAAACCTTATAACTACCAGTCGTTCAACCGATTTAGAAGCCGCTGCCGACATTTTGCAACAATATAAGATTGAAAAACTACCCGTTGTTGACCCCGATGGTAAGCTAGTTGGACTGCTCACTTACAAAGATATAACCAAAGCAAAAGATAAACCAATGGCGTCGAAAGACGAACAAGGCCGCCTGCGTGTTGCAGCTGGTGTTGGCGTTACAGCCGACGTGTTCGACCGAGTGGAAGCTTTGGTGGAAGCCGGAGTGGATGCCATTGTGATTGATACTGCTCACGGACATTCGAAAGGAGTAGTCGACACTTTGCGCGAAGCCAAAAAACGGTATCCAAATATTGATATTATTGTTGGAAATATTGCCACAGGCGATGCAGCCAAAATGCTTGTTGAAGCTGGAGCCGATGCAGTAAAAGTGGGAATTGGTCCGGGTTCAATTTGTACAACGCGCGTAATTGCCGGTGTGGGTGTTCCGCAACTTTCGGCTATTTACGAAGTAGCTAAAGCGCTCAAAGGCACTGGCGTTCCGGTTATTGCCGACGGTGGAATTCGTTATTCGGGCGATATTGTAAAAGCCCTTGCAGCAGGAGCTTACACCATTATGGCTGGTTCGTTGTTGGCCGGAGTGGAAGAGTCGCCGGGCGAAACAATTATTTTCAATGGACGAAAATTCAAATCGTATCGCGGCATGGGTTCGCTCGAAGCAATGGAAAAAGGTTCGAAAGACCGCTATTTTCAAGATGGCGAAGCTGATATGAAAAAGCTTGTACCCGAAGGAATTGCTGCTCGTGTTCCTTTTAAAGGGTCGTTGTACGAAGTAGTTTTTCAAATGATTGGCGGTTTACGTGCCGGAATGGGCTATTGTGGTGCTGCTACAATTTTCGATTTGCACAAAGCTCGCTTTACCCGAATTACCAATGCAGGTGTAGCCGAAAGTCATCCACACGATGTGTCGATTACCAGCGAAGCCCCTAATTATAGCAGAGGAGAATAAAAAAAACTTAAAAATTAAGTTTAAAATTTGTAGTACTGCAACATAGTAGTAATTTTAACGTTATTAATTTTCGATGTAATTTTTATCTATTTTAAAATTTAAAATACGTATGAGACAAATCTTTTTTACTATTGCAATTTTATTTTCAGGATTTAGTAGCCTGTTTGCTAACGACCCAGTACTGATGAAAATCAACGGTAAGCCCGTTTTGAAATCAGAGTTTGAGTACATTTACAACAAAAACAATTCGAATAATTCGTTGGACAAAAAGACCCTTAACGAATATGTCGATTTGTTTGTCAATTTCAAACTCAAAGTGGAAGAGGCTAAGGCTCAAGGTATTGATACCACAAAATCGTTTGTTAGCGAACTTTCAGGTTATCGCTCGCAGCTTACAAAACCGTATTTAACCGATGCTAAAGTGGACGAATCGGTATTACAGGAAGCTTACAATCGTATGAAGGAAGATGTGGAAGTCAGTCATATTCTTATTCGCGTTCAGCAAAATGCAAGTCCAGCTGATACATTGGCAGCTTGGAAAAAAATCACAGCTATTGCAAAACGTATTGAAAAAGAAGACTTTGCAAAAGTGGCTAAGGAAGTTTCGGAAGACGAGTCGGCAAAAGAAAACAATGGTAGCATTGGTTGGATTTCGGCTTTTCGTACCGTTTATCCGTTCGAAACAATGGCTTACAATACAAAGCCCGGAACGATATCGAAACCCGTGCGAACTTCATTTGGTTACCATATTGTAAAAGTACATAATCGTCGCGAAACGTTGGGTGAGGTGCTTGTAGCTCATATAATGCGTTTCACCGAACAAGGTAATGACGATAAAAATAAAGCAGCAAAAACTTCTATCGACTCACTTTACAATCGCGTTAAAGCGGGAGATGAATTTGGAAAATTGGCTAATGATCATTCCGACGACAAAGGTTCGGCTTCGAAAAATGGCGAATTACCTTGGTTTGGTTCGGGTCGTATGATTCCTGAATTTGAAAGTGCCGCTTTTGCCCTCAAAAATATTGGTGATGTTAGCGAACCTATCAAATCTTCGTTCGGTTGGCATATTATTAAATTAATTGAACGCCGAGGAGTGGCAAGCTTCGAAAGCATGAAAGAAGATTTACAAAGCAAAGTAAAACGCGACGAACGAGCTAATTTAGGTCAGAAATCATTTATTGCAAAACTCAAAACGGATTACAATTATAGTGTAACTCCTGCTTCGATAAAAGAATTTGCCGATTTGCTTGTTAATAAAACACTTGCAGACTCAATTTATCAATTGGAGATTTCGAAATTAGCTAAGCCCATAATGAGTTTTGGTGGTAAAACACTGACACAAAATGATTTTGCAAATTTTCTGAAAGCTAACACATTTACTGATAAAGTAGCTCCATCGGATATTGTTGAAGAAAAATTAACAGCTTTTGCCGAAAAAGAATTATTGGCCTTTGAAGATAGTCAGTTGGAAAAAAAATACGACGATTTCCGCTTCTTGATGCAGGAATACCACGATGGTATTTTGCTTTTCGAAGTGAGCAACAACGAAGTTTGGGAAAAAGCTTCTAAAGATACTGAAGGGTTAGAAAAGTATTTCAACGAACACAAATCCGATTATAAATGGGAAAAACCGCATTACAAAGGACGTGTTATTATGTGTAAAAATGAAAATACACTTAAAATGGCAAAAGCAATTGTCAAAAAATCGCACAACGATTCGATTGATAAATACCTACGTACCCGTTTGAATGATAGCATTCAATATGTAAAAATCGAAAAAAATCTTTATGTTCAGGGTGATAATAAACATGTGGACAAAATGGTTTTCAAATCGAAAGCTGCTGTTGAAGCCGACAAGGACTATCCATTCGTATTTGTAACAGGTAGATTACTTAAATTAATTCCTGAAGATTACACTGATGTTCGTGGATTGGTTACAGCCGATTATCAAGAATACCTCGAAAAAGAATGGATTGCTAAATTACGTGCAAAATATCCTGTGGAAATTGAAAAGCAAGTGCTCGAAACAGTGAAACAGAATTGAGATAAGACGACTGACAACAGACGACTGACAACAGATAAGAGAATAGCCTTTCGAAAGATTGGCTATTTTTTTGTTTATATTTGCGGAGTCGTGTTCGTACAGACCACATCAGGCATACCACAGCAAAGCATTCACTCCTCGCTCGGCGAAGTTTGTAAAATACGCAGGGCGCAGGGCAAACCTTATACTCGAAAA
>JAIFKX010000109.1 GCA_020049335.1 Paludibacter sp. | reverse complement strand
CAAAAAATAAAAATACTTTTTTCATTTCGTTTTTAACTTTAATTATTAAACATGTTTTGTAATTCAAAATCGATGCAAAATTACAACATTTTTCGTTATTAAATCAAATACTGAATTATTTTTTTGAAGTTATTTCAATATAATTTTTAACTGCCTTATTTTCAGTTAGTTAAATTGTTAAAATATTTGGTATTTTTTCTTTGAAACCTCGAATTTAACATTAATTTCATTAAAAATCAATCATAAATTTAATATAATACGAATTGATTTGTCGATAAGAGTGCTTTATGTATTTCTAATTGAGTTGATTCAATACGAATTTGATCTTTTCGTACGTGTTAATTGTATTTGGAACGAGTGGAAGTCGAAGTTTATTTTCGATAAAACCCATTAATGCCAACATGCTTTTTACTCCTGCCGGATTTCCTTCGACGAAAAGAAGTTCAATTAATTCGGTAAAACGATGATGGATTTGTCGTGCGCTATTGTAATCGCCTTCGAGTGCTAATCGAACCATGCGGCTAAATTCACGCGGAAACGCATTGCCAATAACCGAAATAACTCCAACAGCACCAAGGGTAATTAGCGGAAAAGTAATGGCATCGTCGCCCGAGATTACCATAAAATCGGCTGGTTTGTTTTTGATAATATCGTCGATTTGCGAAAAATTGCCCGAAGCCTCTTTTATCGCACAAATATTACTGAATTCTTTGGCTAAACGAATTGTAGTTGCAGGCAACATGTTAATTCCAGTACGACCAGGCACGTTGTACAACACAATAGGAAGAGGCGAAGCTTTTGCAATGGCTGCATAATGTTGGTACAAACCCTCCTGCGATGGTTTATTATAATAAGGTGTAACCGAGAGGATAGCATCAATGCCGTTTGTGTCGAGTGCCGAAACCCTGTCGACTACCGCCTTTGTACAGTTTCCACCTACACCGAGCATAATGGGCAAGCGTCCGCCCACGCAATCGATTACAAACCGGGTTACTTTATTCAATTCGGCTTCGGTAAGCGTTGGTGTTTCGGCAGTTGTACCTAAAACCACTAAGTAGTCTGTTCCGTTTTTAATTTGGTGCTCTACTATCCTCGAAAGCGCTTCGAAGTCAATCGATTCATCTGTTTTAAAGGGTGTAATCAACGCTACACCCATTCCTGTTAGTTTATTATTTATCATATATGAATTGTGCAAATTCGTTGCAAAAATACGGATTTAATCGTTAGTTTGTATGCTTTTGAGGTAAAAAAACAAATGATTGTAAATTTGAATTGCAGTAGTATCCATTTCGTTAAGTTGATTTTCTTCCTTTATTTGCTGTATATCAATTATCATATCATACAATCCTGGATGATTTTGTGTGCCTACTTTACAGGCGGCATTGGCATACAAAGCAAGGTATTGCAAGGGCTTATTTTCATTCACTGAGAGGTCGATTAATAAGTCGAAATTGAGTTCTTCAAGCTCGCGCATAAAAGAAGCATTGGGCATTTGCGTAAAATCGGCATCTTTTTGATGTAGTATGCGAAAATCGGGTAAAATGGCAGTCGAAATTTCTTTTTTTTGCACAAACCCCCATGCCATCACTTTTTTTCCATCGTTGTAAAATGTTTGAATGAGTTGTTTTATTTCGGTATTTTTTTCGAGATAATCGCTCTCAAACAATAAGATAATAGACCGTGCGCTTTTGTAATTTACAAAGCGTTTTTCACGTTCATCATTTTTTAAATGTTTTTTTAAACGCCTGTTGAACAAAAAAAGAATGATTTTCTGAATAAAATTGTTCATGTGTAATATCTTAATGCCCCAAGCCCCTAAAGGGGATGTGTAGTTACTTTTGTCTCTTAAACTCGAATCACTTATTTAATGTAAATCACTTCGAATACCACTCTTTAAGCTCCGTCAGCTGACGGATTTGGGGCGGTATTATAAACTATCTTTTATATCTTCAAAAATATCATCCAACGCTTCCAATCCTACCGACACACGTATTGTTGTATCCATAACACGCATCAGTTTACGAGCTTCGGGTGTAAAAGTACCAAAAATGGTGCTTGCCGGATGTATGGCCAACGATTTATTATCGAATAAGTTAGTGGCTCGTTTTACCAATTTCAGGTTATTTAGAAAACGAAAACAAGTTTCACGCGATTCCAAATCGAGGGTGAACATAGCACCCGGATAATCTCCAAATTGTTTACGACTTACTTGAGCAAATTTGTTTTCGCCCAGTGTTGGGTAATTCACGCATTGCACTTGTGGAAGTTGCTCTACTTTTTTGGCTAATTCAAAACAGGTGCGCGAAGCTTTTTCGTACCGCAACGTCAACGTTTCGAGTCCAAGAGTTTGCATGTAAGCTACGTGCGGCGTCATGTAAGCGCCCATATTCCGATGAATTTCTTTACGGAGTTTTGTTGTAAATGCCAAATCGCCAACCTCCTTTGCTAACGGAAGCAATTTGGGCGAGTTCATCCAATTGTATGTGCCGTAATCAATTATAATTCCGCCAAGCGAAGTTGCACCACCCGAAATGTATTTGGTGCTCGAGATTAGCTCAATATCAACGCCATGCGCTTTGGCATTGAAAGCACAAAAGGGTACTATCGTTGTATCGGCCAGCAAAGGCACATTTTTAACTTTACAAATTTGCGAAATAGCCTGTAAATCGGCCACTTCCATTTGTGGATTTGTTATTATTTCCAAAAACACAGCACAAGTATCTTCGTTAATTTGCGATTCAACATTTGCCGGAGCCGTCATGTCGCAAAAGCGAGTTTCGATACCAAAAGCTGCTAAAGTGGATGTAAATAACGAATAGGTATTGCCAAATAAATGACGCGAAGTAACGATATTACTTCCTGATTTTGAAAGCGTTATAATGGCATTAGCAATGGCCGCCATGCCCGAATTGAGCGCTGTAACACTCAATGCACCGGTTATATTTTTTACACGGTCTTCGAAATACTGAACCGTAGGATTCGTAATGCGCGAATAGGTGTGATTCGTTGATTTTCCGGTAAATGCCATCTCCATTTCCTCTGCCGATTCGAACTCGTAAGCTGCCGAATGATACACCGGCATACTCAACGCATTGTATGCATCGGGCTTGGCGTAAGGAGTATGTAATATTTTAGTTTCCATTTTATCTTAATTTAGCATCCAATTTCGATTCGAAATTAGAAAGCATTTTTTTCATAATGCCATCAATTTGGCTATCGGTTAGTGTTTTGGTTTCGTCCTGCAGGATAAAACTTACCGCATACGATTTTTTGCCTGCTTCCAGATTTTTTCCTTCGTACACATCGAAGAGCGTTACTTTTTTCAGCAATTTACGTTCGGTATCAAAAGCAATTTTTTCAATTTGGGCAAAATTCACTGCTTTGTCGAGTAGCATGGCTAAATCGCGTTTTACCTCTGGATATTTTGATATTTCGGAAAAACTTACTTTTTGCTTCGCAATTTCTTTCAATAAAGCATTCCAGTTTAAATCGGCAAAATACACTTCTTGGTCAATATCCATTTTTTTGCGAATTTTTGGGTGTACAACACCAAAAACCCCTAACTGAAAACCACGCGGACTGTAAACCGTAAGTGCTTCGCTCAATAAATCGTCGACGTATTCGCCAAAAACCAATTTACGTACATTTACGCCCAAGCGGACAAAAATATTTTCGATATATGCTTTCAGTTCGTAAATACTCGATTTTTGCTCAGCTGTAGTCCAAGACTGAGCCAATTTATTTCCAGTAAGCCACATTCCTAAATGATAATCTTCGGAATAAGCCGCTAGCGTTTCGCCTTCTTTTTTATTTTCGGAGTTAAAATAATAGCAATTCCCAAATTCGTAGAATTTCAAATCGGCATTACGGCGATTTACATTATAGGCGATATTTTCGAGTCCGCCAAAAAGCAAAGTCTGACGCATCACGTTCAAATCGGAACTCAAAGCATTGATAATCTTTACACTATTAGCTGCTGGAAACGAAGTTAAATCGGTATAATAACCGCCTTTAGTAAGCGAATTATTCAGAATTTCGTTGAATCCTTGCGCTGTGAGTTGCTCGGCAATTAGGTTTTGAAGTTTATGACTATCGGGTTTTGAACTGTAACTCAAAGTTGAAACCAAGTTTTCGCCAATTTCCACATTATTATAACCATAAATGCGTAGAATATCTTCAATCACATCCACATCACGCTGTACATCAACACGGTATGCCGGAACATGCAACACATAACCCGTTTCGGTACGTTCGGCAATTTTCATTTCCAACGCACTCAAAATTGTTTCAATATTTTCGCGACCAATTTCTTTTCCAATAAGCGAGTTGATTTTTTGTACACTCACAGCCACTTCGAATGGTTTTACTTCGATGGGATAAATATCCACAATCTCGCTCGAAATGCTTCCACCAGCCACTTCCTGTATAAGTAACGCGCAACGTTTCAGCACATAAATGGTATTGGTTGGGTCGCAGCCACGTTCGTAACGGAACGAAGCATCGGTATTTAAACCATGACGTTTAGCCGTTTTGCGAATAGAAACCGGGTGAAAATAAGCACTTTCCAAAAACACGTTTTGCGTAGTTTCGGTTACGCCCGAACTTAATCCACCAAACACGCCACCAATACACATTGGTTTATCTGCATCACAAATCATCAAATCGGCTGCATTCAGTTTGCGCTCCGCACCGTCCAGCGTTACAAAAGGTGTTCCTTCGGGCAAGCATTTTACGCGTACTTCTTTCGAAGTAATTTTATCAGCATCGAAAGCATGGAGCGGTTGTCCCAGTTCGTGCAACACAAAATTGGTAACATCCACAATATTATTAATAGGGCGAAGTCCGATAGTCAACAGCGCATTTTTCAACCAATCGGGCGATTCGGTTACTTTTACACCCGAAATGGTAACTGCCGAATAACGCGGACAAGCTTCAGGGTTTTCAACCTTAACAGGAATGGTCAAATCTGTATTTTCGACCTTAAACGCTTCAATCGAAGGTTTCGTCAATTTAATTTCGGGATTTTTCAGAGCGAAATAAGCCGCCAAATCGCGCGCCACACCATAATGCGAAGCAGCATCCACACGGTTAGGCGTAATATCCACTTCAATCAGAAAATCGCTTTTTATTCCGTAATAATCTTTGGCTAAAGTACCCACAACAGCTTCGGCAGGCAATACAATAATGCCATCGTGACTGGTTCCAATGCCAATTTCATCTTCAGCACAAATCATTCCCATCGATTCCACACCACGAATTTTGGAACGTTTAATGGTAAAACTATCGTCGCCCGAATAAAGCACAGTGCCAACAGTAGCCACCACCACTTTTTGTCCGGCAGCCACATTAGGCGCTCCACACACAATTTGCAAGGGCTCGCCCGAACCTACATTTACAGTTGTTACGTGCAAATGATCCGAGTTTTCGTGATTGGCACAGGTAAGCACTTCGCCAATTACCAATCCTTCGAGTCCACCTTTTACGGTTTGTACTTCATCTACACTACCTACTTCAAGTCCAATTGAAGTTAGTGCTTTTCCCAGTTCAACAGCTTCAATATCAGTGTTGATATAATTTTTCAGCCAGTTATACGAAATATTCATGCGGTAAAATTTTTTTTTGAGCCACAAAGATAGCTATTTTTTTAGAGATAGTAAACGGAACAAATTGCAAATAATGAAAAGGCTGCGCTTCAAGTGGATTTTTGAAACGCAGCCGGTGATTGTTTGTCGGAAAGGTAGCCCCATTTTTGTTTCAATTTGGCTTCATCATAATTTCCAATCCGGCATGTGTACCCGTATCTTCGTACAGTAAGTTGTTATTTTCGAATAATTGTAGTTTTATTATTCCCGAAAGTCCTTCTTTTATTGATTGACTCATAAGGCCGTTTTTGGGTGATGCTAATGAAATCGTTTGGTCGTTTTGCGCTTCTACGATAAGTTTGAGTTTCCCTTTTTGTATTTCGTAACGCACATGTTGACTCGAAATGGTTTTGGAGGTAACTTTAGCTCCATTGTAGGTTGCGAAACGGTATTCTTTTTCTTTTACTATTAAATTAATAATCAGACCATTAAAATGGAATACTTTGAACGGAATGGTAGCTTCGGAAAACATAAATGACGTGTCGGCATTTTTAAAATGATTGGATTGCATCCAAACATATTCGCGAGGAAATGATTTTCCCCAATCTTTTTCGATGTAACCCTTTCCGCCGTTAAATTCAATTGGTTTGCCATCGATGGTTAATACTCCCGCAAGCGAATGGCTCATGCTCACCACGCCATGGTAACATTCCATAAATGTAAGATACGAAAAATAGCCCATGATGGATGGGGAAAAAAGGGATGTCTGGATTTTGGTGTTTGAAGTAAACTGCAATTTTCCTTGCATACTTATTGCGTTGTGATCGATTGAAATGTCAATTCCAGACTCGGTGAAGTTGTTTTTATCGATGGTTAATCCAAATGGATTCTCGCTTGTAACGAAATTACTTTTATCGAATTCTAAATAAACAGTTTTTAAATCACCATTTTTAAAGGTAACAAAAGTTTGAATAAACGAGTGCGAATGTTGGGGATTTAAACTAATGCCGGGTATCAAGGCTACTGAACAATTGCCATCGGCACTTACCATTTTATAGTACCAACCTTCGAAATAGTTTTTGTTGGTGAGGTTTCCCTGAAAAAGGATTGAATTGTTTATTTTATTGAACATTGAGTGGTAATTGTTTCGTTTATATTTTGTCTTTTTAAAACATAAAATGGGTCATTAAAGTTTAGAAATTGATTTGCGACTAAAAATGAATAGGCCCCTAAGTTTTCAAAACAACAAGAAAATTCCATAAACATCACATAAGGTTTAAAATTATTCCATTATATTTGTGTATTGAAAATACTTAGAACAAAATGAATATCGAAGAACTTCACGCCCATTGTTTAAGCTTACATGCAGCAACCGAACATTTTCCGTTCGATGAGGTAACGCTCGTTTTTAAGGTAAAAGATAAAATGTTTGCGCTTATTCCACTTGATAATCCAGTGCCTCAAATTACACTTAAATGTAACCCCGAACGTGCCATTGAACTACGCGAGCAGTATGAAAACATTGTTCCAGCTTGGCATTTTAATAAAAAGCATTGGAATTCGGTTGTTATTAGTCCTGAAATTTCGACTGAATTGCTCACAGAATTGATACAACATTCGTACGATTTGGTAGTGAGTGGATTGCCCAAAAAAGTGCGGGATGAACTCTCTGTTTAAGAAATAAAAAAGCATCAACCAGAATAATCAGGTTGATGCTTTTTTAGTATGTTTTTGTTCTAAATTTTAAAATAGGACAAATATTTTGAGTTTATTTACTGAAGAAGAATTCACATCTACGGTTGGGTCTGTATTTTGTTTCTGGTTTTACTACTTTACCTTTTCCGTTGGCAATAATTCTATCGCCGGCAATGCCCCACACTTTTATCATCTCTGCTTTTACTCTATTGGCTCTGCGCTGACTTAGGTTTTCGTTATAGGCTCTGTTTCCCATAAAATCGCAAAAACCTCTTACTTCAACAAGTAGATTTTTATCTGCTTTCATTTTAGCCGAAACTTTGCGTATGGCTTCCAGTGCATCGTCGTCTAATTCTGTTTTGTCGAAATCGAAAAGTACTACCGGCATATAATCCATTTGCGCTAACGTATCTAATCTAACTGTCTGTTTTTCTACCAATTGAGGATTTATGATTGTTTTACCCCAAAAATCTACAGGAGTATTCAATGGTGTAATAGGCTCTCTGTCTCTA
The DNA here is from genome assembly GCA_020049335.1 of Paludibacter sp. Classification (GTDB taxonomy): domain Bacteria; phylum Bacteroidota; class Bacteroidia; order Bacteroidales; family Paludibacteraceae; genus Paludibacter. The sequence goes on along the minus strand of JAIFKX010000109.1, from coordinate 3,383 downwards.
GCGTTTGGCACGCCATCTTCGTCGTTGTCAGGGCCATTTTCGGCCAATATGTTGGTTAATGAATCAATTTTGTTGTTCTGAACAGCCAATTGATTTTGGAGTAAGCGCATGATAGAATCCAACTTAGCATCTGTTTTGTCTTTGTTTTCATCAATTTGAGCACAACAAGGTGGGTCGAATTGATCCATGTCGATATTTCGGCGGTGGTCCTTCTTTTTTAAGCTGTTAAATTTATAACGTAAATACATCATTCCCGAACCAATGTAATCATTTGTTACGCCTTTAAAATTGTACTTTTGGTCACCCTCCATATTATCTTTGTTGTAGGCGCGATAATGAATTTTGCCACCTATTGCATAGGATTTAGAGATATTATATTCTAATGAAAAAGTAACCGGAATAGATAATGCTCTCCCCGGCAGGCTTACAAGCGGAGAATTGTCCGGGTCGGGCGTTCGGAAATTGGATGTGTAAGCTGCGTATCCTATACCAATGGCTCCTAAAATAGAAAACTTGGAGCGAGAACGAGGTAAAATCAATTTTGTAAAATTGATAGTAGCATTAATATCCATTGTATTTAATGGAGCATAAAAAGAAATGTCAGGATTTCGTCCACTCAATGGGAAATGATAAAAATCGAGTGCAACTCCCCAAATAGGACTTATGGCATACTCCACAGTACCACCATACGATACATCTGTAATAGATTGTGGCAATAGTTGCATTCTGCTTTGCGTAACATCGCCATCGAAAATACAAAAACCGACTTCTCCTGTAATCGACCAAATAGAGAAATCAGAAGCCTGCGAAAATCCACTTAAAAAAGGGAAAGCCGCAATTAATAAAACGTAAAATTTTCGCATAAAAAACACTTTTAAAAAATACCTATTTAAAAAACTTCTAAAAAATTTAACACCTATTTCCCTAACGCTTTAATTTTAATAAAGTTCATTTAGTATTTTACTTTCAATCATTTATTGATAAAAGTCAAGGATTAAAATGTTGTAATATTGGCATCCACTCCACTTGTCAATTCGTAAGCACCTATATCAATAGTAGTGTTTTGAATCCGAGTTTGATTCCGAATGTCAATTAAATTGAACACAAAAAGCCCTTGTCATTACGACCAACGGGAAATATAATTATTTTTTTTCACCATTGATCGTATCATGCTCACATCTCCTCCTTGAATTAAAATTCATCAATGCAAAAATCTGTTGTACTTCAGGCACTTGAAGACATTGAGACCTGCGCAAAGCGTTGATTTGATTTTGTCATTAAAATAATTATCTTACTTTTGTAGCATAATAAAATAGTGCAATCAATGCGATAGTCATTTTGTTTTTTATGGGTATTAGAGTTTTAATATCATTGCTATTTTTTTTTTTACCTTATTTGAATTATGATTCAAGCCAATAAATACTTATATCATTTCACAGAATTATGTCGTTATTTACAAAATCAGCACTCCCCTCCCTCAGTTTTTTAATTGTAATCAGCTTTGTGTTTAATTCATGCCATTCAAAAGAAGATAGAATGACCGATCAAATGGTTTACTACGACCTATTGAAAAAAGCAAAATTGAACATCGACCAACATGCCGATTCAAGTTTGTTGTATGCCGACTCGGCAATACGTGTTGTTCGTTCATTGCAAATAGGCGAAACGGCATTGATTAGTTTGTACGAAGTTAAGGCCAAAGCTTACCAAAGTGTGCAAAAATACGATTCGGTCAATGTGTATCTGGAGTTGATGCAATCGGTGGCTTTAGCCAATAATGATTCGCTATCATTGGCTAAAGGTTATTTGTTGAAAGGAGAATTGGAGGCTGACAATGAGAATGTATATGTAGCCGAAAAATTTCTACTTAAATCAATTCCAATTCTTGCCCGAAAGGGTACCGATGCTGATTTGGCAAAAGCTTACACACTTTATGGTGTTATGCTCTCCGGCAAGGCAGAATATAAGTCAGCCCAAATGCAATTTTTGAAAGCGTATGAGCTTTACAAGCGTATGAATAATCTAAATGGACTTTGCGCAGTAAGTTTAAATATTGCCAATAATTATATGGTAATTGGCAGTAAAAAGAATGCTTTAGTTTACTATAAAATGGCTTATCAAACTGCCGAGCAAATAAAAGATACTACACAGCAAATATCATGTTTGCTTGATTTAGGTATTTATTACCGACTTATAAACACCGACAGTGCTATGTATTGTTATCAGAAAGCTTTGGATGTATTGCCCCCTCGCCCCCTTACTCCGACCCACATTCAGGTTTATTATAATATGGCAAATTTGTATGGTACTATGAAGCAATGGGACAAAGCCATGAAAATTTACACACAAATATATAATCAATGTGTGGAAATGAATTTTCAAATAGGAATAGCGATGGTTTCAAGTGGCCTTTCGTCGGTATCTGCAGCGAAAGGACAGCATGATTTGGCCGAGAAATACATACTTGATGCCCTCAAAATTGTCAAGAAAAATGGATCTATTAAGCGTGAAATTGCGCTTAAAAAACAACTGTTAGAAACTTACACGGAAGCAGGTAAGTATAAAGAAGCATTGACGCTGGCTACAGAAATAAAAGTAAAATCCGATTCGTTGATGGACATCAGAAAGCAGCTCTCTATTCACGAAATGGAAATCTATTATCAGTCGGAAAAGATGCGACTTGAAAATAAAAACCTATTGAAGGAACAAGCAAATGACAGGCTGATGCTACTGCTCCGGCTTATTGTCATTTTTATTTTGAGTTTCATTGTTATCTTAATGTTCATTATTTTTAAGCAGAAGAATAAAATTAAGAAACAACAAATTATTGATTTGGAAGAGAAACATGCCCTGCAAGCCAAATTGAAGGAGTTAGAAATCCAAAAGGTAGATTGGTTTAAACGTCTGGTGATGCAACAACAAAATGAATGGGCCGATATATCCAAAGAGAATGAAAGTATTCGGGTTAAATTGGAAAATATTGATTTAATTAACCTCGACGGAACAAACAAAGTTGATGTTTCAACCTCAAAAACAGGCAATCAGCAGCATTACTGGGAAAATTTGACGGTGAGATTCAATATCATCTATCCAGCCTTTATTGATAAACTAATAGCAAAACATCCCAGTTTTTCGAAAAGCGACATACAATTTTGTATGCTCATAAAATTGAATATATCGCTCAAAGACATTGCATCAATCATGAATATAAACGTAGAAAGCATTTACAAGCGAAAATACAGAATGGAGGAAAAAATGCAGATGAAAGGTAGCGATTTATATAAAACCATACAGGACATTTCTTAAGCAATTAATCCTTTCGGTCATCTTTTGTTATAAAATAAAAACGTTGAAGTATATCCTATTTCAACGTTTTTTTTATG
>JAIFKX010000128.1 GCA_020049335.1 Paludibacter sp. | reverse complement strand
GATTTGTCGATTTGTGGCTGCAGCCCAACTTTATTGTGCGCCCTCACATGCTGCATAGTTACTTGATAGAGCTCAAATATGTGCCCCGCGCTCAGGAAGCTGAAGCCAAAAATTCGGCTTCGGCATTGGTACAAAAACTCAATGCCGAAGCCGATGCGCAACTCCATCGGTATGCTATCGAACCACGCATAGTGGCTTCGGTAGGCAAAACTACGTTGCACCTGCTCCGTGTGATTTATTGTGGGTGGGAAATGGTGAGCTGCGAGGAAGTTTTTTAATCCTATTTCTTTATTAAATTTGTTTTAAAGCAATATCCGAAAATGGATTTTGTTTTTTTAAACCTTTATCATGCATTTATATGCACACAAAATTGTATTTTTGCCTGATATAAATAATTGAAACAGGAAAACCTTCAATTATTCAAATTTAGTAAAACATACATATTGCATTATGATAAAATTTCGCTTTCAATTTTTGTTTTTTGTATTTACTCAACTTGTAGTTGCACAAGAATTTGAAGTGTCGCCTGTACTTATCAATTTTAATGCCGAGCCGGTAGAAATACAGAAAAAGCAACTAACGCTTATAAATCATTCGGCGAAGCCACAAAAATACAACCTTAAAATTTCTGATTTTGAGATTGACCCTGATGGAAATCGTAAAATTGTTCCGTCGGGTAGCAACAAACGTTCGTGTGCCGACTGGATAAAAATAAGCCCATCGATTATCGAACTTAACCCTAACCAAAAAGCACAATTAGATGTGATTATCACCGTCCCCAAAGAAGGTTTTTCGTCGCGTTGGTGCATGATACATGTAGAAGTTGCCAAAGAGCAAACGGCATTCGAAGCCGATAAAACAGTAGTTACAGGGGTTTTGTTGGTGCCACGCATTGTGGTGGTAGTGGAGCAATCGCCTCAAAGCAACAATAAATACAAAGCAACTATCAATGGATTGAAAGAAATAACAAAACATGGTGATAGTCAACAAATTTTCGAAGTAGTGGTTGCTAATGAAGGCGATAATGTGATAAATGCCAATGTATATTTAACCCTTAAAAATTTACAATCTGGCAAAGAAGAAAAATTTAGTATGTCAAAAAACACTGTTTATCCCGATGCTTCACACAAAATAACTTTACAAATGCCAACTATTGTTTTAAAAGGCAAATATGAGTTAGAAGCAATTCTCGATTACGGTCATCGCCAACCTTTAGAAAGAACTCAGTTAATGCTCGAAAAAAAATGATAATCAAACGTTTACATATAATATTTATCGTCAGTTTATTTGTTGTGTCTCTTGCAGCTCAACAAAAAGTTTCTACGTTTTACGATGTCGAAAAGAAACAACCCAAAGAGGTTTATTGTGTGGTCGATTATAAAAAGCTTGGCAAGGTTAAGCATGGATTTTATACGATATGGTATCCCAGCAATAAACTGTGGCAAGAGGGATTTTACGATTACGATAAACTTGATGGGAGATGGGTAGATTATTATGAAACGGGTATTGTAAAGCAAGAGCTTGGTTATAAAAAGGGCTTGTTGGATGGGAAATTGAAATATTATTACCCCGATGGTAAATTGATGCAAAATGCTGATTTTAAAAATGATAAATTAGATGGTACGGTTATAAACTATTACGAAGATGGCAAAATTCAGGAAATAGGAACTTACACCGAAGGTTTGCTAAATGGTGATTTTAAAGCCTATTACGAAGATGGTCGTCCTCGCATAATGCGAAGCTACAAAATGGGTCTGGAGGATGGTTTTTCGGTAACTTATTTCGAAAATGGCAATGTCCGTGACCGTGCCATTATGAAGGATGGCTTTTGTGAAGGTCAGTTTATCAATTATTACAAAGAGTTTTCCAACGGAACGGTAAATAAAATATGTTTGTATGAAAATGGTCGTCTAAACGGTAAACTTTCGTGGTATTATCCCTCAGGTAATCTGAAATACGAATCTATGTACAAAAACGACAGCATTATTGGCGTTGTTAAAGAATATTACGATTCAACAGTTCTCGTTATTCGCCAAACAGGTTTTTACAATGGAAATAAGAAAAATGGACGCTGGAAATCCTATTATCCCAACGGAAATGTGTACACTTTTGGTCATTTTGTGGACGATGCTTTCGATGGCGAATGGCAAGTGAATTATCCAGATGGTAGGCTCAAACAAAAAGGTGATTATGCCAATGGCAAAGCTACGGGCGAATGGACATTTTACTACGAAACGGGTGAGATTAAAGATAAGGGCAACTACAGCAACGATTTTAAAACGGGGATTTGGGCTACCTACTACAAAGATGGCAAGCTAATGTCGGAAATTACCTTCGAAAATGGGCAACGAAATGGAGTGGCAAAAGTTTACAACTCAAATGCTAAACTCATTGAAACAAGCTATTACAAAAATGGCGAAGTAGTTCCAAAAAATAAGAAGAAACGGAAATAAAAAAGGACGCTATCAGAATCTATAACACCTTTAGCATCGCACAAAATGCGTCATGCTAAAGGTGTTTTTTTTTACTTTAATAAAATATGTTTCAAAAGCACATGCTTTACCAATTATCTGTACGGAAAGGCAACACAGGTAAACCTGCGGTATTGTACAAAAAGCCTTTGCCCGAAGGATAGTTTATATAACAGTAGCGTGCTGCAACCGGTTTTTTAACTTCGGGCGCTGTGAGTGTTACTTGTTTCGATTGGAGTTTGATTTTGGCTGTTGCAGGATAAAAAACTTTATCGTCGCCAGCAACTTCGAAATTCGTAATTTCTTTTCCATAAGCACTCAATCCCATTCCCACGTTATCGAACGACACTACTATTGCCGAATCTTTCACTGCCATGCTTTTATAAATGGGGTTTTTGTACGACAAACCTTCCACTTTGTATGTTTCGGACATTGCCCAATAGAGTAAACGTTGTCCAAGAACCTCTTTTTCGGCAGGGTGAATGCAAAATTCTTCGCCTAAATCTACCGTAGCCACCATGCCCGCATTCGGGATGTCTAAAGATGCTTTTAATTGCTCATCGTAAAATTTTCCTGAAAGAATATCTTTGCTATTATTGTACGAATAGGGTGCTATCTGCATAAAGTAGAAGGGGAATTCGGTGAGCTCAAAATCACTTTTCCATTTAGCAACCATAGCTTTTTGCAATGCCGCATAGTATTGATATTCAGAACGATTAGACTCCCCTTGATACCATAATGCTCCTTTAATACTCAAATTTTTAAGAGGGTAAATCATGGCATTATACAAGTTAGCGGCACGATGGTGTTGTGGTGTTTTTTCTTTCGTGGTAATTGCAAGCGATTCGGGAAATTTCTGCATGGTTTCGGCATCAATCCAAGCTTCGATGCGCGAACCTCCCCAACTCGAGTTGATAACACCAACAGGAACATTTAGCGCTTTTTGTAATTTACTTGCAAAATAATAGCCCACAGCACTAAACTTACCTACTGTTTTGGGAGAAGCTACTTCCCATTTTCCTACACAAGTATCTTGCGGCGTACTTTGAGCTGATAATTTTACAGTAAATAATCGGAGTTGGCAATTGTCGGCTTCCAAAATTGTTTTGTTAGAGCCATTAATTGGTTGATCGGAATAGCCTAACAGTTGCATTTGCATGTTCGATTGACCAGAACAGAGCCAAACTTCGCCCAATAAAATGTTTTGTAGCTGCACTTTTTCTTTTCCAGCAGCAATGGTAACTGTATATGGTCCACCGGCTTCGGTTGTTTTTGCTTTCACGAGCCAGTCACCTTTGTCGTTGGCTACGGTCGATACTTTTGCTTTGTTCCAACTTGTAGTAATAGTTAATTTCTCATTGGGATTGGCTGTACCCCATATTTTTACATCCGAGTTGCGTTGCATAACCATGTTGTCGCCTAAAGCTGATGCTACTTTGATAGTAGCGTTTAGGTTGAATACTGAGAGTAGAAAAATTCCTAAATAAATGATTTTTGAATTCATGTGATTTTAATTTAAAGATGAATAATATATTTTGAATAAAAAATTACAATTTAGCAAATACTTCACCAGCAAATTTCTCCAATCCTGGGTCGCGAGCACCCATCAATAAAAGCACATCGTTGCCCGTAAAATGCTGTTTTACAGCCTCTAAAAAGTTATTTCGGTCTTCTACAAAAAAGGCATTTTTACCCAAGCGTCGAATATCTTTAATGAGGTCGTTGGCCGAAATATCTTTCACAGCAGTGCCTCCGACATAGAAAATTTCGCTCATCCAAATCTCGTCTTGTTCCCGAAGAGTGGCTGCTATTTCATTCACAAAGTCAGTTCGCAAAAAGCGTGTCGGCCCATATCCATGAGGTTGAAACCATGCAATTACCTTATTTGCAACTGGTTGGCACGCTGAGATAGAGGCAGCGCATTTAGCAGGATTGTGCGCGTAGTCGTCAATCAGAATCACGCCATTTTTTTGTCCAATAATTTGATGTCGACGGTAAATTCCTTCGTATTTTGACAGGGCTGCTGCAGCCGTTTCGTTGCTAACTCCTAAGCGGCTCACCACAGCAATGGCTGCCAAGGCATTTTCCATATTGTGGCGCCCTACAGTTTGCATTTTCACTGGTGTTCCTTCTACTTCAAAGTTTATTTCGAAACCTTTTTGACTAAAGTTTGTAGCTTTAAATCCTGCTTCTATTGCTTCGTCCACCGCAAAATCGTTGGCTGCATTTGTAGATAGTTGAGCTGCTAGTTTATTCGAACGGTTGGTAATAAAAATATCTTTCGTATTGTCGCGGAAAGTGCCAAAAAGCTGCATTAGTTCCACAATTTCCTGATGGTCTTTTTCGATATTCAGCAATAAACCAATTTCGGGATGATATTGCACAATTGAACCATCGCTTTCGTCGGCTTCAATTACCAACCAATCGCCTTTCCCCACTTTGGCATTGCCAATTTTTCCTTCACGAATAATACTTGTAAGTCCTGCGCCGCTAATAATGCTTGGTTCGAGTCCGGCATATTGCATAATGTCGAAAATCATGGCCGAAGTAGTGCTTTTGCCCGATGTTCCACCTACGGCAATAGTTTTTTTGCTATCGGCAATAAGCGCCAACACCGCTGAGCGACGAAGAATTGGGATGTTCAATTCGTTTGCTTTTTGAACCTCAAAAACGGTATTTTCGATAGCAGTAGAAACCACCACTAAATCCGTTTCGGACGTAATTCCACTTCCATCCTGTACGAAACATTTTACGCCTTCGGCTTCGAGTTTGGTGCGGGTATCGTTTGTTTCGCCGGGTAAAAAATAGCGGTCGCTGCCACTTACATTTTTGCCAATACCACTCAAGTATTGCGCAATGGCACTCATGCCTGTTCCGGCAACTCCGATAAAGAATATGTTATTATAATCGCTAATGTTCATAGAATTACGAATTGGGAATTACGAATTAGAAATTCAACTCTTCTACTTTAAGGGCAATATTGCCGCGTACATTAGCATTCAGACGAACTGCGCCAGGCACTAAATCGAGACTTTTAATCGATACGGTATTCAGTTTTCCAGTAAGCGACACACCATCATAAATTTTGTAATTGCTTAGCATTTTGTTGGCATCGGCTTTCATAGTTTCAATTTCAGTTTTTACAGGATAAGTCAAATACGGTGTTATTTTTTTTATAATCAAACCATTAAGCAACCAACCAGCCGATTTTACCAAAGCGTTTTTGGTTTTTAAATCAAATTCGGGATTTTGAACCTCCACAGCTACTTTTTCGGCATTGTAAGCCAGCGTTCCTGTAAAGTAAATACGCCCTTTGAGCGAACCTGTTACATCGGCCACAAAAACGGGTTTGCCTTCGCTTCCAAAAACTGATAAATCCGTTATGGTAATGGTTTTATTGCCTTCGGTAAATGTTTTGTTTAGCAACTGCGATTTTGCCATTTCGGATATTTTATCGTAAGTAGCATCAGCGGCAATATTCAGGTTGAAATCTTTGGGCTGCGTTGTTGCTATTTTAAAGGCGGGTAGGGGAGATGGCTTGTTTTGGTCGGGTTTTACGCCCATAAACGATTCAATTTGAGCCTGTAACGAGATGGCTAAATTCAGTTTCTGCCCCGTAGTTGTAAATGGCGAAACAAGCACATCTTTAGGAGTTATGCGCACCCACAGATTGTTTTCGGCACTTACTTGCATGGGTTTTTGTGCTTCGGTCCAAGCCATTGTCACGTATTTCTTTATATCCACCATTTGTGCCAAAGCAGCATCTATTTGGTCGCTAATTACTTTCTCGCTTTTTTGCAACGCAATATTAGCAATAGGCGTTACAGGAACCGTAACTCCAATTACATTCAACTTGGGAGTTTCAATCCACTGAAAACCATTCGAAGTAGTTTTTGCAACGAGTTTCCAATTTTTATCAATCTCAATGGTTGTTTTGTAATTTAGCGCAATGCTGCCATTGGCTTCGTAGTTATCACCCACTTTTATTCCAAATTTTTCAACTGTCCACGCAAAACGCGTCCATAATTTTAGCGGCACACGGTATTCAATCACATTGTTTTTTACGGTAAACGAAAAATTCTGTGCTTTCCAAATTTTCACACTCAAATCTTGATTATTGAGTTTTTCGCCTTCGAAAATCAAACCGTTGAGTTTTTTATTAATGGCAGTTTCGAGTTTTTTTACGTCCACTTCCACCTCTAAAGGCAATTCGGACACTGCAGGAGCTAAATTGGAAGGTAGATAAGATTCGCGCGGACGCTCAATTTGCATTGCGGTTTTACACGAACTTACAATGACTAGTATTACTATAAATGCAGCCGATTTTAAAAAATATTTGTTCATAAAGCTATGGATTAATTTTACGACTGCAAAGGTAAGAAAAAACAATTAAAAGATTTAATTAATTGTCTTAAATCTGATATACTAATAATTCCTGTAAATACGTATAGCATTTAAAAATGGCTCTCCCGTAATCGGTTGAAAATCAACCGAAATGCCTTGTCCGTTTTGAACCAAAACAGTAAACTTTTTAACAACGGCTGTATTTCCGCCAAACTCAGCAGCAACATTCAGGTTAGTAATAACACGTGTTTTATTAATTGACACATCGAAAATTCGTTCGCTTATCGTGTTATCAATCGCCTCGTTACCAAGGTTGTATACTAACATTTTAGTGCTTTTCACTGCTTGTAAATCGGCAAAATAAAGACTTACTGTATATTCGCCATCGGGCACATCAGCTTTAAATGCCTGAATGCCGGTTCGCATGGTCTGAAAAACAGGATTGATATTAGTTCCTAAAATGTCAGAATCCGATGCCAGCTGTTGCCCGTGTCGCGTTGGTTTTGTATAAGCTTTTCCACCCACATAACCCCAGCTGCCGGGTTGATATTCCTTTTCAGGAAGCCAAATTATTGATGTTGACTTGTCCTCGAAATAGCGTTTGGAGCCCAGCATAATATTTATTTCGCTGAATGGTATTGTGGTGCTTTTTAGGTCGGTAGCTAACATGCGAAAGTCTATTTTGAGTAAATCGCTAACCTTTAGGGAGTTAAATAAACCGATGGCTTCCAATACATTTGTCCCATTCACAAAAGGAACGTTGAATTGAGCTATATTATTCTCTACATTCTGACTACCAAGTGAATAACCATTTAAAAATAATTCTATTTTATCGCAATTTGCATACACTTTTACCGGTTGCTTGCAAGTATAATTTGTATCGGCATTTCCACCTCTTATTTTCCAAAGCCGACCACCAATATTGACAATTGGGCGGGTGGATAATATGGCCTGATACTGTAAATAAGTATCCTTTGGCTCACGCGACAAAGTGGTGATTCCTTTGCTGTTAACGTGTGGAACTGCATTTTCGCGTTCTTCGGAATAAAAATCATTCAGATTCCAGATATTGGCTCCAACCACGTATTTTCGTTCCTTGTTGGCTTTGATATAATGTTCGTGATACAAGTTAGCATATTCCTGCGTGTAATCAAATCGTTGTGGTTCAAATGAATGCAAGCGCGGGTCAACATCGGCACCATACTCGGTAATAATAAACGGTTTGCCTTTTAATTTTTCCTGCGCATTGTCCAAAAATGTATCAAATCCTTCAAACTTACCGCCGTACCAACCCTGATACAGATTCCATCCAGCAATTTTTGGAATTTGAGTTAATCCCGCTTCGTGATAATCGTTGAAATTTCCGTGCATTGGAATCAGCGTATAACGTTGAGGGTCATCAATCCGAATTTGATTTTCGATTTTTTGTGCCAATGCATTTACCGATTCAAAGTACTGTTTGTTTCGAATGGAATCGCCTTTGAAGGGCAAACGGAGCAACACCTCATTCATATACGCCCATATAAGCACCGAAGGACGGTTGTAATCCTGAAAAACCATCTCGCGTGCCATTTCAATACAATTTTTCGAAAAAGCTTCGTTTTCAGTAATCGCATTCACAATCGGAATTTCAACTGAAGTAATAATACCCAGTTTGTCGCACATTTCCATCACCACAGGGTCCTGCGGATAGTGCGATATGCGTAAGAAATTTCCGCCCATTTCCTTCAACAGTTTTACATCGCGTACATGAATTTCATCGGGTAAGGCATTTCCCAGTTTATCGAAATCCTGATGACGATTTGTACCGATTAATTTCAGGGGTTTAGCGTTGAGCACAAAACCATTTTCGGCACTAAATTCATACCAACGCAAGCCAAGTGGTTGAGATATTTCATCCAATAACTCGTTGGTTCTGGACTTATAAATTCGTGTTATAACCTTATAAAGCGATGGCGAATCGGGACTCCACAGCTGCGGATTGTTTAATATAAGCGATTGATTAAAAGGAATTTCAGTTGCATTTTTAGCCAATTGAATATTTTTTGAACGAACCAAAACTGTTTTGTTTTGAGGGTCTACAATGCTGTGTTCCACCCGCAGTTTACTATTCGTAGCAGTAGCATTGGTGAGCAGGGTTTTTATATCAACCTGCGCTTGGGTGTTGCTAACTTTGGGAGTTTGAAAATAAACTCCCGCCAAGGCATAATGTGTGGTAGAAACATGTATTTTGACTTGGCTCTGATTATATCATCGCCTTTTTTGCTGGTGCTACCCACCACGGTGCCTACGGTACCCGAGAATCCTCCCAAAATACCTAAATTAAGCTTTCCCATCTTTTTTATTTTTTATAGGGATTATTAAATTGTTTATTGCAATCTGATTCTACCTGAACAATGGCGATCAATCATCATTCTATCGAATCGTTCTTTAACTTCAACTCAATTACTTTTGATCATAAAGTAGTTGTGTTTTCATTAAATCTGTAGCGCCCTACGCTATTGAATTTTACAAGAAGTTTGCCAATGCAAAAATGAAGGTGTTTTGAAGGAGACCAACTTTTTTGAAGGTGTTTTGAAGGTGTTTTGATTGCTAGATGGAGGTATTTTGGAGGTGCTTTAACTCGACGTAAGTTTGATATTCGCGTTATTATAAGCAAACAAAATAGCTTGTCTTAAAAGTCCAAAGGACTTTAATGTAAATAACCACGGGCGAAACCCGTGGAAGTTAATGATAGTAAACCTGAACCCTACAGGGGTTCAATGTGTAATTTGTTATTATTGAACCCTTTCAGGGTTCTGATTTTTGTCATTTCATTATCCACGGGTTTCACCCGCGGTTATGCACATTGAATCCCTTCAGGATTCAAATAGATAATTCTAAAAACTATAAAAACCAAAGCGTTTCTTTGCCGGTGCGTGGTAATTCGGGACGTGCGAAGTGTGGAACTATCTGCGCCAACATTTCGGGATAACGCAGGGTAACAGGTAATGACTGGCGCGATACCGATTTCCAGTACAATTGACTAAAGCGACAAATCTGTTCAAATAATCCGGGAATAATTCCCTCCTCGGCTTGTATGCTCAGTGTAGAATTGGGTGCAAAATATTGTACCGACAATTTCATGGGAAATGGATACCCTTCTTTGGCATCGAAAATCGTATCTTTTTGCAAGCCATTATTGTACAGCAGGTACTGATTTTTATTGATAGGGAAATAGGTGAACGAATAAGGCATAAGCTGCGTTTGACTATCGACAAAACCCGGCAATGCACCCTTCATATAGGCATTTACGGTCGATGCCATGTGCACATCCGGCAAGTGACAAATAAAAAAGAACACCGTTTTCAAATCGGGCGACAATGTTTTGGGTCCATACAATCTCATGCCGTTTTTAGGCTCCGTGTCGGTTTTCCCTTTTCCAAATTCTAAGGTATTAAGCGTACTGTTTTTGCCAATCAGCGTGTAAGGTTCGCATCGTAACCATTCGGCATTTACCTTTATAAACTGCTCAATTTCAGTTGAGTATAAATACTTCTTTTTGAAATTATCTATTTCAGTCCGATACCGCAAGTAACGGTTACTTTTATCGGGTGCAGGAAAAGGAATGTTTAAAGCCCGATGTAGCGTTTTGTTTAAACACGGAAATACCTTATCTGCATTTCGACGCGCATCGTCCGACATTTCGTCGTATTTAAACAACTTATTCTCGTAAAGCACCCAATTGAACAGCTCCGGCGACAACTCTTCCAACTCATCGCTTGTGAGTGGATTTTTCAGTACGGAATGGATGCCATTGTAGCTCACCAATAACTCGGGTAGCTGGCTGGTAACGCCAAACTGAACACAAGAATTTTGTATCTTTTTGCGATAGTTTTACGGCTCCTTCTATTGCCTTGGTAGTGATATAGCAACCTAATTTTTCACTTACAAACGAAAAATTCAGCACATTTAGCGTAAGGTGGTTTTGCGACAACATAATCGAAATTTTTAAAAAGGGTTTAATGGTTTATTTATTGGTGTTTAATTAGTGTTTAATTCATTTTCAATGTTTAGCGTCTGGTTGCTTCCAAGGCATCAATTTCGGACTTCAGATACATGTCTTTATTGCCCTGCTTTACCACAGCCGGAAAGTGAGGCTCTTTTTTCCGACGCAACAAGGTGCTCTCCGAACAACCGAGCACTGCCATTACTTCTTTGCTTGTGTAATGTGTTTCTTTGCTTACAACAGCATTGGTAGTTGCATTGGGTAGTGTCTCTTTTTTGGATTCCGTTGGTTTTCTACGGCTAAGGAATTCTTTGGCCGGAAACTGTTCATCTGCCAGCGAAGTGTAAAGTGTTGTTTCGCTTTGCTTTACT
>JAIFKX010000005.1 GCA_020049335.1 Paludibacter sp. | reverse complement strand
AACCTGCAAGGGCTTTGGGCCGACCAGCTGTTTGCAGCCTGGGACAGCAAATACACCGTAAATATCAATCTGGAAATGAACTATTGGCCATCGGAAGTGACCAACCTTACCGAAATGAATGAGCCATTGATTCAGATGGTTCGCGAACTGTCCGAAGCCGGAAAAAAAACAGCCACCGATATGTATGGCGCCAACGGCTGGATGCTACATCACAACACCGATATTTGGCGCATTTGTGGCCCTGTTGATGGTTCGTTTTGGGGCATGTGGCCAATGGGTGGCGCATGGCTGAGCCAACATCTATGGGAAAAATATGCATTTAACGGCAACAAGGAATATTTGAAATCCATTTACCCAATACTCAAAGGCGCAACAGAATTTTACCTTAGTTTTCTGACTCCCGAACCTACAAATGGTTGGTTGGTAGTGGCACCTTCTGTTTCGCCCGAAAATGCACCCGCCATTCACCCCGACCAATCCATTGCGGCAGGTACAACCATGGACAACCAACTGCTTTTCGACTTGTTTTCCATCACCACAAAAGCTGCAAAATTACTGAATACAGATGCTGCATTTGCAAAAAAAATAGAAGATACAAAGGCTAAACTTGCACCTATGCAGATTGGGCAACACAGCCAATTGCAGGAGTGGATGCACGACTGGGACAACCCAGACGACAAGCACCGCCACGTGTCGCACCTGTACGGACTTTTCCCTTCGAATCAAATTTCACCTTACCGTAATCCGGAACTTTTTGAGGCAGCTCAAAACTCACTCATACAGCGTGGCGACCCCTCAACTGGCTGGTCGATGAACTGGAAAATAAACCTTTGGGCGCGCCTGCAAGATGGAAATCACGCTTACAAACTGATGACTGATCAAATTAAATTGGTAGTAAAAGATACAAATAAACAAGAATATTCTGAATCGGGAGGCACTTACGCCAACATGTTTGATGCTTGTCCGCCCTTTCAAATTGACGGGAATTTTGGATTTACGGCCGGAATGAACGAAATGCTGCTGCAAAGTCATGACGGTGCTATTCAAGTACTACCTGCCCTGCCCGATAATTGGGCAAGCGGCCGTGTAACCGGACTTTGTGCCCGTGGTGGTTTCGAAATTGCAGAGATGATATGGAAAAATGGCCGAATTACAAAGCTGGTTATCAAATCAAAATTGGGAGGTAATTGTCGCATTCGTTCTTACTGGACTTTGACAGGAAACCCAAAACTAACAACCGCAAAAGGAGAAAACAACAACCCATTTTATCAAACTACAACAGGCAAAAAACCATTAATATCGGCTCAGGCCAAATTAAATGGACTCAACCTGAAAAAGAATTATTTATACGACATACCGACTAAAGCGGGTGAAGTAATAACGCTTGTTTCGAAATAAAAAAATTACTCCCGCTAACGAAATCGAAGGCGTTTGTATTGGCACTCATTTTAGCGACGATATTAACTTCTACCTAAACCGCCCCACTTCCACCAACGACCGGCATGTTTTGGGCTCTTTTTTATTAGCAGGAATGGAAATTCTTGATTTGAATTTAAAGTAAAAGAAGTTTCGACATTAAAATATGAATATAACATTATTTTCCAAAATCAGGATTTACGATCACATCCATTCGTCGTGCTTCAGGTGTTACTTTTAGCGATATGAGTTTTCCATCTTTCAATTCACCTTCTACCGTTGTATTGCCTGTGGCATGCAGTTTAAAGGCTACATCCCAATTTTTAGGCCATGACGGCATCAGATAAATATTCGAGTTGTCGGTTTGCATTAGCATTTCCTGTAAACCAATCATGCCGCTTCCGCCCCAGTTGTGATCGGGAACCCAGTCGTGTCCCGGACCCCAAAAAGTAGGGAACCGACGATCTGAATTTTCGAGTTTCTGGATAGTTATTTTCTGAGCTTCGTCGGTAAGTCCCATGCAGGCACAAAAAATTGCATCCTGATGCCAACTGATATAATGGCGTTGATTTTCGTTGTCCACTCCATATTTCCAGGTATTAATAGCCACGTCCAAATCCGGTTTGCCAACGCCATATATTCGCCACGGAAACACTGGGTATAATTGCGTAATTTCAATGTTGTTGATTCGTCCAAAGACCTCCGCGGGGGCAATGGTTTTCTTTCCCTTCATTTCGCGAAACGGAAGGGGCGGAATGCGTTTTTGAAGCGACAAGAAATACTCCCTTTCTGCTTTGGTTAAATAACTTTCGGGCAGGTCAAGCAATGCTTTTGTTACCGTTTGTAGAGCCGCAATGGTGGAGCTGGAATTATAGGCCATCTTATACGTTTCGGCTCCAGAGCCAGGGAACAAAATAAGTTTTCCGTTGCCATCCAGCGCTTGTCGCCCACGGCTAAGTGCTTCGTATTTATAATGCTCGTCGAAAAACACCAAACAACTCTTAATCAATGGAATATACTTGCTTATTTCAACCTGTTTGTAATTATGCATTTCGATGGCCATCATGCAAAATTCGAGCGAAGTATCCCAAAGGTATTCCAACCAATAGTTATGTTCAACACCTTTGGGAGCAATTTCAGGTCGATTCCAGCCATACGATGTGGCGAGTGGCAGTCCAAAATTTTCCAACTGTTCGGTAAACGAAGCTCCTTTATGACCCCAATAGTGTTGGGTGCGGAGTTCAGCATTAGGGAGCATTTTCAGGTAAAAATCGAGTTGCGAAGGCATCATATCCACATCGCCACTTTTCAGCATGGGCCAATAAACCAAACGTTGATTTTGAGCGGTAAATGTACCACCACCCCAGTCGCGATGGTCGGGACTAAACGGAATACTCTTGCTTACATATACAGGATCGAAGGTAAATAGTCCCCCATTGAATTTCGTTGGATATTTGCCATAAGCATTGCAACCCAACTGATAACGAAACAATTGGTAGTTTCGCCCTACTTGCCAAGCTTTGGATGCTGAATCCGGCTTTTCGGTATTAATGGCTATGTAACTCCGATCCCAAAAATCAGCCCACCATTGCTGCGTCTGTTTAAATGCCGTTTTGCGACTTTCTTTTTCGGCTTTTACCAATGCTAGTAAACCTTTTTGCCAATCGCTTAAGCTAGCGCTGTTGTCAATATGCATCAAAACAGTAATTTCCTGCTTGTTAGTTGGCTTTTCACTTTTTAAAATCCACGATTTGTAAGCAAACGTAGCATATTTACCTTCGCCATTTCCAGCTGGTTTCATACCATTACCAAACATGATTCCTCCGTAAGTCAAATTCTTTAGCGGATTCCACATTTTATCTTTTACGCTTTCCAAATCCTGTTGTTTAACCGTAATATCGAACAATGTTTTTTCTTTATTGCGATGAAACCAAACTACATTATTGGCCTCAAAAGCAATGGAATCTTTACCAATTAATGCCTTCATGGGAGCATCTCTAAATGCCAGACTGGCACGAACTTCCCCTTTATCGTTCCATAAACGGTCGGCAGTGCGCCAACTTTCGTATTCGGCGGTAACGTTCATCGGTTTATTTCCCGAGGTTTCGATATGCACTACAGGTCGAAACACGTCGACCCAAAAGCGAACGGTAGCTGTTTGTCCGTTCTTTTTGGCGCTAATATCTACAAATCCCTGACGCAGTTTGAGTTCCTGACGGAAATTTTCACTCCCATCAAAAGGGTTGGGCGACAATTTAATGCGTACACGACCAAGTTTCGGGAAAACATTGTTTTCGTCGAAAGCCCCACTACGCGACAAATAGCAAAGGATATCACCATTTTCGACCCAAATATTTAAACCAATATCACCACCACCACAAGGCATCGACTCGGACGAATTTAAACTCGGGCTATCCCAAACAACATTGTATTGATCTAATAGGTTTTTTTGTCCAAATAAGGTTAATGCTGAGAAACTTAGCAGTAGAATAAAAGCTGTTAATTTCATATTTATAGTATTTACAATTCAAATTTAGAGTTTATAATAATGCCCTTTCTACGCGAATCGGGAGTTACTTTTAGCGAAACTACTTTTCCGTTTTTTACGCTAGCTTCGATAGTCGTTTGTTGTGGTGCATGGAGTTTAAAATAGCTCCAAAGCATAGACAAAGTTAAAAAGATATCTTGCTTGTTGCATACATTCCTATTACCGAACCTACAAAACCGCCTGCTTTTTTGGTACTCAAATTGCTTACGTCAATATTTGGTGCTAATAGAATGGCATGCTTTGAGGCCGATGTTGAATAGTAAAAATTAGCTGCTCCTTCGTTAACCTGAATGCTAAAATTTACATTTTTAGAATAATCTGATAACGCAAGTTCCTTTTCGGTTACAAGGGTTACAACTCCCTTTATAACACTTTGTATTAATATGACTTGCTTGTTGTTTTTCAGTGTTTTTCCTATCACAAAATAGTTTTTCTCATTCTGAAAATAAGCCATTCCGGCTAATTCCTTATCCGTTTTTGGAGTAAAAAGCATGGATGTGGATGCATCAAAATTAGTATGTTGCTGACGGTGGGCGATAAATGCAGGATTTTCTTTTTGCGACAGGCTACGAGGAAGAACCTCCAAATCCAGTTTTCCTTTCGCAATATTCCACCACTGCTCACGGGGTGTACGGAGCATGAGCCATTTCATATCCAATGTTGGTTTATTAAACTCATCGCGCCAGCTGAAGTTACCCGATTGCGTTTCGCCTTTTGGGGCAATGTCTTTTTTGGCAATTACCGGAGCTAGTGTTTTGCCATTTTCCAAAATTACAGGAAAGTCATCCACCCATTTCACTGGGAGCATAAATGTTTCGCGACCGGTATTGAACTGTTCATCGGAGTATGGTCGACAGCCGAGAAAAACGGCAAACCACTCACCACTTTTCGTTTTCACCATATCGGCATGTCCCACATTGGTCACTTTGTTGGGGCGATCGGCAGGAAGTCCCAATTGTGTAAGTATCGGATTATTTGGCCCCTGAACATAAGGACCTTTCGCCAATTTACTTCTGAATATCACCTCTTTGTGACCCGACTGTGTTCCACCTTCGGCAGCCATCAGATAATACCAGCCATTTACTTTGTAGATATGCGGCCCTTCGAGCCAGCGGGGATGTTGAATGGTATCCGGTCCACCATCAACTACTATCAGTCTGTCGGCAGAAGCTTTATCGTTTACTGCATCAAACTCGTGCATCCATATTACGCTGTGTCCGCTCCACTTCGGTGCCGGGCTTGCCTGACTGCAAACGATGTACGATTTTCCATCATCGTCGAAAAACAACGATGGGTCAATGCCTTTCACTTCGGGCAGTTTTATGGGTTCGCTCCAACTTTTGAAAGGGTCTTTGGTTTTTACAATAAAATTGCCAATGCCACCTACCACCGTATTGATAATGTAGAAAGTCTGATTCTTTTCGTTATACTCAATAGCCGGAGCATACACGCCACTGGAAACGCCCAGTCCATCGAGTTTGAGCTGCGAAGGTCGGTCGAGCGCATTGCCTATCTGCTTCCAATGTACCAAATCGTTGCTATGAAAAACAGGTATTCCGGGGAAATAACTGAACGTGGAATTAATCAGAAAATAATCATTGCCTCGTCTGCAAATACTCGGATCGGGATAAAATCCGGGCAATATTGGATTGCGAAATTGGGTTTTCGGGTCGATTTTCTGTTCGAAACAGGCATCGTTTCCTGTGTATTGAAAATAGGAAAAAGAAGCCTTGTTAGTTTGAGCCAACAAAGCTGATGCAAAAAATAGAAGTATAATTGAAAGTTTGATATTCATTTTAATAGTTGATTAAATACAAAAAATAGTAACGCGGATAACGCTGATTTAGCGGATGTCAGCGGATTTTTAAAACTCACATCTACTTACTAATCATTATTTTAACGCATTTATTTTCCCCATTTGCTTTTACATTCAGGAAATAAAAACCGTTCGCCATTTCTGATAAATCAATTTGCAGATTTGACATCGACGAGTTGAAATTATTGGCATACACCACTTGACCAGTCATATTTACCACTTTCACTTCCGTTCGGTCGTAAGCAAGTTCGGCATGGTTGATAAAAACCAATCCTGTGGAAGGAACAGGATAAACCTGCAAAGTATTCAGACCTGCGTTTCTGTTTTCTAAGCCCGAAATCGCTTCTGTTTTGAATGTATACACTGTATCGCGCACCATAGCATTGCCAATCACATCATTCACACTGGCTTTTACCATAACCTGATATTCGGTATTAAAATCGAGCGGTTGCTTGAAGTTTATACGGAAACGTAAGGGTGTCATTTGCTGAATTGTGTATGTTGGAACTGTGCCTCCACCGGTTTTGCTCACTGTAATGTTAGTTGTTGTGAGGGTTGTCAGGTTCATGGCTTTATTAAATTTCAGCACAGGAGCAACGTTAATTGGTTGATTATCGGCCTGATGTGCAGGTAGACAGGCTTCTGGTTTCAGCTCAGGTTTCCATACCACTTCTTTGTACACGCGCACCCAGTCGCAGGCAGCATACGTTCCATCAATCTGATCCCTATCAATCGGGCCATCGAACCACGAAATAACGGTACTTAACTGAGCCGGATAGTTTGCGGTGGTAGCTCCTGTTCCTGCAATTCCACCAAAATTAGTCGTATTCCATTTATCCGACAAGGGTTTTACAATTCCGTAAGGCTTGCCATTCCATACATAAAAAATGTCATCTTCGCCGGTATATCCTCCGTTCGTGATAAAATCGGCCGACAAATTATCCTCAGTTAGGAAACCATACTGACTTCTATATGGTTCTTTCAGGAAATAATTGTTGGTGCCCACTAAGTTTGGATATGCACCTTCGTTGTAATTGTTATCGCCAGCACCGCCACCACTCGACCAGAATGAAGTATGCGAACCAAAACATTTCGGGTATTTGTAACGGGCTTCGAAGAAACCACGGTTTTGTACGAATTTTGATGTGATATTTCCACTGCTGTAAGGCACTTTGTGATTGTCTAAGTAATTATATCCTTTAAATACACCATCTTCCACCACACAGTTTTCCTTCCATTTGGCCGAATACGGCGCAAAGCGTACATAATCATCGCAACTCCATTTCGTGAAATCCAACTGGTTGCCATCAAATTCATCAAAGAAAGTAAGCTCCCAGTCGCATTTGCGATAGGTTGGGCCTGAGCCAAGAATATTTTCTTTAAACTCTTTGAGTAACGAAGCCGCTTCGGCACGCGTTAGCATTTGTTTAGGTAGTAATTTATTTTCAGCAGTTTTCAACATCCTGCATTCCGCCATACGTGCCACTGCTTCGCGGGCAAATTCGCTGATAGAACCTGCATCGGGATAAGCCAGTAGAAATTGTGTATGATTGGTTTGATACAGATTCCGAACATTGGTATAATGTCCCGAATACTCCATGGCATTAAGCATAAACTGAGCCGCCACTTCGCGGGTAATGGTTTGGTCGGGATAAATTTTGGTAGTATCGGGCAAACCGTACAACAAACCATTCTTTTTGGCAGTGCCAATATATCCTTTGTTTATGTCTGTGCTCAACACATCGCTGTAAGTTGGCAAAGTAGGATTTGCCGTTAATCCAAGCATTTTCACCATCGAAGTTATAAAATCAGCTCTGGTCATTCCTGCATTGGGTGCATAAGTTGTTTCGTTAACGGGTGTCATTAATCCTTTTTTAACCATTACGCTGATGTCGTGAGCAGCAGCAGTTCCTTTGGTATCCGTAAATATTTTTTCGTAATAATAAGGAAATGAGGTAACGGCCACTTGTTTGAGAATTGCTCCATTGGAAATATTTTTCTCCAACAACAAATCACCAAAACGAGCAATATTCATCTGGATGTATTCGTCGGCCAAACCGCCATTGAACGTGGCTTTACCAATGGGTGTAAATTTAAATTGCGGGAAAGTTGACACAGAATAACTTTTACTTCCAGCTCCTGTTTTGATGGTAAATGAACCCGCTCCGGGAGGGTATCCTGCATACAACGACATTTCATATTCGCCCGGTTCAGTAATTAGCGGATTGATATAATGAGGAGTAGATGTCCCTTTTTTAAGAATAATATCTCTTGAATAAGCCGTTGAACCAACATACATTCCGGTGGAATAGTTGCTCCAAATATCGGCACCCTGAATCGATAGTCCGGGAGCAATGGTAGCCGCCGCTTCTTTCGCCTCAAAAGTAGCAGGATAAGTGCCTGTAAAAAGTCCATCGGTGTACGGGTTGGTAGTAACCACCGTGCGACGCAGAATTGTACCGTCGAATTGTACATTTTCAAACATCAAACAATCATTAAATGTAGTATCTGTGCTGTTTTTAGTCAAACGAACATATTCATTTCCTGTTCCTGAAAATTCGAAAACACCTAATTTACACCATCCTGCATCGCCCATAGGATTTGTTGGGGAACCGTTTTTGGAATCAATATTCAGGTTTGATTGTGTCAGATTTCTCAGATAAACAAATTCCACTTTTGAATCATGAAAAATTTCAAATTTATCATCCGTTTTTATATTCGGGCGATAGGCATAAATCATGTATTTCCCTGCATCCATATTCCCCGGTTTCCATATTGCCACCGAACCTGCGGTGTTCGATTCCTGTGGTGTGGCAAAAGTACGATAGCCTGTTTTGGTTGAATTCCGCCATGTTCCAGTCTGCGTATAGCCGTTTGGTACATTTTCATTGACCTGCTGAGTCGTTTGCGGACGGGTTTGTGTGTCGTAGTATACGTCCAAACGGATTGGAAGTGAAGGAGTAACACCTATGCCTGTCACTTCGCGACCAATACGAATATATTCCGTACCATCAGCTACAAAGTCAAACATTCCCACACTGTAATAGTCGTCGCGGGTGCTATTCAAATTAGCATACACTACATCCGTTTTCCCGTTGTGAAAAACCTCAATTCGTGCACGGGTATCAAATATCGATGTACTTGTATTTTTATAAATCAACACATCCACATCGCCGGATATTCCCAGCAAGTTGGGCGTGTATTGCACATATTCGCCGGGCGTGGTGGTTGAGGAATAATTGGCACCATTTCTCATTTTGGTGTATGTAGCCCAGTTCGATGCATTATTGTAAGTGGTCAGGGAGTCGTTGTAGAAATAGGTAAAACGGGTGGCCAAACGGTAAGTTGGGGCATAGTCCGCATTGCCGGTAATGGTAATTGTATCCGAGCCTTTTGTGGCCGATAGGTCGACGGCAGTTGCTGTAACTATCACTGTTCCATTTACTTTGGCTTTTAATAGTCCGTTTCCATCAATTGTGGCATAAGTGGGTTTATCTACCGACCAAACGATTCTTTTTTCGGCAGCATCAGCAGGTAATACATCGGCCAGCATTTGGAGCGTACCACCTGCAGTTGTAATTGTGCTAGCATTGTTTTGCCCACTAACCGAAATTTTGTTCACCAACGGATTTCCGGTTATAGTAATCGTATACGATGCCGTTAAATTGGAGCCATCGCGTGTGGTGGCGTAAGCTATTACAGTGCCGTTTTGAACAGCAGCCACCATACCAGCTTCACTTATTGTTGCAATACGACTATCGCTTATCGTCCATGCCACTTTTCGGTAAGTAGCTGTGGTTGGCAACAATACAGGGATTAATTGCACGCTCCCTTTAGCTGTAGTAAAAGTACTGACACCCGCCGGACGACTACTGATAGTGATGGAATTTACAAGTGTATTGCCATAAAGAGCCAGGTCAACATCATCAATTTCGAACGTGCCGATTTTGTCGAAAGTAAAGAAAACACGAATATAATCTTCCGAAGAAGGGAGCATATCGAACACACACGAATAAGTTTGCCAGGTGTCAGTAGGCGTAACCACAATTTTACCGCTCGAAAGCACAATACCGCTCGAAGCATCAGTCATATTTGCAGGAAGCAAAGTTCCTACATCAGTTTGTGTACTGAGTTTCAGGTAAAAATTACCTGCTGTAGCTCTTGCTCTGAACGTAAGTTTGTATTTGGCCGGAATGGCTTTTTGAGCCGTGTATTGCGCCAATGCTCGCTGGTAAATATCACTGGCTGTGGTTGTTATACATTGATAATATTTATTTCCGTTTGTTTCGGTAATAATGGAAGATGTAAATGTAGGTGTTCCTGTTGTAGGATATGCTTTGTAACTGCTCCAGCCCGGATCGCCCGTGGAAGGATTGTACAAATCCTTAACAGAAGCATCAAAACTTTTGTCTTTGATAAGTTCCTGAGCGTTAGCACCGAAAATCGCTGCAAAAATGAGTGACAGGACAATAAATGATTTTTTCATATCGAAAATTATTTGAAGATTTTAATTGATAAATTCGTAAACGCCACCTTTTTTAGCCTGAAAAACAATGTTTTCCGTTTTGGGTTGAGTCAATCGTGTTGGTTTAACTCCTTTGGCAAAAAGCGGCGCAGCCACTTCGGCACTTTTGTTGAGTGGATTAGTTGCTGAAGAAATTGTCTTTAATTTTTGGGTTGCTTTCAACGCATTGGGCAAACGTAAATTGCATATTCCATCCATGGTTGATTTTACAACTAATCGAGTTACTTTACTGTCTTTCCACGCTATGTCCACCACAAAACCGCCACGGGCTTTCAGTCCGGTAATGGAACCATTTGGCCATGCTTTAGGAAGTGCGGGCAAAATATCGATAGCACCATCGTGACTTTGAATGAGCATTTCGGCAATGCCGGCAGTAACTCCAAAATTAGCATCAATCTGGAATACATCGGCACCCCAACCGCCCAAAATGGCACTAAACATATTGGGCAAGCTGCCTCCTGTTTTGTTGAAATCCATCGGTTGAATAACTTTCTGCAAAAATTCGTAAGCCTTTTCAGCATCGTGTAATCGTGCCCACTGCGAGATGCGCCATGCTCGTCCCCACGAGGTATAATTGCGGTCGGCTCGTTGTTCCAGCGAGTTTTTTACAGCAGCCGCCAACTCAGGTGTGCGGTAAAAACTGATTTGACCCGAAGGATAAAAACCGTACAAATGAGAGATATGCGCCTGATTTTCGTTCTCCAAATCCCAATCCCACAGCCATTCCTGCAATTGGCCGAACTGCCCAACCTGTGGCGGTACAAGTTGTTTGCGAACAGTGTTTATTTTGGTCAAAATAGCATCGTTTTTTATTCCCAATACCGCAGCAGCTCGTGTGGTAGCATCGAACATATCGAGCATCAACTGGTTATCAATTGTAGTTCCGTAATTGACTTTCGCCTCGCG
>JAIFKX010000327.1 GCA_020049335.1 Paludibacter sp. | reverse complement strand
ACCGACGATACCGACTCCGATACCAAAAAGGGTTTCGTAGGATGGCGTTTGGTAATGTCGGCAAATTCGTTTTCGTGGTAATTAAACCCAATCATATCCAACGCTCCCGACACAAAAAGTGGGTTGTTATCGTCGGTACCATTGGCAGCCGCCGAAACAGGACGAGTTGTGTCTGACTTTTTCACAATATCTACCAAATGTTTGGTTAGCAATGCATTTAGGTTCACTTTACCCGACTTTAAATCTTCTTTGCTGACTTCTTTTGGCGCATTCAGCAATATGTTTGCTTGTTGCAAATCCATGTTTTCCGTTTCGTTGTTTTCCCATTGTTCAGCTACTTCGTTGCCAATACTCCAACTGAAAATGGACGGATGATTGCGATCACGCACAATAAAATCGGTCAAGTCGCGCTCGTGCCATTCGGCAAATTCCAATGAATAATCGTAGGTTGTTTTGCGTTTTTTCCACATATCAAAAGCTTCGGCTTGCACAATGGTCGAGCAGTTCAGGTGCTGGAGGATTGTGCGATGTACGAATGCCATTGCAGCCCATTTCTTTTAAAATTTGCAACTGCCGCTCGAGTGCCCTTGTATTTATTGCCGCTCCCAAAGCACCCAAATCGTGGTGATTACAAACGCCATTAATTTTTACATTTTTTCCATTCAGAAAAAATCCTTTGTGCACATCAAAATCGAACGAACGCAAACCAACATTGGTTGTATAACTATCCACCTCTTTTCCGGCAACATACAGAGTAGTTACAAGCGTATATAAATTTGGCTGTTCAATGCTCCAACGTGCAGGCTGTTGCACTATCATGTCGAGTTTAATTTTTTCGGACTGCTCGGGTTTTATCGTTATTTCAGAAGTATTTTGAGCAGCTTTTTTGTTTTTTGGTGATAATAAAACTTGTTTTACCAACACTTTCACTTGGCTTTTGGAGGCATTTTTCACTGTGGTTTCTACATTTACCGAAGCCGATTTCTCGCTTACTTCAGACGTTGTAACGTGCGTTCCCCACAAATCCACATGAACAGGATTGGTTACCGTAAGCCACACATTGCGATAAATGCCCGAGCCCGAATACCAGCGCGAATTGGGTTGCTTGGAGTTATCCACTTTTACGGCAATCACATTTTGTTCACCAAATTTCAAGTGTTGTGTTAAGTCGTACCGAAACGAGATATAACCAAAGGGACGTTTACCCACCGAAACGCCATTTATCCACACCTCACTGCGACAATACACGCCATCAAAATCGATGTAAATGCGTTTTCCTTCGTAGGATTTATCCAAGCTAAAACTCTTGCGATACCAGCCCAAACCACCTGGCAATGCGCCACCACCAGGACTTGCTGGGTTTTGATTTGAAAAATCAGATTCGACGCTCCAGTCGTGCGGCAGGTTGAGCGAACGCCACGCAGCATCGTCAAAAGCAGGTTGTTCTGCTTCCAAATTGGCAGTTGTTAAACTAAATTTCCAGTTGGCAGTAAAATCCTGTTTGCGTTGCACCGATTTAGCATTAAGCAACATAGCAGCATTCAAAATCAGGAAGAATAAGGTGATTTTTTGTTTCATGTTCAGAGGCAATTATTTGAATTTACAAATATAGCATGTTTAATTCAAATTTTAGGGTAATAAATAATAACAATAGACGTATAAAATAGTAATAAAAGATGGTATTTGGGAATGTTGGAAGGAGTATTCCGTCGCCCAACCTGCTTTTGAAAGATTATAATTTGTGTGGCGACGGCGCTGGAGGCTGCTATTTAGCGAGCAGTCGGAGTGCGACTCTATCGCGTCCCGACTAATTAAAGTCTAAAGCTACAGCGTAGCGTAATCTTTGTAGATTTAATAGAACCCCAACCCACAAAGGTGCGGAGCACCGGGATATTTTATATGCAAGTTAGGAAACTTGCTTTTAATTGCTATTTAAAGCATCACTGCCTTTTGTAGTGTTTCTTTAATAAATGCATTTATAGAGATACCCAACTCGGCAGAACGTTGTGCAGTTCGAACATGGATTTCGGGCGTAAGACGTACATTAATAGTTCCGTTATAGGGTTTAGCTGGTTTCCAGCCTTGTTGTTGACACATTTCTAAATAGTTGTCAATACCTGCCCTAAAATCAGCTTTCAATTCTTCAAGAGTTGTGCCTTCATAACTTATCAGATGGCGTTTTTCAATTCCAATTACCTTACCAAATAAGCAATCGTCATCGCTACTATATTCGATACTTCCATTGTAGCCTTTGTATTGAAGTGTGTTCATTTTATCGTCTGTTTTTATTTAATTAAATCATTATCAGTTAAATACTGAAATAGTTGCCTCATAACATAGCTTTTTATAAAACGATCTGGATGTGGTTTATGGATTGTGTACGAAAGTTTCTTTTCCAGATGAATCAATCCCACTCTAGAACCAGATGTTGCACCTTTATTGTTCGGCTCAAAGCCCAATATAGTAAACAAACGCATTAATTCGTCAAAAGTGAAATCCGTTGGTTGTTTTATGAACCGTTCTATTAGTTTTTCTTTTGTACTCATTGTGTGTCTATTTTCAGTTGCAAATATCGTTAGAATATTTTGATTGTACAATAGTCTAAGCGAGAAAAAAAAGTTAAAGAAACTGCGGATAATGTCATTAAAAAAACTTCTTTTTGATTGAATAACAAAACGGATTTAAATTTTGTTTGCGGTTAAAAACACAGCTGCGCTTCAAGTTTTATGTTGAAACGCAGCCGGTAGTTAAATATGCAAAACAAAACTTTGCTTCTCACTGGACATAGGTGGAGCCAATGCCCAGCTAAATGTGAGATTTCACGCTACTTGGAGCGGGGAAGGACTTTAGACGATTATCATTTAATTTTGAAATGCTACTTTGATTCATTTGAAATAGACACTTGACTATTTAGTAAATTCTTTTCACCATTTCTTATATCCAAAACTATTGCATAGTTTCATAAACTCTTTCCAGTCTTTTTGTTGTGCACCAACATAAGAAACGATTGCAGCGTTTTCCAAAATGTTATAAAGTCTAAAATCGTATTGCGATTTAAACATCATAGGATTTATTAATTTTTTCTCTAACATTAGCTGACAAAGTTCAAATTGACCCAAATATGCATCTATTTTGGCCCAATCTTCAAATGTAGTAGGTGTAGATTTATTTGTAGCCCAATCTCCACCATTCCTTAAATTCAAATGCACTTCGTTGTGAATTAAAAATGATTGACGAAGTGCTAGCCAAAGTTTAGCTTCAGCAATATTCTTCGAAAATACAGACTGCCTTATTGCTACAAGAATTGTTATAAGTGCTAAAGGCAAACAATGGTTCGACTTTGGTCTCCACTAGTTTCTCCACAAGCTATTTTGAGTAAAGTTCCCAAATGATACTACATCTAATCAAAATATTATACCCGATAGGGTGTATTGTTTGAAATTATTTGTATATTTGCGCCCGATAGGGTATATAATTACTGAATTAATCTAATTTTATACCTTATCGGGTATATCTTTGTAATAAATCGAATCATTATGGAACTTTCATTATTTATAAAAGAGAAACGCAAACTAACCAATTTAACCCAACAGGAGTTGGCAGAAAAAGCAGGTGTAGGCTTGCGGTTTATCCGAGAAATTGAACAAGGAAAAACAACCTTGCGATTAGACAAGGTAAATCAGGTTTTGCGACTGTTTGGACATGAAATGGCACCATCAGAAATTAACCGTGAAAAATTATTGAACCATGAAGCAAGCTGAAGTGAAATTATATAATAAACGCGTTGGAGTAATAAGTGAGACCGATGATGGTTTTGAATTTTGTTATGACAAAACTTATGTTTTATTGCCCAATGCTGAGGCAGTTAGCTTAACATTACCGTTAAAAATAGAACCCTATAAAAGCTCGGTACTATTTCCATTTTTTGATGGGTTGATACCCGAAGGTTGGTTGTTGGAAATAGCTCAGCATAATTGGAAAATTAAACCAAACAATCGAATGGAGTTGTTGTTGAACTGCTGTAAAGATTGTTTGGGGGCAGTTAGCATAGAACGAATTGTAGAGGAAGGAGGCGATAAATGAAACAATGTTTATATTGTTATCAAGCATTAATTAAGGATGAAATAGATTTTCATGCATCGTGTAGTAAAAAGATATTTGGAAGCGCTATTGCTCCTGAATTACCATATTCCGATAAGGATATGCAAGCACTTGCAACTGAAATAATACGAAGTCAGGTCTCGGTAACTGGCGTTCAGGCGAAATTATCGTTGGAAATATCAGCATCTCCAACCAAAGCTAATAAACGTTTCACAATTGTAGGTTTATGGGGAAATTATATATTGAAACCACAAACTGAAAACTACTTGCATTTGCCAGAAGTAGAAGATATAACCATGCATTTGGCTGAAATTGCAAAAATTCCTACGGTACCACATAGTTTAATTCGACTTAAATCGGGGACTTTAGCTTACATAACCAAGCGTTTGGACAGAAAAGGAGCAGAAAAAATTCCCATGGAAGATATGTGCCAATTAACTGAACGATTGACAGAACATAAATATAATTCGTCGTACGAAAACATAGCCAAATCAATTCTTAAATATTCCGTTAATCCGGTTCTGGACGAAATTATGTTTTACGAGCAAATCGTATTCTCGTTCTTAATTGGAAATGCCGATATGCATTTGAAGAATTTCTCGTTGTTAAAAACCTCACCAAACGGATATTCATTAATGCCTGCTTATGACATGGTTGCAACTAATTTAGTTAATCCAACAGATAAAGAAGAGTTGGCATTAACGTTGAATGGAAAAAAAAGAAAGCTTAATCGTGCTGATTTCGAAACCGCATTTGCTCGAAATGGTCTTGATAAAAAGAGCATAGAACGAATTATTTCTAAGTTTTCGAAAGCAATTCCAGCATGGAAAACACTTATATATCAGAGCTTTATCATAGATGAAATGAAGACTAATTTAATAGATTTAATAACTGAAAGAGCTAAACGTATTGCAATTCACTGACAAAATAACCCTTATTGTTGAATACTTTTGTAGATGATTGTAAATGTGTGAATTTAATTTCGGTTTAAATGCTATTTAAGCGACGTTTTATCCATTCAATTTAGTTAGAAAATAGATTGAATTTTGTGATATGCATCACATTGATTATATTTGCAACATAATTCTAAAATCAATACAAAATGCAAAGCGATTGTAGACATTGCCCTTTTAAAACGAAAGCTACTTCCATGTTATGCGATTGTAGTCTTGATCAGCTTACAGCGAATCACCTGGAGCTCAAACTCAAAAAAGGGGATTCAATTATTAAACAAGGAACTTACTCCACAAATGTGGTTTTTTTACGCACCGGACTTGCTAAAATTCACATTGCAGGCCCATATACAGAGCAAATTGTAAAAATGGTAAATGCACCCAGTTATTTGGGTTTGCCTACCACTTTTGGGAGTAAAATCAATCAGTATTCAGTTACAGCGGTGTCGGATGCAGAGGTTTGTTTTATCGACTTGGAGGTTTTTCAAACCATATTGGATGAAAATAAAGAATTTAACCGCGAAATCATTCAGGAGTTTTGTAAAAACGAATTGGAGTCATTCCACAGGTGTGCTAACCGCACACAAAAGCTTATCAGAGGCAATATGGCAGATGCACTCCTCGATTTTGCTGATAAAATTTTCAAGTCGGATACCTTTAATTTACCACTTTCGCAAACCGAATTTGCCAATTTGGTGGATACCAGTCGTGAGAGTGTAAGTCGCGTGTTGGCCGAGTTTGATAAAGATGGAATAATCAGAGTTAGCGGTCGACAAATAGAGATTTTGAATAAAAAGTCGCTGATTCTGGTTAGTCAGAATGGGTAAAGAAATTTTATCCAGCCCAACCTTCCCTGTCCAAATTTTAGTAATTAATGGATTCAGCAATATGGTTCGAGGTATTTAAAGCGGCTATTTTCAAACAATAATAATACTTTATTTCCATAAATTTGGCAATAATAATTTTAAAACACCTATCAATTTCGTTAAAAAAAACACATTAAAAAATCAATCCAAACAAAAAACGCATAATATTTTGTATCTTTGCAAACTATATTTAAAGTTGTGATAACTTGAATTATATCTACAAAAAGAACACGAAATGGCTAAACGCTTTTTTATAACAACACTATTGCTGTTGCTCTTGTTGCCACTCATAATGTATTTGGCTTGGGTGCTATCGCCCGAAACAAAACTGAATGTTTTGATTCTCGACAAAACCGTATTATCAACCAAAGTACAAGAACATATTTCACTATCGTGGATATTGAGCCACGAAAAATACATACATTCCGACAGTGGCGTTTACAACCCAAAGCAACATTACCAAGGATTTTTCCCCGACGACAAAGGCAATTATACCATCAAAGATTTTAACGATTACAATATCTCCGAGTTGGAGCAGTTGGCTTCCAAAAACGACATGGTTTACTACACCGACTTGTACGGCATTTATTATAACGAATGGATAGCGACTTATTACCCCGAAAGAGTAAAAGATTCTCGTTTCATTTCGCAACGTTCGAAACTCTATTATGGTGGTCTGTCTCTCAAAGAACTAGAATTACTTCGTATTTTTAAGAAGCAAAACAAACTCATTATCAACGAGTTTAATATCATAGCGCATCCTACGGCTTATAATGTTAGGCGAGCCTACGAAAAAGAATTTGATATGAAATGGAGTGGCTGGGTTGGCAGGTATTTTGATAGTTTGGACACGCTGACCAATATGGATATTCCACGTTGGCTTATCGACAACTACACCAACCAACATGCTGGCAAATGGCCTTTTACAAAATCGGGAATTGCTTTTGTGCGCGAGGACGACAAAGTTGAAATTCTCGAAAATCAAACGCATTTGAATGTAGAATTGCCATTTATTTACACTTCCGACGCAATTGCAAAAAAATATGACATTTCGAAAAAAATAAAATACCCTTTCTGGTTCGATATTATTACGGTGAACGACTCGGCTAACAAGGTGCTTTCGGAATATAAATTGGATGCAAATGCCGTTGGCGATTCGCTATTACAGGTTTGGAATATTCCTAAAAAATTCCCAGCACTCATTAGCGACAAGCGCGAATTATTTTATTATTTATCAGGCGATTTTTGCGACAATCCTATCGGGCTTAACAGTGCCAAGTTTAAGGGCATTCAGTGGTTTGCGTTTGTTACGGCCTCGAAAGAAAAAGCCGAACGAGTATCGTTTTTCTGGTACTATTATAGGCCATTAATTCAGACAATTTTAAAAGAGTACAAATTGGAAAGCCCCCTTTGAAATGAAAAAAAAAATACTCTTACTTACAAGCGATAATGTGTTTTATTTGCTCCTTAAATCGCATATTGAATTTTTGAGTCCATATATAATTTGCGAAAAAATTGCCAAACACAGCAATTTGAATACTGAAATTGGGAACAAAGCTGCACTTATTATTGTGGATGGAAAAATAATTGATATATCACCTATTGGATTGATTTACAACATGCGATACAAAGATTTAATTACTACTCCAGTATGGTTTATTAGTGAAGTTACAACGCCGGCTTACAAAAACAAAGCTTTGGAGGTTGGTGCAAATAAAATTTTCGGAAAACCATTCGATGCACTTCAAATGGCACGAGAAGTGGTTATGTTTGTTTTATAAAAAAAATAATCTATGATTTCTACTTTTAAATATCGTATCAGCGTTGTATTGTTGTTTATAATTACACAATTGCCCGCACAAGTTAATGTTGACTCAATATTCAACAAGGCAATTCTTTTTTCGCGCAGCAACGAGTTTAACAAAGCCATTGTAGAAGCCAATAAAGCCTTGCAAGCCGACGGTAAACGTGCTGATATTTATGTGTTTACAGCAAATGTATATTCGTGGAAAAGCAATAACGATTCGGCATTAATAGTGTTGAACAATGCGCGGAAATTAAATTATCTAACTGCTGATTTTTACGATGCTGCACTCAATATTTTGTTGCGAGCAAACAAAAATGACAGCTTACTTCAAGTTTGCGACGAGGCCGAAAAACAGGGGTATAAAGATAGTAAAAACCTAATTATGAAACGTTTAATCGCCTTTGAAAATAAAAAAGAATACGATAAAATAATCACTTTATTAGGAAAAGACGAAAACAAAAAATACTTAGAAGAAGCTAATATTGCTGACATTTATAGGCGCATAAAAGAAAAAAGCTTATACCAAAAAATTACCGTTGACTATGCTATCGACCTATTTCAAAAAGTACCTGCACATCATTATTTTGCAATGGCTTACAGCACAAAAGTGAAAAATTTGAGTACAAGTTTTGGATTAAACTATGCGAATAGATTTGGCAAAAACGACCTGCAAATTGAATATACAGGTTACAAAACATTGGTTTCGGAAAACTATTGGTACTTAAACTACGGATACGCCTTTGGTAATGTGCTTTTTCCAAAACACAGAGCCGGCTTGGAGTACAATTTCAAACTTAGCAAGCATTGGGATGCCTCATTGGGCGGAAGGTATTTATTTTATCCGCTATCGACAGATAAAAATATTTGGATAGCAACAGGCAATATTGGGGTAAGCATGAAAAATAGTTGGCTTACTTTGCGCCCATTTTATGTGATACACGAAAGTGGAAAATCGCTCTCATTTTCAACAAAATTCAGGCTTTACGACGATAATCCTGCCAATTTTTGGGGTGTGGAATTTGGTTTTGGCAATTCGCCCGACGACAGTTATACCGCATCGCAAGGTGCTTTTAATCAGCTAATGTCTTATCGTATTAAAATGGAAAAGAATAGCACGCTAAGCGATAAATCGGAGATATTTATGGCTGCTGGGCTTGTTTTCGAAGAGTATTATGTAAGTGCTACTATCGAAAAGCGGAATCGTTTTATTATTGATTTAGGGTATCGTTTTAAGTTTTAAAATTTATATGCGATTAATACTGCTTTATATACGTTATTTTACCAGACGGATACTACTTTTATTGTATCTAGCAGTTTTTGTATATCTATTTTTAATGTTGCGTGAGCCAAATTTCGATTTTTATTTTATACTCATTCCTAACACAACCTACGATTTTTTTTCGCAATGGACAACCTTTATTTACTCAATTCTGATTTTTATAATCTTCGGACTTTCAACTACTTTGCTCGAAATAGTATTAGCATTTGCGAACTCAAGTATTAAAATTTCGCGCGAAAAACGTAAAGTTGCCATTCATAAATACATCAACGATACCGTATTCGAACATATTGTAAATACTAAGAATATTGAGGATGATAAGGCCTATATTCAGAAAATAAAACGCAAATTCAGAACCGATTATCCGCGAAAGATTTTTATCAATCGTTTGCGACGAATTATGGTGCTTACTACTGGCGAAGCACACGAACATTGTATTCAGATGTTTCACTTAATGAAAGCCAATGGGTTGCTTTGGACGTATTTACATTCTCCATTTCCCAAGCACAACCTTTTTGCACTCCAAGTAATTGGCGAGTTTAAAGTTACCAGATTTGTACGAAGTATAAAGAGAATGATAAATAAAAAGAATCCCCTAATAAGCTCAGAGGCTATGTATGCCTATTGTAGATTGAATAGCGAAACGGATTTCAACTTCTTGATAAAAAGAAAAAAGCCTATTAGCAAGCTCGATTTTTATAACTTTATTCAAATTGCTGCCGAATACCGAAATATCGATTACGCTGGACTTATAGCAAGTAATTCTCCCATGATTTCGGCTTTGGGAATTCGCTTAGCGGGCAAACATGGCATTCAAGATGTGAAAAAATCCATTCTCAAAAAAATTGAACATAATGATGAAACTGTTTGCGATGAAGCTCAAAATTCTTTTTTATTACTTTTAGAAAGTGAAGATGTAAATTTGATTTTCGATAAATTTCAAATTTTCACTCAACGAAATAAGTTACAAATACTCGAAATGCTTAGCCATTATGCTAGCATTCCAAAAGTTGTACAATTTTATCATGAAATTATTGAGTCGTACAATTTTGAATTGAAGGCTGCTGCTATGAATATTTTACTTTCAAAAAATACAGTTGAGGTAATAAAATACCGAAACCATCACAATGAAATTGTAGCGAATGTATATAAACAATTAATAGATTTCAATTTGTAAGCTTATGGAAAATGTTACATTAATTGATGTCGTAAATGTCCTTTTTTTCGTATATGGGGTTACTATATTTGCTTCGTATATACTCACAGCATTGCTATCGGTGATGGAGCTCAACAAGTATTTTATTCGTAACCACCGATTCGACTTTAATGCCATGCTTGGATTTGAATGCTTGCCTTCCATTTCGATTATTGCTCCAGCCTACAACGAGGAGAAAACAATAATTCAAAACATTAGCGGACTTTTAAACGTAAAATACCAAAATTTCGAAATTATTGTGGTCAACGATGGTAGCAAAGATGCTAGTTTGAAAACGGTAATCGAACATTTCGATTTGGTAAAAACAAGTCAGTTTTACGACCCCGTAGTGCCTACCAAAAATGTGCGTGGAATTTATAAATCGCGCAATAAAGCATTCAATCATTTAACAGTAATTGACAAAGAAAATGGCGGTAAAGCTGATGCGCTAAATACAGGAGTCAACGTATCGCAAAATGATTTATTTTTGGCCATGGATGTGGATTGTATAGTAGAGCCCGATGCACTTTTGCGTATGGTGAAACCCTTTATCGAGGAGTCGAAAATTGAATGTATTGCTTCGGGAAGTGTAATTCGCGTGGCAAATTCGTGCGAAATAGTTGATGGAATTATTACCAAAGTGAATTTTCCAAAAAATATCTGGGCTAAATTTCAAGTATTGGAGTATTTTAGAGCCTTCACATTGGGGCGTATGGCTTGGAGTAAAATCAACGGTTTGTTAATTATTTCGGGGGCATTTGGGCTTTTCGACCGCAGGCGCGCCTTAGCTGTAGGCGGCTACGACACTTCTACGGTAGGCGAAGACCTCGAAATTGTAGTGCGAATGCGCCGCTACATGCACGAGGTGGAAAAGAAAAAATACAGAGTAGCATTTATTCCCGATCCGCTTTGCTGGACAGAAGTGCCCGAATCGTATCAGATACTTTCGAGACAGCGCAACCGCTGGACACGCGGAGCTATCGAAACCATACGAACACACCGCAAACTTATGCTAAATCCGCGTTATGGACTAATCGGACTTGTCAGCTTCCCCTATTGGGTGCTTTTTGAGTGGTTAGCACCTGTGGTACAGTTTGTTGGGCTGGGTTATGTTACTTTTATAACAATTTTTGGGCTTCTCAATTTGAACACATTTGTGATTATGATGTTATTTGTTATATCATTCTCTTTGATGTATTCGTTTTTTGGTATTTTTTATGAAGCATACACTTATAATAAATACAGAGGTTTAAAATATTTGGCAAAAGCGTTTATGGTGGCATTGATAGAGACTTTTTTATATCAACCTCTCAATATGTATTTTTTTAGGTTATTAGGTTATTAGGTTATTAGGTTATTAGGTTATTAGGTTATTAGGTTATTAGGTTATTAGGTTATTAGGTTATTAGGTTATTAAGTTATTGGGTTATTAAGTTATTGGGTTATTAAGTTATTAGGTTGTTAGGTTATTGGGTTATTGGGTTATTTGTAAATATAATGTTATGAATTCGAATAGTGATTTAGATTTTTTACATTTCGGTATAAAGTCCATCGATGCACAACATCAAAAGTTTTTATTGTTGTTGAATGAACTTCGAATGTATAATCGGAATGGGGAAGATAATGAGACAGTTGGGGCTGTAATAGACGAACTGAAAGCCTACACACAATATCATTTCGAAATAGAAAAACGCATTATGACACGCAGCGGATTTTATGAATTGGAAGAGCATTTAAAACAACACGATTTATTTATTCAAAAAATAGATGAGTTTAAATTAGCTTACAAATACCAAAGTGCTGCTTTGAGTGAACAAATGCTCACTTTTTTGCAAAAATGGTTTTTAGTTCATATTCCGGAATGGGATCAGAGATATGTTGATTTTATTAAAAATAAAAAGAAAAATCCAATATGATTTTTAAATACTTAGGTGCAATTGCAATATTATTAATTGGTTTTTCAACAACTTTAAAAGCCAATAACGCAATACCTTTCTCCACCGATAGCAGCTCATTAACATTTTGGAATGGTGCAAGTTATGAGCCTTTCTTTGTTAAAGGGACCAATCTTGGTGTAGCTAAACCGGGAACTTATCCTGGCGAAATGTTGGCTTTGGCCGAAGATTATCGGCGGTGGTTTGCTGAAATTAAAGCTGCGGGATTCAACAGTATTCGTTTATATACTTTGCATTTTCCACATTTCTACGAAGAACTCCGAAATTATAATTTGCAAAACCCGCAACAGCCCTTATTCTTTTTTCAGGGTGTATGGCTCAACGAAGAGTTGGAGGGTTACAAACAAGATATGTACTTACTTACCGACACTTTTAAAGTGGAAATAGATGAGAATATTGATTGTTTACACGGAAATAGAAATATTGGATTTCGAAGAGGAAAAGCTTATGGAAAATATACGGCCGATGTTTCGAAATGGAATTTAGGTTACATTATAGGACGCGAAATTTACCCCGAAGAAGTGATTACAACAAACTTAAATCATCTTTCGGATAAATCATTCACAGGTAAAGCTTTTAGTATTGAAAACGCTTCTGCTTCGGAAGTGTGGATTACCGAAAAACTGAATCATTTAGTTGAATATGAACGTGAAAAATATAGCACTTCACGGCCTGTAAGTGCGTCATCATGGCCAACTTTAGACCCCATTCACCATGCCTACGAGCCAAACCGATTAGAAGATACGATTTCTGTCGATTTGTCGAAAATTAAAATTATCGATGCTCCTGCAGGCATTTTTATTAGTTATCATGCCTATCCTTATTATCCTGATTTTATTGGTGCTGACCCAGGATACAAAACTTATTCGGACAAATTTGGACCAAATAGTTACTTGGGTTACTTAATCGACTTGAAAAGCCATTACAAAAAAATGCCTTTATTAATTGCTGAATATGGAATTCCATCGAGCTGGGGTGTAGCACATTACACTTCGTCGGGCATGAATCATGGTGGTTTCGACGATTTAAGTCAGGGTGATACAAATATGCGATTACTGAATAATATTAAGGTTGCAAATTTAGCGGGTGGAATTCAGTTTGCTTGGATAGATGAGTGGTTCAAAAGCACTTGGATAACAGACCCAGTAGATTTTGGTGATAAAATTCTTTGGCACAATGTTACTGCGGCCGAACAAAATTTTGGTCTCAAAAAATTTGTAGGAAAATCCGATTGGAATTTACTAAAAGATTTTGGCACAAAAGAAATTAAAACACTTTCGGCAAAAGCCAATTTTGATTTTTTGGAGCTAAAATTCGACTTGAAAAATAAAATGGATCTTTTGGGCGAATGTTGGATAGCCATTGACACCTACGATGCATTGCTGGGCGAAACAAAGCTGCCAAATGGCGCAACAATACCAATGGGAGCCGAATTTGTATTGCATATTACGCAACATGCTGCCCGACTGTACGTTACGCAAGCTTACGATATGTTTGGATTGTGGCATAAGGAGCTTACCGCAGCACAAAAATTACAATCGACAGCCACCAACGGCGCGCCTTGGAATATTGTGCGATGGAAAAATAATTCGGGCTACTCGGATGTGCAGTTTATTGGCGAATTAAAACTCAATAAATCCTTTCAACCATCATCGTCAAAAGACGCAGTTACCATTTTCGACAATAAAATTGAAATCCGAATCCCCTGGACATTATTAAATATTGTTGACCCGTCAAAATCATGGGTTTTGCACGATAATAAAGTATTGCCTTACAACGAAATTCGAATTTCGGACGGGATGGCATTTACACTAAATTATAAAAACGAAACCTATACACACGCAAATCGCTTCAAATGGAGTTCGTGGAATGCCATTTTCCCAGGCGATGTTGAAGAACAAACGAAAACAGCCTATTGGGTAATGTACAATCAATTAACTGATTACAATACAAAAGCAACTGTTTTTCCCGACGAATACACACAAACCGACAGCGTAGGAATTGTGTTGCGGGTTGATGCCAAAAATGGTGTTTTAGCAAACGATTTCGATATGGACAGTAAGCAATTGAGCGCAGTACTAACCGATGCACCCGCCAATGGCTTTATCGACTTGCAAGCCGATGGCTCATTTATTTATATTCCACGCAAAGGATTTGAGGGACCCGATCGTTTTAAATATGCCATTTTTGATGAAAAAGACTTATCTGAAAGTGCCACAGTAAGCATTAATGTTAAAAAACAAGCATCAACATACTACACCGGAAATCCCGATTTATTCAAAATATATCCAAATCCGGCTTCTGGTTCGTTTTCAATTAGAGGCGATGTGGAAATAATATCAATTAAGCTTTTAGACTCAAATGCTAGAGTATTCAGAGAGGAATTTTTAAATTCTAAATTTAAAAAAATCGACATTTCGAATTTAAAAGCAGGTATCTATTTTGTAATAACCAATATTGGGGGGCAGTATTTCTCCGAAAAAATTATTGTTAAAAATTTATGAGAATCTCTATAAGTATATTTTTCATAACTCTTATTTTCAATACTTTACTAGCTCAAAACAACGACATTCACACTATTTATACCTCCGTAGATGGCACTCAATCGTCGATGTTATTTAAAAATACGGGGTCGTTGTTTTCATTGAATGATAAAGATACTTATCGAATTCAGAAAGAAGAGAACGGTGTTTTAAAATTGGCATTTTCATTCGACAATGTAAATGCTTTGTTTGTAGGAAAATACACTTTCAAACCCAAAGTAATGCCTACAATTTGGTCTGATAATAAAAAAGCAGCAGTTACTTTTGGATTCGACAATGGTATGACTAACGCTAATGTTTTGTAAATGCAATCCCAAGCTATTCGAAAATATGCGTTTCGAAAACGAAACTATCAAATCCGAATGCTCTAATCCAAGTTAGAAAAGACAACTCTTTTAACTGTTTTCGTACCGACAACGAGCATGTTAAAATAGAAGCACTTACAGAAAGTCATAAACAAGTTAAACTGAAAATATTCAGCCTGTCAGGCGTCGTTTTATTCGAAAAGAATGTACTTTTATCTCCATTTTCCCAAATTGAATTACCATTCAGCCAGCAACTAAAACAAGTTATTTTTTACAATAATCGAAACCGTGTAGTAAATCGAAAGCTGTTGTTTTAAGATTTAATTTTTGTTTTTGATAATTTCGACTTTATCAAATTAATAATTGAAGAAATAAATATAAGTAGTTGGAAAAGGATGATACACCAAAATATTTTTTGTAAACGCAAAGTTGTAAAATACTTAAGCCGCATCGTAAATTAAAACTTAGCTACTTTCTGTGAAAATTTCATTATGAAGTAGGGTTTGTATTTGTGCGTTTTTCTTTAAAGTATTCTGTGGGTGTAATTCCGAACTCTTGGCGGAAACAGGTGCTGAAATAGCGTGGATCATTGAAACCAATGGCGTAGGCTACATCAGAAATATTGCCCGAACCTTTTTCGAGCATGGCGCAGGCATGTTTCATGCGGATATTTTTGATAAACTCGCTGGGCGAAAGGCCTGTAAGCGACTTTAATTTACGGTAAAGTGTTGAGCGTGTAGAATTTAAATGCGCCATTAGCACTTCCTGCGTAAAATCAAAATCGGCAATATTTTCTTCGACCACTTTGATGGCCTCTTTCAAAAATTCTTCGTCGATCGAATTGTATTCCAATTCGGATATATTGACATCGAGACTCGATTTGTAGGTTTCGTTTTTAATTTTGCGTTTGTTCAGCAGGTTTCTTATGCGTGCTTCGAGCAATTCGAGTTCGAATGGTTTTGAAATATAGGCATCGGCACCCGCATCGTAGCATTTAATACGGTCTTCGACCAAATTTTTGGCCGTAAGAATTAGAATTGGAATGTGCG
Organism: Paludibacter sp.; assembly: GCA_020049335.1. GTDB lineage: Bacteria > Bacteroidota > Bacteroidia > Bacteroidales > Paludibacteraceae > Paludibacter. The sequence continues at coordinate 3,766 of JAIFKX010000327.1, read as the reverse complement.
AAGTCTCAATTTTTGATTTCACTATTTTACAAAAAGCAACCCCATCGATACCCGGCAACATAATATCGCTTACAATTAAATCTAATTCGTTTTCGTTGAGCATTTCCAATGCAATTTCAGCATTTAGCGCCATCGAAACCCGGCACTTTTCGGAAAAATACCTGTTGAGCGAAGCACTTAAATCGACATTATCTTCGAGAAACAAAATGCTGAAATCGGAAATTGATGTGTCGGTTAGCACTTGTTCGTGCATGTTGCTAATTGGCCTGTTTTTTTCGACAACTTCCACGTTTTCTTTGCCTTCATAATTTGTTTTATCAATAGGAATATAAAATTCAAATTTTGAACCTTCGTTAAGCATACTTTCTACCCGAATGTCGCCCAAGTGAATGATTAATAAATCTTTAACAAGCGAAAGTCCAATGCCGTTTGTTTCCACAGCTCTGTTTGGTTTATAACTCACAAAACGGTCGAAAATACGCGGCAAAAGTTCGTCCGAAATTCCCATGCCTGTATCGGCAACTTCAATTGTAGCAATTTGTTGATTATCAGCGCTAGTCTTGGTATTAATCCTTACTGTTACGGTGCCACCTTCGGGTGTATATTTTGCGGCATTGGATAATAAATTGAACAGAATTTTATCCTTGATTCAATATTGAATTTTATGTTTTTTTCGGCAAAAACAGTTCTAAAATTATACCCACAAATATTACGCACAAAAGCCACCAAATCGTCCTCTTCTACACGTAGTTTCATATTGGCCGATTCAGTTTTGCGAAAATCGAGTATTTGTTGCAGCAATCGTTTTAATCTATTGATATTAGCCTTAATAGTAGGGTATTGTATATTTTCGTCAGAATATTTCTGACGAATTTCGTCCACAATACACGATATGATGGTAAGTGGCGTAAGCAACTCGTGCGACACATTGGTGAAATACTTCAACTTTGCCTGCACCAATTCTTCGGTTTTTTCTTTTTCGATGCGTGCAATCAAGGCCTCGTTTTGGAGCTTAATGCGGTTAATAACAAGACGATACGTCGCATAAAGCAGAAGCATTAACATTACAAAATAAATGGAATATGCCCACCACGAAAAATACGGCGCAGGCTTCACTTTTATTTGCATCGTTGTAACCGATTCGCTCCAGATACCATTGGTGTTGGTTGTTTTTACTTCGAATGTATAGCGGCCACTTGTCAGATTATTGTAGTTGGCATAACGGCGTTTGCTATCCACGTAAATCCAGTTGTTGTCGAATCCGGAAAGTTTGTAGGCGTATTTTACATTGCTCGAAGTATGAAAATTTAAGGACGAAAATTCGATGGAAATACTATTTTGATTGTATTTAAGAACCAATTCGCTTTCATCAAATTCAACATCGGCATCGGCTTGAAAAATGGACTGATTAAATACTTTCATGTTGGTAATCAACACTTTTCGGTTTTTGCTGCGCAATGTGTTTTTCGATTCGGGTTTGAAATAACAGAAACCCTCGTTGCCACCAAAATAAAAAATGCTATCGTTGTAAAAATTGGCACTCAACGGTCGAAAAGTAGATACCTGAATATTGTTGTCGGCCGACGAAAAGGCTGAACTGTATTGTTTTACGGGGTCGACACTGATAATTTTATTGTTGCTGCTGAGCCACAGTTTGCCTGAGCCATCTTCCATAATATTCGTGATTGTTTTTTCGAGCAACGCAAATTTATCTTTTTGCATTACAAAAATATCCTTGCCTTTATCGTACAAACACAAACCACAATCGCTGGTGCCCACCCACAAATTATGGTGCGAATCCATTTTCAAACTCACAATCATAGAGGTAGGTGTCAGTTTATTTTTCAGGTTGTATTTTTTTATTTTTATTGCTTTATTTTTGCCAATAGTAATGTGGCTTATTCCTTTGTTGAATGAAGCAACCCAAAATGTGCTGTCGGTTTCGCTTGCAAAACAAGCAATATTATTGAAATTTTCGTCGGCTAATTTCACCACCGGCTCGTTTCTGTTTTTATAAAACAAACCGTATTGTGAACCAACCCATTGATTGTTTTTAGCATCAAAAAACACGCAATTGGCATTTTGGGAAGCTTGAAAATGCGCTGTTGCCCATGCTATTTTTTCGATATTCGGGTTTGCTTTATTTTTATAGTCAATGGTGTAACTTTCGTCGCCCATTGCCCATATTTTTTTTGTAAATGCATCTTGTTTTAAATGGCGAATACTTGTGTTATTCAGGCTATTATAATATCGGGTTTTATAGTTGTTTTTAGGATCTAAAGCTATAACTCCGGCATTTGTAAGTCCCATCCAAAGCAACCCATCAATTTCTTCTATCGAGTTTACAATGCTATATCCCACTTTGTTTTTTATTTCGGGTAAAATATTGTAACCAAACCTACTTTCTTGTGTATTAACAAGATATACACCATCATTGCTGGCTCCTACCCAAATATTACCATCCGTATCTTTGGTAATTGTATGAAAAAAATTGCTCGATTTTTCGTAAACACTACGAATATTTATATACTCACTTTTGGCGTTTAGTTGTTTCGAACGTTTAAAAAGTCCATCGGGAGTTATTAACCAAACAAACTCGCCGCTATTGTCGTCGATAGATGTATAAACTACATTTTTACCTCCAATATTATAATAAGTGTAACTGTATTCGGTACTCGAAGGATTTAATTCGATGCGCACCAAACCATCGCCCCAACTACTTACCCACATTACATTTTTGCTATCCTGCATAATGTGAAACGGATTGTTTTTTTGTCCAATGGCAGGTAATTTTTTAAAAATATTCAACTTTTTATTAAACTTACAAAGCCCACTATTCCAGAGTGCTATCCAAACTTCGCCCTGCTTATCGCTAAATATATTGACTACATTATTTGCCGGAAGCGAATTTGGTGTTTTAGGATTGTTACGAAAAATTTCAAATGTTTTTGCGGGCATATTGTAAAGATAAATACCTTCGTCGGTACCTATCCACACCGAATCGCCGGCGCAACAAACGGTATTTATGCGCTTTTCCTGCACTTCGTGGTCGTTAAAAAGATTGATAGATTGTCCGTGACGGTTTACAATTTCAATTCCCTGACGGGTGCCAGCCCAGATTCGTTGGTATTTGTCTTCGGTAATACACAAAATATTGGTGCTAATATCAATATTTGTCATATTGTCTATTTGCAAAACTTCGTAGCCATCGTATCTACATAAGCCACCCTCGGTGCCCAGCCACATATAGCCATCGGAACTTTGAAATATCTTTTTTACATTGTTGTTGGGTAAAAAATCAACAATGGGTAATCGGGTAATATTCAGGTTTGAACATAATACCCAATTAGATATCAATAATATTAGAATTAACAAGCAGTGTTTTTTAGTCATACTATATAGTGATTTTCCACACAAATATAATGGATTTTTAAGCAGCAATTTATTAAAAAAACAGCCAGTTATAATTACATACATCATTTGTTTTTATTTGAGCTTATTAATTCTACTTTGACAGATTAAAAATAAATTGTAGATAAATTCAGAGACGATGGTAATCTACATCTCCTTTAGGGCATAGCCGTCAAGCTAATTTTATTCTGTGACCCCCAAAGCCCCAAAGTGGGCATAGCCGTCAAGCTAATTTTAAGGTTCGACCCCCAAACCCCCAAAGGGGGCATTAAGACGCAGTATCTTTAATTTCTCTTATCTTATGAAGAGAATATGTCTTAGCCCCCTTTGGGGGTTGGGGGTCAACAAACTAGTA
>JAIFKX010000150.1 GCA_020049335.1 Paludibacter sp. | reverse complement strand
CCAAGCCAAACAATGATGAAGTGTTGTTTTCGAGTTCTGTTTCGCAATCCAACAGTTTCGAGTCGTCCAATTTTCCGCCAAGTTATGGTGGTGGTGGGCAAATTAACCCCACGCAGGAAATGGTTGATGCTTTCGAAACCATTTTTGGATACCCTACATCCGATTTAACAAACAGTCGCTACAATCCGCTCGATCCATATTATCGCAGAGATAAACGTTTGGATTATTTTGTATTACTGAATGGAACCAAACTCACTTCCACAGCCACCGTAAGTGTAGATAGCTATGTAGGCGGAAAAGATGGGTTGAATAGTAGTAAAAAAGCAACTCAAACCGGCTATTACATTCGCAAATTTATGGATCCAGCTGCCGATATTATTAACAATCGTACCAAAGCAACACACTTTTGGGTACATTTTCGCTTGGCCGAAACATGGCTTAACTATGCCGAAGCTGTTAATGCAGTTTACGGACCCAATGTGGTGCCACCCGATACCACGTTTACTGCTTTCGATGCGCTGAAAAAAATCCGCGACCGTGTAGGATTAACATCACCTGCTACAATGAAAACACTGTCGAAGGAAAATTTTATGGAACGCGTAAAAAGTGAGCGCCGTGTGGAATTGTGCTTCGAAGGGCATCGCTTTTGGGACGTACGCCGCTGGAAAGAAGGCGAAAAATACTTCAACACCACTGTACATGGCATGAAAATTACAAAAACCGGATCAACAACCTGGTCGTACGAGGTTTTCCCTGTCGAAAACCGGGTGTTCGATGCCAAAATGTACACCATGCCCATACCATATTCCGAAATGCAAAAATCAACATTATTAATTCAAAATAAAAACTGGAACTAAAGGTATTTGTTTGAAAATTTATCAATTTGAAAATTTGAAAATGCTATTCAGCAATAATTTATGATTTTCAAATCTTCAAATCTTCAAATTCTCAAACTCTCAAACTCTCAAATTCTCAAATTCTCAAATTCTCAAATTCTCAAATTCTCAAATTTTTCTAACTTCTAATTTTATTTCATTATGAAAAGAACAATTTCTACACTTTGCTTTTTGTGTGCTGTGGCTTACGGCTTTGCACAGGCTCCTTCTACTTTTGGAGCTAAGGACATTCTTTTGTCCGATTTTGAAACCTTGAAACCAACCATTACGGATAGTTTGTGGGTGGATAGTCTGAAAACTACGGCCGTAACTACGCCAAGTCCTTACCTCACCATCGAGGATAATCCGCTTCCATTGGAAAACGAAACAGATAAAGCTGCTAAATATATTCGTCCTGCCGGTGCATACAAAGGTTTGTCAATGCGTTTCGACAAAAATATCAATTTCTCACAAACGCCTTATCTTCAGATAATGATATATCCTGTAAAAGGTAAAGCACCTGCCAAAACATCCATTTCGGTATCCTTATTCAACGATAAAGGTGAAGTAAATAGTATTTGGGTTTCGAAAGGAAATATACCGGAAGATGAGTGGACAACAGTGAATCTTTTTGCTGGAAAACAAAAATCGTCTTCAAAATACAACACCATACAAATTACGATTAACCCCGAAGATTCGTTGTCGAAACTGGGTGGAACTGAATATTACATCGACCAAATAGGATTTAAAGCTATGGGCGACAGTATTTTGCCAGCTACCGTATTTTACGAAAATTTTGGTTCTTACCATCAAGGTTGGCAGGATGGAAAAGTGGCTGGTATGTTAAAAGGCGAACGTGGTAAGTCAGATATTTATACAGCTATCAAAGGTTTTTCATCCGGAATTCCATGGAAATTTATGAATGCCGATACCATGGCCGTAATGGAAGCGCGCACTTGGGGTATGAGTTCAAAATACGAAGGTTATTCAAATAATGGTCGCATTGGACTAAGCAGTGGACTGAAAGGTTCGTTTTATACCGGCGCAATTGATGTAAAAGGTTACAGTAATCTTAATTTAGGTTTTGGTATAGGCACACAAACATGGTGGGCTTGGGATGCAGGCATTGCCAATGCTCGTCCACGCATCGAAGTTTCGGTTGACGGTGCTCCATTTTACGAAATATTTTCGCAAAGTACATTTTTAGGAAAAACCGGTGTTCGCAAAGATTTAGGTTGGGGAATGCTTGACCAATATGAAGATGAAAAATTTACATGGGTTGATTATCCGGTTACTGCCGAAGATGGCTCACCTATTGTTTCGGCTAACACTATCGAACTGAAGATTGGTTACAAAGCAGGTGCCGCTCATTGGATCGACGATTTGTGGTTTGCCGGAAAATACGATGCGCCAAGTGCTCTGAAAACTGTAAATCATAACACTTTCCATATTTTCCCAAATCCGGCAGCTAACTATTTCGAAACTCGTGGTTACAACAAAGTGAGTGTTCTTGATTTGAATGGCCGCGAAGTAATTACAGCAGTCGATGCAGAAAAAGTGGATATTTCGAAACTTTCGAAAGGTATATACGTAGTTAAAGCACAGAAAAACACGACTATATCCATTGGTAAATTAGTTAAAAATTAAATTTGTTTTTTTTTGTTAGACCTAACAGGTTTTAAAAACCTGTTAGGTCTAACAAAAAAAAACCTGTTAGGTCTGTTACGAATTCTATTCAACCTTGTATTTTATGTTCAAAAAAATAGAACTGCTTTTATTTTTGGCTCTGTTTTCGGCTTACGCCAACGCACAAACCGATACTTACAAATTCAACTCCATCCGCATGGGTGGAGGCGGATTTGTTTCGTCGATAATAACATGTCCCACGCAAAAAGATTTGATTTTTGCACGTACTGATGTGGGTGGTGCTTACCGCTGGAACGAAGCAGACAAAAGCTGGATTCCGCTACACGATTGGGTAAACGAAAGTCAGTGGACGTTTTTGGGCGTAGAAGCATTGGCCATCGACCCGCAACAACCTAATCGTGTGTATATGTCGTGTGGGCTGTACAACAATAGTCCAAGTAATATCATACGTTCGACCGACTACGGCGCTACATTCAAGCTTTCGAACGATGCATTTCCTCAAATTAACGGCAATGGCATGGGACGCCAAAATGGTGAACGACTGATAGTTGACCCCAATAAAAGCGCAGTGCTTTTTTGTGGCTTTCGTAACGGAACATTATACAGAAGTCCGAATTATGGCGCCAACTGGAGTTTAGTAGATGGATTTGGCACCAAGACCACAAGCAATGGCAATGGTGTTTGTGCAGTAGCTATCGATAAAGCATCAGGCTCGGTTGGTAATGCTTCGCAACGCATTTTTGTGGGCGTATCGCGCACCGGAAGCGATAATCTTTTTGTAAGCGAAAATGGTGGTACAAGTTGGAGCGCTGTTACGGGCTCTATTACCAATTACATGCCGCAACGCATGTTTGTTTCAAATGGTGTTTTGTATGTAGCATACTCCGATAAAGAAGGCCCGCACAATCCGGGCAAAGGAGCCATTATGAAATATAATATTGCCACTTCAACGTGGACCGATATTTCGCCCGCAGCTTTGCCTTTTGGTGGTATTACGCAGGATGCTTCTAATCCGGATGTTTTAATGGCAACTACCATCAATGTGTATCAATTGCAGTACTGGACTACCTCTACACAATGGGGCGACCGTATGTATCGCTCAACAGATGGTGGAACATCATGGACGGAACTGTTTTCGTCTCAAAAAATTCAACTCAGTCCGCTTGATACTTGGAATACCAATATCTCGCTACACTGGGCTGGCTCTATCGAAATCGACCCATTTAATCCCGAACGCGTTTTTGTAACTTCGGGCAATGGTTTGTTCATGACCGATAAAATTTCGGATATCAGCACCACCAAATCTACTTGGTATTTTCAGGTAAAAGGCATCGAAGAAACTGTGCCATTTGGAGTGGCATCTTTACCAAACAACCGTTACGTAACCATTATTGGCGATTATTCGGGATTTATACACGATGGTTTAACTTCCGTTCCACGAGGTTTTAGCAACGGTGGTGGCTCAAATACATCGCTTGCCGTGGCAAGTGCACAGCCGAATATTTTAGTGCGTTCGGGAGCGAGCAATTACTATTCGAACAATTCGGGCGATACCTGGACTGTTATGAATAATCCTTCCGAAACGGCCAAACATGGCAATCTGGCACTTTCGCGCAATGGGAATATCATACTGTACAGTCCACGCGATACCGTTTACAAATCGATAAACAAAGGCTTAAACTGGACCAAATTAATCGGATTCTTCAAAGGGGCATTTATTACTCCCGACCAAGTAGTAAACGAAAAATTTTACACGTTTAATCCTTCAACGGGTATGTTTTATGTTAGTACAAACGGAGGTTCTGCTTTCAATCCGACATATACATTGCCTACCGGCGGCAACAAAATTATACGTGCTGTGCCAAATAAAGAAGGTGATGTATGGGTTGCAACAAGCAGCGGACTATATCGAACAACCGATAGCGGAGCTTCGTTTAGCAAAATAAGTAACGTAACGTATTGTCAATCAATCGGATTTGGAAAAGCAGCACCCGACAAAACTTTTCCTACCATTTTTATATGGGGAAGAGTTACAGGTGGAGTTGCAAATTCGGCATTGTATCGCTCCACCGATGAAGGGGCAACCTGGCTTCGCATCAACGACGACATGCATCAATATGGCGGACTGGGAAATGCTAACTTTGTAGATGGCGACGTGAATGTGTACGGACGTGTGTTTATGAGTTCGTGGGGACGAGGAATAATATATGGAGATATTGAAGCCAAAACGGGTTTTAGTAAACCAACAACAAAGAAAACCTCAGCACTTTACCCCAACCCAACCAAAGATAAGCTTTTTGGAGAAAATGATGTAACACAGATTGATGTTTTTTCGTTGAGTGGTCAAAAATTATTGGAATCGAAACAATCCAGCATCACGGTAAGTTCACTCCGTAAAGGATGGTATATGGCTCGCGTGCATCAAGCTGATAGTATTGTTAATCAGCTGTTTATGAAAAACTAAACAAAAGGTTTTTGGATTAATAAAAAGGCTGTTCGAAAAAAAAATTCAAACAGCCTTTTTATTTTAGTAAATATCAATATTTTTACAAAATCGCGATACATTTTTCCAAACTGTCTTCCCAATAAGGTATTTCAATTCCGTAAGTCGTTTTTATTTTTGATTTGTTTAGAACACTGTAATGCGGACGTGGGGTACGGGTGGGGTATTCTTTTGTTTCGATGGGCTTAACAATGCAGGAAACACCAGCAAGTTTATGAATTTTTTTTGTAAAATCGTACCAACTGCAAACGCCTTCGTTCGAATAATGATAAATGCCCGAGACAAAATTGTCGGCACTAAAAACGTCCAAAATTGCCACAGCCAAGTCGGCTGCATAAGTAGGCGTTCCCACCTGATCGAAAATAACATTTAGCGCATCGCGTTCAGTGCCTAATTTAATCATCGTTTTTACAAAATTTCCACCAAACGACGAATATAACCACGAAGTACGTATCACCACAGCCGAAGGGCAAATAGTGAGTAATTCATTTTCACCTGCCAATTTCGACTTGCCATAAACTCCCAGTGCAGCAGTTGGCATGTCTTCGGTAAGCGGAAAATGACTCGTACCGTCGAACACATAATCGGTCGAGATGTGAACAACTTTCAAATCATGCGCCAAAGTAACTTCGGCAATATTGCGAACAGCATCACGATTAATTTTATAACATAAATCCACATCATCTTCGGCTTTATCCACAGCGGTATATGCAGCACAATTCAAAATGGCATCTACATCATTTTCCACTACAAAACTTTCCAATGCTTGTTTGTTACAAATGTCCAATTCAGCGACATCAGTAAAAATGTAATTAAAATTTGTAAATGCAGCCGAAGCTACACGTATCTCGTTGCCTAATTGGCCATTACTGCCTGTTACAAGTATGTTCATAAAATCTTTGTTATTTGGCTAAAGCCGTTATTTACTTCGTGATATTTGGCTAAAGCCGTTATTTGCTGCGCGTTATTTACTTCGTGTTATTTGGCTAAAGCCGTTATTTGCTGCGCGTTATTTGGCTAAAGCCGTTATTTACTTCGTGTTATTTGGCTAAAGCCGTTATTTGCTGCGCGTTATTTGGCTAAAGCCGTTATTTACTTCGTGTTATTTACTATCTGTTGTCCGTTGTCCGTTGTCCGTTGTCCGTTGTCCGTCGTCTTTTGTCTTCTCAAGCTTGCAAATCGAGTTCTCCGTTTTTAAAAGCTTTGTAATTTTTGGCCAAAAGCACCATAAATTTACTTATCTCGCTTAAAGTTTCTGTCGTTTCGGGTTTTATTTCTGCTTTTTTCATGCGCAAAAGCATTATGCCATACATAAAATTAAAGCACAACTCAATATCTGTCAATCCAATTTCTGATTTTGTACGGAGCTGATTTACAAAAGGTAACACATGAAAAAACTTTGCGTTGTAGGCAGGCACTTGTCCCGATTTTATAATTAATTCATGAAAATCGACCAAGTCAATAATTACATTTTTGTTGAGTTGTAAATGTCCTTTTGCCTGCACATTTTCCATGCGCATCATGTCAACCAAACTTTCGTACCATTCGTAAAGCGATTTGCGTTCCTCCTCTTTTTCGAATGGATAAACCGATATAATTTCATCGTTCAGTATCTCAATATCCAATTCAAATGCACGCAACATATCTTCTACTTGCCACATGTAAAGCAGGTATTCGCATATATTTTCTTTTTTTAATTTGCTGGCTATGAACATGTATTTATTTATAATTTGTTACCTACAGTAATTAGTTTCTAAATTGGTGCTTTTTACAAATCAAAACCAATATCGCTGCGGAAGTATTTTTTGTCGTAATTGATTATTCGGGAGTTTTTAAACGATTGTGCCAAGGCTTCATCTTTGTTGGCTCCATACGAGCTTACTGCAATTACACGACCACCATTAGTTACAATTTTACCATCTTTAGTAGCCGTTCCTGCATGAAAAACAATGCTGTTTTCAACCCTATCCAGTCCGCTAATTTCTTTGCCTTTTTCGTATTCTTCTGGATACCCACCCGAAACTAGCATCACCGTAACAGCAGCGCGTTCGTCAATTTCAACGGTACGTGTGTTTAAGTTTTTTTGCGCTACACCCTCTAACAAATCAACCAAATCCGATTTCAAACGAAGCATAACCACTTCAGTTTCGGGATCGCCCATACGCGCGTTGTATTCGATGGTAACAGGCTCTCCGTTTACTTTTATTAGTCCGAAAAAAATAAAGCCGGTATAGTTAATTCCTTCGCTGTAAAGCCCTTCCACCGTTGGGCGAATAATGCGGTCTTCCACTTTTTGCATAAATTCGGGCGTGGCAAATGCAACCGGCGAAACAGCACCCATACCACCAGTATTCAGGCCTTTATCGCCTTCGCCAATACGTTTGTAATCTTTGGCTTCGGGCAAAATCTGGTAATTTTTTCCGTCGGTAATTACAAAAACGGAACATTCGATACCCGACAGGAATTCTTCGATAACCACCGTTTTGCTGGCATCGCCAAATTTACCATCGAGCATAGATTTTAATTCTGAAATGGTTTCGTCCAAATCGTTCAGAATCAGCACTCCTTTTCCGGCAGCCAAACCATCAGCTTTAAGTACATAAGGTGCTGTGAGCGATGTCAGAAAAGCAATTCCTTCATCGAGATTGTTGGCGGTAACGCTCAGATAACCCGCAGTTGGAATGTTGTGGCGGAACATAAATTGCTTCGAAAAATCTTTGCTTCCTTCGAGTTGCGCACCCACTTTATCGGGTCCAACTACCGGAATATGACTTATTGCCGCATCGGCAGCAAAAAAGTCGACAACACCTTTCACCAATGGATCTTCGGGGCCAACCAATACCAAATCGATACAATTTTCGAGCACCGCTTGTTTCATTGCCGTAAAATTATCGGCAGCAAAAGGCAAATTAGTTCCCACTTGTGCTGTTCCAGGGTTGCCAGGAGCAATAAATAATTGTGTGAGTTTTGGACTTTGGGCTATTTTCCAAGCCAATGCATGTTCGCGACCACCCGAACCGAGGAGAAGAATTTTCATGTATTTATAAATTAGTGAAGCCCCCTAACCCCCTCAAGGGGAACAAGACTGGGAATAGATGTTAAATATAATTTTGGATAGTTTTAAATTCGCCTACAAAAGTACTTAAAATATGCGATTTTTCAAACATCGAAAAATGAGATTTAAGTAAGTGGAATAAAATAATATCGTATAATTTTATTAGTTGCAGACCGCAATTCCCTCTCCTCAAGGAGAGGGTTAGGGTGAGGTAAATATTTTATAATGGTGTATTATATTTGTCCATTAACTTATATGCACTTAGAATTTAAAATTATAAGTAATTGATGGCACGTAAGTAAATAGATAAGTGAGTACTGCATTTGTTTTAGTAGGGTCGTCTACATCTTGTTCGAAGTCGATGGAGAATGGATTTTTTTGACCATAAGCGTTATAAACCGAGAAATTGAGACTGCTTTCGAAGTTTTTGCGTTTTTTCAAATTCCATGTAGCGCTAAAATCCAAACGATGATAGTCGGGCATTCGATATCCATTGCGTTCGGTGTAATAATATTGTGTGTTGCCATCCAACTGGTATTTTCCACTCGGAAAAGTTACCGCATTGCCCGTGTTGTATACCCACGAAGCCGATAGCGACCATTTTTTACTTAAATCGTAAATGGCTACCACCGACACATCGTGCGTAATATCTTGCCTAGCCGGATACCAATTGTAATTACTAATATTGTCGATTAGGCGTTCGGTACGCGACCAGGTGTAGCCAATCCAGCCAGTAAGGCTGCCATACTTCTTTTTAAGCAAAAACTCCACGCCATAAGCTCTTCCTTTTCCATAAAGCAACTCCCCTTCAATTTTATCATTGGCATTAATGTCAGCTCCGTTGCGCAGGTCAATTTGGTTTTGCATCCACCGATAATACGTTTCGACACTAAATTGGTATTTATCTTTTGCAAAATTTGTAAAGTAGCCCACAGCCACTTGATCGCCAATTTCGGGTTTCACATTGTTGCTCGACGAAATCCAAATATCGGTTGGTGTCGAAGCTGTTGAATTGGAAATAAGATGCAAGTTTTGCGTATTTCTGGTGTAACTTGCTTTTAGCGAATTACTTTCGTTTACAATATAGGCAATGTTCAAACGAGGCTCGAGGTTGAAATACGATTTTACAATTTCACCCTTTTTGTAGGTTGTTGTCGAATTTACTTCGCCATTTTTGTAGGTGTAAAAATCGCCTGGACCAAACAAATGATAGGCCGACAAGCGCAATCCGTAGTTGATATTCAAATTGTAGGTTGGCTTCCACACATTGCTGATATACAAACCATTATCTATCGCAAACTTTTCTTGCAAGGTAACAGGATTAATTTGCGAATCATCGGTAAGTTCCAATTGACCGGGAATAATTTTATGATAAATAGAATTTATACCGAACGAAAGTGTATTTTTATTATTTATAAAAAATTGAAATTCGTGTTTTAGGTTCCAATTTCGTATAATAGAAGTGAGACTAAAACCCGCATCTTGCTCTATATTAATTTTATAACTATAATCCGAATAAATGAGTGAGGTGTTGCTAAATAGGCGTTGATTCCAAATATGATTCCAGCGCAAAGTGCCCGTTACATTTCCCCAATCTATGCCAAAACGGTCCTGAAATTTGAACACATCGCGCCCAAAATAGCCCGAAAGGTAAATACGGTTTCGGTCGTTGATAGTGTAATTCATTTTGGCGTTCAGATCGTAAAAGTACAGCTGATTACCATTAATCAAGGTGTCGGGCGATAGTTTGAGAAACAAATCGGCATACGTGCGGCGCGCCGAAACAAGAAAAGAGCTTTTGCCTTTTTCGATAGGCCCTTCGGCATTCAATCGCGACGAAATAAGCCCTATACCACCGCCTACATGATATTTTTGGTTATTTCCATCGTTCATTTTAATGTCTAATACACTCGATGTTCGACCACCATATTCGGCTGGTGCTGTACCTTTAAAAATTTGCACATCCTTTATAGCATCGCTGTTGAAAGTGGAGAAAAATCCCAGCAGGTGGTCGGCATTATAAACGGTTGCTTCGTCTAACAAAATGAGGTTTTGCGAATTATTTCCACCACGCACATACAAACCACCACTACCTTCGCCCACCGATTTTATGCCTGGAGTGAGTTTGAGCGTTTTCATTATATCGGCTTCGCCAAAAAGGACAGGTATTTTAGCTATTTCGCGCATTTCGAGTTTTTCTACTCCCATTTCGCTGGAGGTAATATTGTTATTTTTTCGAACGGCCGTAATTTCTACTTCATCTAATTGCTGCGAATTGGATTCGAGTTTTATTTGAAGCGTTTTGTTTTCGGTGAGGTCAATCGTTTGAACATACTCCTTGTAACCAAGGTACGAAATTACCAAAGTATATTTTCCGTTCAATAAAGTGAGTGAAAAATAGCCGTAAGCATTTGTACTGGCACCTGTACCTGGCATTTCTTTAATTGTAACACCTGCACCAATCAACGTTTCGCCAGTCGAAGCATCGGTAATTGTGCCACTAACGGTGTGTTTTGTAGCCGAAAATAGCAAAATAGGAAAAAGCAGTAAGGTAAATAAAACTATAAATTTCGATAAATTAAATTGCATAGAAAATGAATTTATATTTGTAAACTTCTTTAACGTCAAAAGTAGGTGGAAATGTTTAACAATCTTGCAGCATTTAATTATTTTAAGGTTAAATTACAGTTAAAAATATAGTTAATACGCTTTTTATTTTTCATTATATCGGCTTCGCCAAAAAGGACAGGTATTTTAGCTATTTCGCGCATTTCGAGTTTTTCCACGCCCATTTCGCTGGAGGTAATATTGTTATTTTTGCGAACGGCCGTAATTTCTACTTCATCCAATTGCTGCGAATTGGACTCGAGTTTTATTTGAAGCGTTTTGTTTTCGGTGAGGTCAATCGTTTGAACGTACTGCTTGTATCCAAGGTACGAAATTACCAAAGTATATTTTCCGTTCAATAAAGTGAGTGAAAAATAGCCGTAAGCATTTGTACTTGCACCTGTACCTGGCATTTCTTTAATTGTAACACCAGCACCAATCAACGTTTCGCCACTCGAAGCATCGGTAATGGTACCACTAACGGTGTGTTTTGTAGCCGAAAATAGCAAAATAGGAAAAAGCAGTAAGGTAAATAAAACTATAAATTTC
>JAIFKX010000183.1 GCA_020049335.1 Paludibacter sp. | reverse complement strand
TTTTTGAACCCCTGTCCCGATAGCTATCGGGAGAGTCAGGTGCTACTAACCAACTGAGCTATAGGCCCTAAATCTATTAAAAAAATATCGCTTTTTTGAACCCCTGTCCTGATAGCTATCGGGAGAGTCAGGTGCTACTAACCAACTGAGCTATAGGACATGCATTTGCTCAAAATTTTGTTTCTTTGCAAAGCGACTGCAAAAGTAATAAATTTTAGCTAACTGCAAAAATAACATCAAATAAAAAGCAGTATTTTATACTTTTTTCCACTTTTCAAAAGATACAAACGGAACAACGTCCTTAATAATTGTACTCTTCAATCGACTTAAATGTTAAACTCAACAGTTATCCAAATTAGTTTTTGTACTTTTGCAACGATTTTCAAATTATATATCATTTTCGAAAGTTATTAAAATTTTAAAAACAGGAAATTATAAATGATAATTGTTACTACGGTTGAAAAACTTGAAACCGAAATAGCCAACGCACGCTCAAAAATGAAATCGATAGGCTTTGTACCAACTATGGGTGCTTTACATGCTGGTCATATTGAGTTGGTTAAACGCTCGGTATCAGAAAACGATTACAATGTAGTGAGCATTTTCGTCAACCCTACACAGTTTAACAATGCAAGTGACCTCGAAAAATATCCTCGTAACATAGAAGCCGATGCTCTTTTGCTCGAAGAAGCTGGATGCGATTTAATTTTTGCTCCTAGCATTGACGCAATATATACTGAAAGCGAAAAAAACTACCGTTTTGAATTTGATTTCGAAGGACTTGACACCGTTATGGAGGGTAAATTTCGACCAGGGCATTTTAATGGTGTGGTGCAAATTGTAAGCAAATTATTTACATTTGTAAAACCGCATAGATCTTATTTTGGCGAAAAAGATTTCCAACAATTAGCTATTATTCATTTAATGACTAAAAAATTGGAATTCGATATCCAAATTATCGATTGCCCCATAGTTCGCGAACCAAGTGGTTTGGCTATGAGTAGCCGCAACGAGCGACTAACAACTAGTCAACGTAAAACTGCTGCCTCCATATCCAAAATATTATTTGAAAGCAAGCAATCGGTAACGAACAGGCTTCCGCTTGAGTTAAAAAATTGGGTGGAGAATGAAATTGCAAAAGTAGATGAATTGAAACTCGAATATTTCGAAATAGTTGATGCTAATACACTGCAAATTATCAACAATTGGAGTGTTGCAAGTGTTGGATGTATAGCTGTTTTTTGTGGCGAAGTTCGATTAATCGACAATATAAGATATTAGTGATAGTTTATAGTAAATAGTAGATAGTTTATAGTAAATCATAATTCATGTTTGTACACGTATTAAAATCAAAAATTCATCGCGTTTCGATTACCGAATCGAACCTGAATTATATTGGAAGCATTACCATCGACGAAGATTTGATGGAAGCTGCCAACATTATTGCCAACGAAAAAGTAGCCATCGTAAATAATAACAATGGCGAGCGTTTCGAGACTTATGTTATTCCTGGAGAGCGCAAATCGGGGGTTATTTGCATAAATGGTGCCGCAGCGCGTAAAGTGCAACGTGGCGACATTGTAATTATTATGGCTTTTGCCATGCTCGAAATGGAAGAAGCACGCACTTTTAAACCTGCTGTTGTTTTTCCCGATACTGCATCAAATAGAATAATTTAGCTTCGCGTTATTTGGCTTCGCCGTTATTTGCACTTCGTGCGTTATTTAGCTTCGCTGTTATTTGCACTTCGTGCGTTATTTGGCTTCGCTGTTATTTGCACTTCGTGCGTTATTTGGCTTCGCGTTATTTGCTTTGCGTTATTTGCTACGCGTTATTAATTGTTATTATTGAGTCTTTTGACTTTTGTCTTTTGACTTTCTGTTGTCCATTGTCCGCTGTCCGTAGTCTTTAAAAAAAAATGAAAGTAGTAATTATAAAATACAATGCAGGTAATATTCGCTCAGTGCTTTTTGCACTCGAACGCATTGGTATAGAGGCAGTTGTTACCGACAACCATGACGAGATTCGTGATGCCGACAAAGTGATTTTCCCTGGTGTTGGCGAAGCTTCTTCGGCAATGGCCTATTTGAAAAGCAAAGGACTCGACACGCTAATAAAAAGTTTGAAACAACCCGTATTGGGCATTTGCCTTGGAATGCAATTAATGTGCTCCTTTTCGGAAGAAAACAATACCGAATGTCTGGGTATTTTTGATCAAAAAGTGCGATTGTTTCCCAACGCCGGATTTAAAGTACCACAAATTGGTTGGAATAATATCACTCAATTAAAAACAGATTTGCTGTCTGATGTGCCCGAAGAGGCCTATATGTATTTTGTACATAGCTATTACGTAGAAAATTGCGATGAAGCTATTGCTAAAACTGATTATGTAATTGAATATAGCTCTGCCATTCGAAAAGACAACTTTTATGCGGTACAATTTCACCCCGAAAAATCGGGCGATGCTGGACAAAAAATTCTCGAGAATTTTATTCGGACAGTTAGTTAATTGGTTCATCGGTTAATTAGTTGATTTGTTTTATCACCACTTTCAATGGCTATCGGGGCTCATTATTAAATTATCATATTGCCACATCACCACATCACCATATCTTCACATTATCACATCAACAAAATGACTTTCGAACTTCAACATACCGACCCAAATTCGAATGCTCGTGCAGGAGAAATAACTACTGATCACGGCAAGATTCAGACACCAATTTTTATGCCGGTGGGCACAGTTGCATCGGTTAAAGCCGTTCATTTTAAAGAGTTAAAAGAAGATATCAAAGCGCAAATTATTTTGGGCAATACCTATCATTTGTTTTTGCGTCCGGGCATCGAAATTTTAGAACAAGCTGGAGGTTTGCATAAATTCAATGGTTGGGACCGTCCTATTCTGACTGATAGTGGTGGTTATCAGGTATTTTCGCTTTCGGCAAATCGGAAATTGAAAGAAGAAGGAGCTACATTTCGGTCGCACATCGACGGCAGTAAACATTTATTTACACCCGAACGTACGGTTGATATTCAACGGTCGATAGGCGCAGATATTATTATGGCTTTCGACGAATGCACGCCTGGGGATGCCGATTACAATTATGCCAAAAAATCGATGGAGCTTACGCATCGCTGGCTGGACCGCGGCACAAAGCATTTCGATGCCACAGAGCCAAAATATGGCTATTCGCAAACATTTTTCCCCATTGTTCAGGGCTGTGTCTATCCCGATTTGCGTCGACAATCGGCTGAATTTATTGCTTCGCAAAATCGCGAAGGAAATGCAATTGGTGGATTGGCAGTAGGCGAACCTGCCGAAAAAATGTACGAAATGATAGAAGTTGTAAACGAAATTTTACCACACGACAAACCGCGATACTTGATGGGTGTTGGCACACCACAAAATTTGCTCGAAGGCATTGAACGTGGTGTGGATATGTTCGATTGTGTGATGCCTACTCGCAATGGTCGAAATGCAATGCTTTTTACTTCGCAAGGCATTATGAATATGAAAAACGAGAAGTGGAAAAACGATTTTTCGCCCGTCGACGAATTTGGCACTTCGTATGTGGATCATGCTTACACTAAAGCTTATTTGCGCCATTTATTTATCAGCAAAGAGTATTTGGCACTACAAATTGCCTCTATTCACAACCTCGCATTCTATCTTTGGCTAATGGGCGAGGCGCGCTCACATATTCAATTGGGCGATTTCGCAAGCTGGAAAGCGGAGATGATGTACCGATTGGGCAGACGGTTGTAATTCGATTATTCTATTTCATTTTATTATCAATTTCCGAAACTCCATTTCTGTCCCTTCGCACTGAAAGCCAATAAAACCCTTCTTTTTCGTCAGGCCTGTTATTTTATTTTGAAGTAAATTATTGATTTTAACTGTTAGCGTTCCATTTTTACTTATTACTTCCATCGAATTCCATTCGCCAAGTGCTCTTTCGTTCGACGCTTGCATTTTAGGTACTGTAAATTTCACTTTATCCGTACATTCTTTTGCCCAGAAACCATTCATACAAATAATGTCACCTGCAGCATCGGCTCGCTGTTGCACCTGATAACACACTGGCCAAACGGTATCGTTTTTCTGAATATGCAGTAGCACACCACTATTTCCCAATTTTTTAGTCCAACGCCATTCAACGTTTAATGTGTAATTCTTGTATGCTTTTTTGGTGCGGATATAACCCGGAGTTGCTTTTCCTACTATCAAAATTCCATTGTTGAAACTAAAAACATCCTGCGGGTTAATACTTTTGTTTGTAAGTTCGATATACCATTTGTTGTTGTTTTCAGAGGCAAAAAGATTCGTCTTCTGTGCAGTTACAGTAAGTTGAAAAAGGGCAAGCGCAAATAATAATAATTTGATTTTCATACATTTAGTGCTATTAACATTTTGATTTTAACAGATTCGAGAAATCGGTTTTATTTTTAAAACTTGTTTTTTTAATCATGCGGTGTACTAATACTCGAGTGGCATTTGCACTTTTATTACAGATAGTTGCAATTTGCTTTATAGAGGCATCGACACTAAGAAGGTATGCAATATTAAGTTCTAAATCCGAAAATTGAGGAAATTGTTTTGCAATTTCAATTTTAAAACGGTTATCAATAAATTCTTTCGTGTTTGTTTGTGTTATTTCTGATTCAAAAAAGACACTTAACTTTTTTGCCTCAATTTTTCTTTCTATCAATTCTTTGCCCGTTTTGTTTAGGTAGGGCTTTAATGTATGGAGTTCGGCACTGAATGTTTGTTCTATTTCTAACTTTAATAATTCGTTTTTAGTATCTAAATGATTCAGGCACAGAACGAATAAATCATTGCTTTCGGACAGAATAGTTAATTTGAATTCGAATGATTGAACTTCATTTCCTCTTGTTTTAAAAATAGCTTTATCGGAGATAACTTTATGATACTGACGTAATTCTAATAGTTTGGCTTTGAAGTATTTTACATCAATAAATAGATTTTCAATCTTTTCGCCCACTACTATTGTTTCAAACTGATCACTTGCCGACGCATTAAGGTCCACTAAAATACCCATCTGATCAACAAGCAAAATTGGATTGGGGAGCACATGAAATAAAAACTGATAATTGATGCGACTATCAGGCTGTTTCATCAGGTTAATTATTTTTTTTAAAACAAACAACCTGAAAGCGACCGACAGCCGAATTCAGGTTGTTGAATATATTTATTTACAAATTAGTAACCTCTAATGGCTTCAATGCCAGGAAGTACGCGACCTTCGATTGCTTCAAGTAAAGCACCACCACCTGTTGATACATACGAAACTTGGTCGGCAATGCCAAATTTGTTGACGCAGGCTACTGAATCGCCACCACCAACAAGTGAGAAAGCGCCCAATTTGGTAGCTGCTACAATAGCATTGCCTACTGCACGCGAGCCACTTGTAAAGTTCTCGAATTCGAAAACACCGGTAGGGCCATTCCAAAGAATGGTTTTCGAATTTTTAATAACTTCGGCAAATTTCGCTTCTGTTTTTGGACCAATATCCAATCCTTCCCAACCATCAGGAATTTCGTTTACGTTTACAAATTGAGTGTTGGCATCGTTGCTGAAAGAGTCTGCAATTTTTGCATCATCGGCAAGAATAATACTTACACCATTTTTCTTTGCTTTGTCCAACAATTCCAATGCTAAATCTAATTTATCGTCTTCGCAAATAGAATCACCAATTTTGCCACCCAATGCTTTCGTAAAGGTGTAGGTCATTCCACCTGCAATAATCAGGTTATCTACTTTTGAAAGTAAGTTTTCGATTATTTCTATTTTCGACGATACTTTTGAACCGCCCATAATAGCTGTAAACGGACGAGCCGTATCAGTCATAACTTTTTGTACAGCAATCACTTCCTTTTCCATAAGGTAGCCGAACATTTTGCTATTTTCGTCGAAATATTTTGCAATTAATGCCGTAGAAGCATGTGCACGATGTGCAGTACCAAAAGCGTCGTTCACATAGCAAGTAGCATACGAAGCCAATTTAGCTGTGAATGCTTTCTGACTTTCTTTTATTTCTTTTTTAGCAGCTGCTTTTTCCTCGTCATTGGCAAATTCGCCACGTGGTTTGCCTTCTTCCTCGGCATAAAAGCGAAGATTTTCGAGCAATAATACTTCACCTGCTTTGAGTTCGGATGCTAATTTAGATGTTTCGTCGTTGGCACAGTCCGAAGCAAACTGAACATCAGTGCCGAGCAATTCGCTTACCCGAGCAATAATTGATTTCAAAGAATACTTCAAATCTGGATTTTTTTTCGGACGCCCCATGTGCGAAGCAATAATCAAACTTCCACCATCATTTAAGATTTTTTTGAGTGTAGGCATGGCAGCACGAATGCGGGTGTCGTCGGTAATTTCAGAATTTTCGTTCAACGGAACGTTAAAGTCGACACGAACAAAAGCTTTTTGTCCAGCGAAATTAAAATTGTCAATAGTTTGCATTTTGTTATTTATTTATGTGTTGTAAATTCAAATTGAAAGTAAAAATGCCTTGATAAGAGCACAAAGATACAAATTTCCATCCAAACATCCAATTGAAAAAAGTGGTTTTAATTTGTTTTAAATTTATACTTTACCTTTGCTAATTCTTCGTTAGCTTCTACCATTTTTTTCTTGAGATTTTCTTTGTAATTTGTTAATTTACTCTGAACTTCTGGATTTCCCACTGCAAGCATTTGAACCGCTAAAATACCAGCATTCAGAGCGCCATTTATGCCCACAGTTGCTACTGGAATGCCTGGAGGCATTTGCACAATTGCCAAAAGCGCATCCATACCATCGAGACTCGCATTAATCGGTACGCCAATTACAGGAATAGTTGTCATCGAGGCAATAACTCCGGGCAGATGTGCGGCCATACCTGCTGCTGCAATTATTACTTCGATGCCGTTTGCACGAGCATTTTTGGCAAATTTTTCCACTTCGGAAGGCGTACGGTGTGCCGACAAAGCATTCATTTCGAACGGAATTTCAAATTCATTCAAAAGTGCAGCTGCTTTTTCCATAACCGGAAGGTCGGACGTGCTGCCCATTATAATACTTACTTTTGGTGTCATATTCACAAATATAATTAACCGATTAAGCTATCGTATGCCTCAGCCGACAGCAGTCCATCAAATTGCGAAGCATCGCTTACTGTTATTTTTACCAACCAGCCTTTTCCATAAGGATCTTCGTTTACTAATTCTGGTTTATCGGTGAGTTCGCTGTTAAATTCAACTATTTCGCCTGCTACGGGTAAAAACAATTCAGAAACAGTTTTTACAGCTTCCACAGTTCCAAAAACTTCACCTTCTTCCAAAGTTTCGCCAACTGTTTCAACTTCAACGAAAATAATTTCACCCAATTCGCTTTGGGCGTAATCGGTTATGCCAACATAGGCTACTTCGCCTTCAACGCGAATCCATTCGTGGTCTTTTGTGTACTTCAAGTTTGCTGGAGTGCTCATAATTGCTTGTTTTTAAAATATTTATGATTTTTGTTTAAAACTAATTTTTGTATGAATAGGGTAATGGTCGGAATACTTTACTTTGTCGATAATTAGTTTGCTTGAACTAAAAAAGCGTTCGTCGTACAAAATATAATCGATGCGAAAGCGATAAATGGATAAATTAAGCGTCAACCCCAAACCCAATCCAGTTGTGGAGAATGCATCAGTCAAGTTGCCTCGAATAGTAGAATAAGTGTAGGAGGCTGGCACATCATTAAAATCGCCACAAACTAACACTTTGTAAGGCGATTTTTTTATTTCCAAAGCAATATTATCGGCTTGTTTTGCCCGCCTTTTGTAGGCAATAAATAATTTTCGCGAAAGTTGTTTGGTTGTACCTGTAAGTTTATCAGAGTTAAAATCTTCTTTCAAATCTATTGGCAAATGACGGTCACGTTCGGTTAAGCGGTTCGATTCCAAATGGTTATTGAAAAGCCTCACAGTATCAGTTCCAACAACAATATCAGTATAAATGGAAACCCCATAATCGGCTTTACTCGAAAATTTTTTGGTATTGATAATCGGATATTTCGAGAATGTAGCAATACCCGAACGTTTCCAATTTTCGCTTGGTCGAAGTTCAATATGCTTGTAAGGATATTTTTTGAAAATACGGTAAATATCGGCTTGAGTAAGGTAATCACTTTTCTTTTTGGGACTAACAGCATATTCCTGCAAACAAACAATATCGGCATCCGAATCGAGAATGTGTTTGATAATTTTGTTGGGATTGCTGGATGTATGTTTTTGTATATGAGCAAACAGCATGGTGTTATAGCTCATAATTTTAATTGAATTTGTTGATGGTTCGAGTTTTTTCTCTCTAAAATGAATGGGGATGCTTGTGCTTATTTGCTCCGAAAAGAAAATCAATAATAGAAAAGAAATTAAAAATTGCCATTTGCGGGCAAAAAGCCAAAAAGCAACGAAAAATAAATTTAAAACAATAGTGAGTGGGAAAATTAATGTGGTGAGTGCAAGGATTGAGATTTTTTCGGGGCTAATATTAGAAGCAAGCACAGTTACAATAAGCAAAGCAGCGACAGCTAAATTTGCCAGCAACATGGTTCCTTTTACTAATATCCGACCGAACATTTCAAATTTATATTTTCAAATTCTTACTTCTTATCTCTTACTTCTTACCTCTTACTTCTTACCTCTTACCTCTATTTATTATTCTCAAACAACCGTTTTTTTTCATCTGCCGAAAGGCTTTCGTAGCCCGAAGCCTTTATTTTATCCAAAATGCGGTCGATTTCTTTCATGCGATTCACTTTGTGTTGGTTATACTCGGCATCCGACATTTTGCTCCCCGAATAGTTAGCATTTTTCTTAACTTTCAGTTTTCGAGGTTTAAAAAGATCGAAAATAAAGCTAATTACTTTGTTGAGCCCTGCCGTAATATCCCTTCCTTGCCGCAAAGATACAATAAAAATATAACCTGTCAAAGCTCCACCCAAGTGGGCAATTTCGCCTCCGGCATTATTCGACGTAATTCCAAAAAAGCTTGTAAGTACCGTAAAAATAGCAATGTATTTTAGCTTAATGTTGCCAATAAACAGCATACGCATTTCCATATCGGGCGATTTGGTAGCTACTGCCAAAATAATGGCCATAATAGACCCCGAAGCCCCCAAAATAACGCTACTATCAATAGCATTTTGAAAATATGGAAACACATTATATGCTCCAGCAAAAAACACGTAGCCCATAATTCCACCAATAATGTAGAGCGCCACCAGATGCTTTTGCGAAAAATACATCATAAATAGTTTGCCAAACCAGTAGAGTGCAAACATGTTGAACAAAATATGAAACAAACCTTCGTGCAAAAACATGTAAGTTATTACCGTCCAAGGTTTTTGAATGAGATACACAAAATTGGCTGGAGCGGCTAAAAATTCGCTCGACCACGATAGCGAATGATTAAAAAGCAAAAATAAAATATTCACTGTTTGTAAAACAACAAACACAGCTACATTAATAAAAATGAGCCGAATTAGTGCATCGCCTTCGCTAAATTTCTGTTTAATAATTTCTATAAATTTCATTTTTCAATTATAATTATCTGCCCCAAGTCCGTCAGCTGACGGAGATGTGTAGTTAGCTTCGTCTCTTAAATTTTAATCATTTCAATAGTTGTAAATTACTTCGAATACCGCTCTTTAAGCTCCGTCAGCTGACGGATTTGGGGCAGTACATTTCAACTATAAAGTGTATTTTTCTTTTTCCACAATAATATCATAATAACGCCAAACAGCATACCGCCTAAATGGGCAAAATGCGCCACATTATCGCCAGAGAAATTAGCAACGCCGAGAAACAACTCTACAACGCCATAAATAGCTACAAAAATGCGCGCTTTTATTGGCACTGGAATAAAGAGCATCATCAAACGCGTTTCGGGGAAAAGCCAGCCAAAGGCAAGCAGCAAACCAAATACCGAACCCGATGCACCAACGGTTACAGGCAAATTTAAGAACATTTCCTTCATTTCGATTATCGAAGCAGTATCGAAACCAGCCAACCCAGTAATGCGAAAATACTTCATCAATTCACCTTCGAAAGGCACTAATAAGCTTCCCGAATTAGATTCGATTGCTAGGTTCATCGCATTTATAAGACTTTGATATTCAACAGTCCAAAAAAGTTGTTGCACAATGCCCGCTCCTAATCCGGTAATTAAATAGTATGTTAGGAACTTGCGCGGACCCCACAGATTTTCGAGCGCACTACCAAACATATATACGGCGAACATATTAAAGAATAAATGATTAAAACCACCGTGCATAAAAATATACGTAAGTAGCTGAGCGGGATTGAATTTTTCGGATGCCCAATAATGCATTCCGAGAATATCAGTAAGGTCGGCATCGATACCCCACCGCCTCAAAAAACCAGGAAGAACCAAAGTGGCTAACCATAAAATAATATTTATGGCTAATAAATTTTTAACAACGGGTGGAATACTATCTAAAAATGAATTTCTATTAAACATGACAAAATATTTTTTTATTACGCTATGAGTCAGAACTATTCTGCTTAAACCAATTTAAAATGAATAGAATAAGAAGACAAAAGTACTAAATTTGTGGGCAATATTATGTTTTCTAACATATTTTTTGAGTTTATGAAAAAAATATAAAAAAAAAGTTCTTTTTTTGTTTGTCATTTATAATCAAAACATTACATTTGCAAATCAAATTGTAAGCATATAGTTTTAAACACCATTTATTCCCCCAAAAAAAAGAATTATGAACAAAGCAGAATTAATCAGTGCTATTGCTGCTGAAGCAGGTTTAAGCAAAGTTGATGCTAAAAAGGCACTCGATGCAGTAGTTAAAAGTGTTTCGGATGCATTAGTTGCAGGCGACAAAGTTAGTTTAGTAGGTTTCGGTACTTTCTCGGTAGCAGCTCGCTCGGCTCGCTCGGGTATTAACCCCGCTACAAAAGAGGCAATCACAATTGAGGCTAAAAAAGTTGCTAAATTTAAAGCTGGCGCCGATTTGGCATCTGCTATTAATTAATTTTCAGCAGTTTATCTTATTATATAAAAGGAATATCGCACGTCGGTATTCCTTTTTTGTGTTTATAAAAAAAAATAGTATCTTTGTGCCACTTTTTTGCAAAAGAAAGTGTGATGGGAAATTAGGCCACTAATCACTTAATATATAAAGGCTTAAATTTTGAGTAACACAAACAAAATTTTTTAAAAATGAAATCATTTGAATTAAAAGGTACTGTACGTACAGACCTTGGAAAAAAAGCTTCGAAAGCTGAACGCGTATCCGAAAACGTACCTTGCGTGCTTTACGGCGGTGCTTCGAACACCCACTTTACAACTACTGTAAGTGATTTGCGTAAACTTGTTTATTCGCCCGAAGTATTTGTGGTTGACTTAGACGTTGATGGTGCTAAATGCAAAGCGATTATGAAAGCATTGCAGTTTCACCCTGTAACTGATAAAGTTTTGCACATCGACTTTTTGGAACTAAACGAAACAAAACCAGTAATTGTTGAAATTCCTGTTAAACTCGAAGGATTAGCCGAAGGTGTGAAAGCTGGGGGTAAATTGGCGCTCGAAATGCGTAAACTGAAAGTAAAAGGACTTTATACACAAATCCCTGAATGCATTACGTTAAATGTTACCGAACTTGGTTTGGGTAAAACAATTCAGGTGGCTGCTGTATCGGTCGAAAATTTAGAAATATTAAATGCCAAAAACGCTGTTGTTTGTCAGGTTAAATTGACAAGAGCTGCTCGTGGTGCTGCCGCAGCTGCTGCAACAAAAAAATAATTCATAGTTTTTTGGATTTGTTTATTCGAAATTAAGAAGTAAAATTTTTACTCGCTATCTACTTAGGATATTAATTTTCAAATTTTCAAATTCCCAAATTTTCAAATTTACTAAGAATGAAGTACTTGATTGTAGGATTGGGTAATATTGGTAACGAATACCACAATACTCGCCACAACATAGGATTTACAATATTGGACGCTTTCGCCGAAGCGTCCAATGTTTTTTTTGGCAATAACCGTTATGGCGAAACTGCCGAAGTAAAACTCAAAGGACGCACTTTGCTACTGCTTAAACCCTCCACATTTATGAATTTGAGTGGAAATGCTTTGCGTTATTGGATTCAAAAAGAAAACATTGCTATCGAAAATGTGTTAGTAATAGTCGACGATATTGCGTTGCCTTTTGGAACATTACGGTTAAAACCCAAAGGCTCAGATGCAGGGCATAATGGGTTGAAAAATATTCAGGAGATTTTAGGACATTCCGATTATGCACGTTTACGATTTGGTGTTGGAAGCGATTTTGCCAAAGGCCGTCAAATTGAATATGTATTAGGCAAATGGACAGCCGAACAAGCGACAAAATTACCCGAACGTGCCGAAAAATGTGCCGAAATTATCAAAAGCTTTTGCTTGGCTGGTATGCAACTCACTATGACACAATACAATGGGAAATGAATTAGTTTGTAAGGTTTATAAAGTTTGTAAAGTTTATAAAGTAAAAAGCTATGTCGGAAGTACGAATAGATAAGTGGTTATGGGCGGTGCGTATTTATAAAACGCGTTCGATAGCGTCGGAGGCTTGCAAAAAAGGCAAAGTGCTAATTGGTGGTGTGCAGGTAAAACCATCGCGCAACGTGAAAGTGGGCGATGTGATTGGCATTAAGCGTAATCCCGTTTTGTATTCGTTTAAAGTACTGGCTCTTGCCGAAAATCGAATGAATGCAAAATTAGTTGTTGGATTTATTGAAAATGTAACCACTCCCGACCAGCTCGAATTGGTTGAATTGGCTCGCATAGCTGCCGAAAACAACCGAGATAGAGGCACCGGAAGACCAACCAAAAAAGACCGCCGCGATATAGACGATTTTTTTGAGCCGATTTTCTTGGACATGGAGGACGATGAGTAAAGGGCAGCCGTAAGGCAATGCCCTTTTGTTTTTTAGTTGATAATTACCCTTTCAGTTACTTTTTCGCCCGAAGTCATAGCTTTTACAATATAAGCTCCTGTTGGTAAGCCTTTTGTGGCGATTGATGTCATTCCATTTGTTGCAAAAACACCCGTTTTCACAAGCGAACCAGCGACACTGTACAGTTCAAAATTACCCGCAAGGCTACTTTGATTATTAATTACAAGCACTTCTTTTGTGCTGAACACTTTCAATGCCTTGTTAGTAGCTGTGCTTATACTGCTTGGTTTTGTTACTATTTTAAAACGAACCGTGGGCTCTGGCGTATTGTAAGCTTTAAAATGATATTCGGAACCGCTAGCCGACACATCAACCATTTGATTGGTAACCAAATCGACTAAATAAATACCTGCATAACGTGTTTCCAAATTTTTATTTGTAAATGTAAGTTTAAAAACTGTATCCTGACCTGCCTGAAACGCGAGATAAGTTTCGTTTATATCCTTAACAGCATCTATTTGATAATCGCCATCGGCTTCGGTGGCATACAGTTGTAAATTTGTAGGTGCACCTTTCATTTTATAACCATCCCAGCCATTATCGAATTTACGCGTACAAGCCGAATCGGAGAATATCCACACACAATCGGCATAACGACTGCCCTTTAAATCAATTCTTGTTATAACTTTATTGGATGGCGAATCAGCCACTTTATTGCCACGAGCACGTTGAAATTCAAAATTTGAAATTGTACTAGCATACGAAATATTGATAGAACCAGGCAAGCTATTCTGAGTTTTTACGAGAAATCCTTGCATGGAAGGAATTGAAGTTGGTACTCCTAACTCTCCAAGTGTATTTGGTGTTGAAACGGTATATTGCCCAGCCACAGTAGTTGTATCATCGTAGTTTACATTCTCTACATTTCTCCATTGGTTATAAGTTCCGGTGTTAAACAAGTATACCGATTGTTCAGTATTCGCTCCAAATCCAATATCACCAATATAGATACTTGTTGTATAAGGATTCGCAAAAATATGCTGTCCGGCAAAAATACCATTTGCAGTATGTGCGAGCGTTCGCGAAAAATCTTCATTCGTTAACTCACCAACAAACTGATATTTTTTAGCACTTTGTTGAACAACTTCATAACCAGTACCCGAAGTTAATACCGAATTTGTACTTAGTAAATCCCAAAGTCCCAAATCGTCAATTGATGTTTCATCATATTTTCGCACATAGCAATTGCTAAAAGAACTCGAATACGATAAGGTTTTAACTGGAATTCCAAAAAACTGCCAACTATATTTACTTCCCGTAGGTTTAGTTAAATCCCAAGAGGCCTTTGAGTACATTTCTACAGTAGCTCTTGGTGTGCCTGACGCAAAGTAGATTGAAGCATTTGCCATTGAAGGTTCGGATTGAATTACTAGACCTTCGGCACCAGCATTATTTGTAATTAAACCACTAACAGCTAAATTGTGCTCTGGTTTTATTATTAATTTTGCACCTGTATTAATTGTTAAATTAACACAGCCCCAGTTTGGACTATACGACAAAGACAAAGTACAATTTCCATTTATAATAGGGCTATCTAAATACCCGTAAGGAGTTAAAGCTCCTGGTATTTCCTGTACATTCCATCTTGCAGGATTATCCCAATAACCAGTGCCTGTAAAAATAGGCACATTCGAAAAACTGACCTCATCGGATAAAACGGTTTCATTATTTAACTTTACAACATATCCTCTAAAGTAATAGGTTTCACTTCGTGTTAAATCGCTTATGTTTACTGTAAATGCACCACCCGTAGTGCCTCCAGCAGAAGTTTTATTATCTGTAATAGCAACACCTGCATTATTACTCCAACAAATTCCCCTATCAATAACTTGCTCATTATCCGGAGAAATAGTGGCGCCAAGTGTAACTGTGGTAAGTTTGATATTGGTGGCAGATAAATTACTAATACTTATTGCTTCAAATTCGTCGGCTCCGATATCTGGAGTTGCTTTTCGGGTATTTCCATCGTAATCGTCGGTATAATAGGGAATAGAGACTCCACCGCCATATATTTCCGTAGCCAATGCCCCGTTAATATGAAGAAAATTTGCATTTGTTCCATCTGTACTCAACCAAATAGGCATTTCGCTAATAGCTGCCGACTCACGCGAGTCGCCAAGTGCTGTGCGATATGCGGCAAGTGTTTGGTATGCGTTAGTGCCATCGTACATGATAACTTTGGAAGCGCTTGGTGTGCCCGCATAATACAAGTTATTGTTTGATGTGTTCGAAAAATTAGTTAATGTATTGTCAGTGAACTCTAATGCACTTGTTTTGCCTGTGCCTTTAGCAGTTGATGTGTTTACAAGAATATTATTTCGCATTTCCAACACAACTGCTGTGTTTGCTTTAATGGCGGCAGTACTAAAATTACCACCAGTGCTCGTTGAGTTTAAATTAATTGTATTATAAAAAATAGAAGTTGCATCGCCCGCCTCTATATTAATTCCTCGTACAGAAGTTTCAGTACTATTGGCTGTAGGGGCATTTAAGTTTCCAATAAGGTTATTGTAAATATTAGTATCAATACCTCCAATCAAATTAATTCCATTAACAACACCCGTTGAGGAATTGGCATTCAAATTATAAATTTTATTTTTCAACAACTCTTTTCCGCCAATTCCACCCACCATAATTCCAGAAATTAAATTTTTAGCATTATTGGAGTAAATAGCATTATTCGAAATCCTATCCTTTAGAGCTAAAGACGTGCCTTCGGAATAAATTCCATAAAAATCACTACCATTAGCAGTACCGTGTATTGAGTTGTTGTAAATTAAATTTCCGTCTATAATTTGCCTGTCATTAACAATATTTACGATTCCTGCGAATATCGTTGTATTGCCATACACGATATTGTCTCTCACTGTATTTGAACTTATATTAGATTCGGCAACAGTATTATCTACGTGGTAAATCACAAAAAAATTGCCATCAAATGTTGAATTCAATTGTCCAATAATATTTCCAGAAATCCTATTTCCAACAATATTCATCGGTCCATTCACTTCGCCACCAAGCCCCATAAAGATATTACCTTCTGCATTTGGGAAGTTGCAATTTTCAATCACATTATTCTGAATATCAATAGAAGTATATGTACCAGCAGTTAGAATACCTCCTAAAGATAGGGGCAAATCATTGGATGAAATTGAAACCGTATTGTTATAAATTTTAACATCCCCACTACATTTATTTTTAAATGCAATTCCAGCTAAATCACCTGATATTTCACAAAGAGTTGTTATGGTATTATTTTCAACTCGACTATTTTTTTGTCCATCTAATGAAATACCAACACAAGAATTATTCGAATTTCCGAAATTTGTAATCGTATTTCCGGCAGTTCTTCCTATTTCAATATCAGTATCATTATAAGCACTTACGCTATATCCGGCTACATAAATTGGGTTATAACAATTTGTAACCACACAAGCATTTATTTTGATTGTTGAATTGATACCGGTAGTTGAACTAATAACAAGCTCGGTTGTTGAGTTCGGGGTGTGGTTTGCTCCATATATTCCTTTCGAATTAACATTGGTTTTATTTAATGTAATTGTAGCGTTGCTAATTGCTATATTTTGCGCACCATCCAATTCGTTTCGTTTTAGTAGAGCGTATCCCCACTCCATTTGCTTAGTAGCATCGGTATTTATTGCATTTTCATGTAAGTCAATACCATCAATAACAATATTATCTGCCCCTTGAATTATAAAAATACCATCCATAGTGCCCGTTCCGGTAAATGCAGAAATTAATGGATTGGAACCCGTGCCCGTTTTCCTAAAAGTAATTGTTTTGGTGTTCGAAGTAAGCGCATTAAGTGTTGCATTACCCAACATGTAACCGCCAGTAGGAGCAGTTTCGGTGTAATTAGCCGCCACATTAAAAATCACAGGTCCACTCATGGCGGTAATGCTATTTATAGCCGCGATGGCAGATACTAAAGTAGGATAATCTGGCGCTAAATTAGGAGTAGTATTGGTTGGGTTTGTAACGGTAATAGGGTTTGCCACCCAAGTAAATGTATCTGCACTGGTTGCTGTTCCGCCGTCTGTGGTAACACTAATTAACCCAGTACTACCGGAACCTACCACGGCAGTAATGGTTGTAGAGTTCACTACTATAAATGAACTTGCAGCCGTAGCTCCAAACATCACCGTTGTAGTCCCCGTAAAGTTAGTTCCTGTAATAGTTACCGTAGTTCCTCTACCAGCGCTTGTTGGAGTAAAAGAAGTGATGGTTGGTGCAGCATACAAAACAGAAAAAGTTCTTGCTGAAAAGTTCGATGATGCTAATTCGGGTCTGCCATCTCCATTTAAGTCCCCAATAACAACTGCCGTAGGAGCATTACCTGTAGGAAGATTAAGTGAAGTTGAAAAACTTACAGACCCACTACTGCTCGTATTTCCTAAAACTGAAACACTATTTGAATTATAAATTGCTGATGCCAAATCCGGTTTTCCGTCGCCGTCTAAATCTCCAATTTTTATAACAGAAGGAGTTCCATTAATGCTAAAATCAGATTTAGTATTAAAACTTACGCTACCAACTGTACTTGTATTGTGTAAAATGGAAATATTATTACTACTTCCATATACGATATCGGCTTTACCATCCCCATCTATATCTCCAATTGTTCCAGTTGAGTTTCCTATTGAAGAGATTTGCTCAGTAAAACTTAAACTGCCTAAAGTACTCGTATTGATAAGAATAGCTAAAGATGAGTTGCTCTTACTCGAACAAATATCAGGTTTCCTATCTCCATCAATATCCCCAATGTACAAATCAGTATAATCACTTGTTGTAAGGTCTATCTGAGAATCAAAACTTAAATTACCAGGAGTACTCGTATTTCGGAAACAACTTATTTTGCCACTACCAAGGAATAACAGATCGGGTTTACCATCCATATCAATATCACTTACAAAAACTTTTGATATAGCCATGGATAGCGTAAGATTAAAGTAAGTTGCAAATGAAATAGCCCCAGATGAACTCGTATTTCTTAAAATACTTATGAAATTATCCATTCCAAATGAATTTGGGACTATAATGTCAATTTTACCATCGCCATCTATATCACCAACAGATAATTTATTCGGATATGCAGGTAAATTAACTTTTTGTTCATTGTCAAAATTTATCACATTTATACTTCCAGTATTTCTATATACAGAAACAAAACCACTCCCATTGCCACACGAAACCGCAATATCTGATTTACCATCCACATCAAAATCGGCCAATTCTAGCTCCTGAGGATAACTACTGATACTATAATTTTTCTTGGCTGCAAAATCTATTGCTAAAATACTGCCTTTTGCTGGGCTGAAAGACGTCGTGAAGTTTTTGCTGCTACTTACAGAAAGTCCTGTTACTGTATTCAGAACTGTTATTGGTGCGTATGCTGAACCTGATGGGACATTTACAGTAAGTTTTATTGTAGTGGCTGCACTTATTGTTGCTTTTACAGGGCCAAAATAAACAATGTTATTAGTAAGAGTTGTGCTAAAGCCTGTTCCGTTAATGTATATTACGGCGCCTACTACCCCTGAGGTAGGCGAAAAAGAAGTAATGGTTGGTGCTGCTGCTTGTATACTTAAAAAAATACTTAAAGAAATGCACAATGAAATTATCTTTTTCATACTATTATTTATTTTTATTGCAATGCAAAATTCTATCTTATCTTTTCGATTTAAAGTAAACTCACAAAAAATTGTTACATAAATTCACATTTTGTTTAGTTAAAAATAACATTCTTCGTTGCGATTAGATTTTTGGATTCAAATTTAGTAAGTTTATTAATCTAAACATTGCCAAAACGTAAAAATATTTGCCAAAACGTAAATATTTTACATCTTTTAGAAAATAAATTAGCTAAACAGCAGCATTTTGTAGCATTTTTCACAGTTTCTAGTAGCAATAACTACAAATCCTTGTAGAAAATATTGTTTTTTACATATTCTTACAGCAAGCTGTATTGTTTGTTAAAATATAAAAAAAACAACATCGATGGTGTCGTAAATTACTACTATCTCCGTGAGTTTGTTGATATGCGCAAAGGATTCGATGCGCTGTGTGGTGTGGAAAAATTAGAAAACAAACCTCAGGGCTACAAACAAAAAAAGAGACTATCTTATAGAAGACAGTCTCTTTTTTTTGTTTGATAAATTGATTAAGTTTATTTAATCGATTTATTTAAAATAATGTGAGCAAAAAAACCAACTATTAATAAAACTCCAGCCGAAATTAAATAATTATTCGAATGTGAATTTGTGAAAAAATAAACGGCCAATATTGCTACGCCAATAAGCATGATAATAGGACCAAGATTTGTTATTAAGCTTTTCATTGATAATGTATTATTTACTATTTTACTGATTGCAATTTAATACGAAAACATTGATAATTATTTCGAAATACAAATTAAACGCTTTTTTGTCGACTAATCAAATTATTTGCTAAAAAAATTCATTTTTTTAACCTGCAAGCCCATATTATCATCCATTTAGAGTGTTAGTATTTCACAATTTTGTGTGTGCTATTCTCCGATGCTGAGCGCATATTGAGAAGATATATGCCATTTGGCAAATCGCTAATATCAACAATTGCCGTAGTGTTATACACCGATGAGCTTTTGAGCACAGCACCATTTAAACTTGTAAGTGTCCATTTAGAAGCTACCGAATCGAAATTTGAGATATAGAAAATACCGTTCGAAGGGTTTGGATATACTTTAAAAATAGATGCGTTTTGATTTGTATTAGTTATCGAAGATTCGAAAAAAGGAATATATTTCAATTGAATGCTTTGCGCTTTTCGAATAATCGTTTCATCGTTAAAAGGAAAGGAAATATGCGTATTTAATTTG
Organism: Paludibacter sp.; assembly: GCA_020049335.1. GTDB lineage: Bacteria > Bacteroidota > Bacteroidia > Bacteroidales > Paludibacteraceae > Paludibacter. The sequence continues at coordinate 11,234 of JAIFKX010000183.1, read as the reverse complement.
TCGCCTGTTTTACCCCCCCAGAAACCGTATACTGATTCGATAGTCATGTTGCGCGATTTTGGTTCGCGAAGGTAATTTACCGAATTTGTATTGCGCCAATCGCGGTAGAGAGGAATGGATACTAACTTTTTAAAGATTTGATTTTCAGCATCAAATTCGTAGTTGTATCGAATAATTTGTCCCCAAAAAATCAATTTCCAGTTCCACGCAATCTCTTCGACTAATGTCCCTAAATCGTTGTAGTAATACTCCAATTTTGTATCGTTTTCCCATTTGGCTGTCGCATTATTCCAAAGCTGATTTCGGTGAACAGTAACGAGTGTAGTATTATTTTTATAGCTATAAATTGATTTGGAAGTATTCTTGAATTGCATCTCTGGAGCGCTTTTAAATTCCATTAAAGCAAATTTGCAAGTGCCAGTTGGGTTATAGATATAGCTCGTTTTGTAAGATTCTGTGAGCGTATTATTTTCGAAATGAGAAATGAGAATGGAGTCGACTAAATTACCCAATGAATAGAAATAACGTGTCTCAATCTTTTTTTCCCAGTTGCTATTTAATTTTAAGTATTCTGTTTCTATTATTTTTAAATTATTTAAAAAATCGGTTTCAATCTTTCTGGTGTCAGTTTCTAAATTATTTGATATGGACGAATGAGTTTCAGTTGTTTTAGAGTTTATTTTGTTAAAGCGTATGTGATAGTTGTCGTTCCACTGATTATTTGCCCAAATTCGATAAACTTGTTGTGTAGTTGAATTTTCATCATAATACCATTCTGTTTGCGAAATATTTTCCCAACTCGAACCTAAATTTTTCATTTTTGTTTCAACAACGGGTTGTGCAAAGTTGTTGTATATATAACTGAATTTGAATATTGTATCGTTGTCGGCTATTTGCATTTCGGTAACTACCTGTTTGGTTTCGGCGCCAGCAAATGGCACAAAACAAAGTAGTAACAAAACTTTAACACAAAGAGTACGATACATATTTTCTTTTTGAAAAATTAATTATAATCTATTTTGGATAAATACGTTCAGTTTAAACGTACTAGTCGTAAAAATGTTTCAAAAATACACAATATAATTTAGATTAGCAAAATTATAATGCAAGAAACATTCGACTCGTTTAGAATAATATAAACGTAATCTGAATTATTTTTAGTATACTTGCATCGAAATAAGTAGAATGTATAAAATGTTGTGAAAATGAAAAATTTAAAAGTGCCTTATTACCCCGAAATTCTGGATAAAACACTTCCGGAGGTAAGTGCAATTCTTATCGAAAAGGGTGTAAGCGACCTAGTTGAAAAAGTGAATTGGAAGAAGCAATTTCCATACAAACCAATCACAGAATTTAGTTTAATTCGTAGCGAAGAAAGTATTTTTATCCGTTTTCGAGTGCGCGGAAACTTACTAAAAGCGGTTTACTCCGAAGATCAAAGCCCTGTGCATGAGGATAGTTGTGTGGAATTTTTCTGCCAAGTGCCTGGTAGTGATTATTATTTTAATTTTGAATTTAATTGCATTGGAACTTGTTCGGCTTCACGCCGAAAGGGCCGCAACGACGATGTAAAACCATTTAGTAAAGCCGAAATGCTAACCATTAAACGCTTATCGTCTATTGGGCGAAGAGCCTTCAACGAAATGCAAGGTAATTTTGAATGGGAACTTACTGTTGAAATTCCATTTGTACTTATGGGTATCGACCCATCCAATTTACCTGAAAAAATTAGAGCTAATTTCTATAAATGTGCCGATAATACAGATAGTCCTCATTTCGTGAGTTGGAATGCAATTACTACTGACCAGCCCGACTTCCATCGACCAGAATTTTTTGGCGAATTGGTGTTTTGATTTTTTTTAATTCTACTTTGACAGTTTAATATTTAAGAAATAGGAACGAATGTTGTTAAGTTAGTGTACTATACAAATAGCAAGCCTGAAGGGCTTAACTTAACGACATTGAAATAGAACGTTTCTATAAATGTTAATGATCATTTGTATGTATCTGTTTTTGTCTGTTTTTCAATCATTTGTCTTTGAGTTCTCTATTAAACAATAACGCATTGCATCTATAAAATGAAGCTATATGCGGGATATTTTACTATCGCACTATGATATGAAGTTACATTCAGAAGTTGGGAAGTTTGTTTTCATAAGTTTACTTTTGATAATTTTTATTCTGATTTTTTATATTTTTATCCCTTATTCAAATTGTTTCTATTGCAATTATTGCATTAATCCAATTATTTTGCTGTGTTTGTCCAATTATCAAGCTACAAAAATACTTTTAATAGACTAACACTATCTGCCAAAAAGTAAAGATATTGTCAAGATATCTACTAAATGCTTTTTATTGAACAGTCATATTCGATTTACTGTTAAAATTTAGATTAACGCCCTGATTAATTTTAGCAGAATACAACGAGCTGCTTCATTTTTGATTGAAGCAGCTCGTTGTAGCTTTATCCGGATAGCTCAATGTTGAATTAATTGCCTTTTACCAATTTGAGTTCTTTCTTTTCGTTGTTGTTTACTATTTTCACAATATAAACACCCATTGGCAATGCTGCAATCTGAATAGCTTCGTTATCCGAAACTTGCTTTTCGAGCATTATTCGTCCACTTAAATCGGAAATTGTAATGGAAGAAACGCCACTCAAACCTTCAATGCGAAATGCATCGGATACGGGATTTGGATATGCTTTCAATCTGATAGCATTATTCATATCGACTGCTGTTCCACTTTCATTGGCGGTTGCTTGGTTTTTCGGATTGTCGACTCCTGTACTTGTTTTATAAACTTCGGAACCAAATGCTCCATTAAACTCAAAAACCTGTACGCTGTACTCTGTATTTTTAGAGAGGTTGGTAACAGTTACTGAGTTGCCAGTGCCCTTGTAAACACAATAGTAACCTGATGAACCGAGTTGTGTGCCTGGAGTTGCCCAGTCGCTACTGGCAGTGTAAGTTGTTTGGTTTACAGGATTACTGATTGCTCCAGTTCCTTCTTTTACAAACACGGCTCTTGATTCACCATTTCCATTAGTCCAACCGATAGTCATATCGTAGTTGTGTACTGCTGAAAATACCAATTCTGAAGCTTGTACAGCTGGAACATCTATGGGCAGATTTTGCCAAGCCAAATAGGGATTGCCGTTGTTTTTATTGCTTGTTATTTTCCAATCGGGTGTTGTTACAAAATCCCAACCGGTAAAGGTAGCTTGTGCTTTCATTTCGACAGTACTTTTACTAATACCTATAATACTTGTAGTTTGCCCCGTAGTTTGATAATCCCAGAAACTGTTGGTAGCAGTACCAGGCTTCCCTGCATCATTGGTGCCCACCAAACCACCCACGTTTGTGCTTCCTGAATTTCCAGCAACAACTCCCACTGCGTAAGAATTAACTACTGAAGCTGCAAAGCCTCCAAAATACCCAATTAAACCTCCCACATGAACATCTCCCTTAACACTGCCTATAGCATACGAATTTGAGACTGTTCCTTCCCAAGTTTGCCCATTTAAGCCGCCTACACCATTGCTACCTTCGGTAGAAGCGCTTGAAAACGAATAAAAAATTTTTCCATAATTACTCAAACCTACAAGCCCGCCAACAGTAGAAAGTCCTTTAACAACACCTGTGGTAAAGCTTTTGGTTATAAGCCCTGTATTATTCCAGCCCACCAAACCACCAACTCTATCACTTCCTGAAACATTAACATTGGTAAGGCCTAAATTGCTGATAATAGCAGTTGTTGCATTTATATAACCAAACAAACCTATATAGTTCGCACTTGGACGATTGATATACAAATTTGAAATAGTATGACCTTGCCCATCATATACACCGTTAAAACTTCCCGCAGTGGCGGTTCCAATACATTTAAAGCCCATAGCCACATTCGCTGTTCCAGCATCCCCATCATGGTTTTCAACATTCCAAGTGTTGGTTTCTGTAGCATCAATATCGGCAGTTTGTATAAAATATTTTCCTGATGCCCAATAGGAAGAGTTCTCTGAAAGAAATCGCAAATCGGCAAGTGTTGCAATTTGATATGGATTGCTCAAACTTCCAGACCCACCTGATAGTACAGAAGGATTTTGCCAAGCCAAATACGGATAGCCATTGTTTTTATTGGCAGCCATATCCCATACTGGAGTTGTTGTGAAATCCCAATCTGTAAAGGTGGCCTGCGTTTTTAGTTGGGCAGTAGTTTTACCTGTTCCTCCATTACTTGTTGCGATACCGGAAGTTTGAGTATCCCAGAAACAATTTGTGATTGTTCCGTGATAATTATCTCCAATTAAACCACCTTTAAAAGAAGTAGTACCTGATATAGTACCTTTAGCATAAGAATTTATAATAGAGTAATCAACGTCATGTACTGAAAAATATCCTACCAAACCTCCCACGTAAGAATAACCTGTTACTCTTCCTGTTGCATAACAATTTGAAATATTGGCATGGTAATTTCGTCCTACAAGTCCTCCAAAATACTCACCTGCCGTTGTGCTTCCATTCACATTGCCTGTGGCATACGATTGACTAATACTGCCTTCATTTTCGCCTACAAGACCACCTATAAAAGAACAATTGCCCCCGACGTTTCCTGTTGCGTAGCAGTTGTTAATAGTTCCATCATTTCTTCCTATCAATCCGGCAGCAATTTCTCTAAGTTCTGTTCCGCTGGTAGTTACATTTACACTGGAATATGACGAAGAAGTGGTACAAAGCCTATTAGTATTCCCAATAAGTCCTCCTAAAATGGCATTATTAGAGCTTCCTCCTGGTTTTGAAACTAATGTTCCTGTAGTATAAACATTTGAGAATGTTCCTTTTGCTGCGTAACCAATCAACCCTCCAACGCATATCCGACCGGTAATATTAATATTTGTCAAACCCAAATTGCTGATGCCCAAACTTGTGTTTACATTTCCAAAAAAACCAATTACATCTGAGGATTGTCTATTAATATACAAACCGCTTATTGTGTGATTTTGTCCGTCATACTTACCCGAAAAATATGTTGTTCCGTTTCCAATAGGAGAAAAGCCCATAGCAACAGTTGCTGTTCCCGTATCATCATCATGGTCTCCTACATTCCAAGTATTAGTAGCCGTAGCAACTATGTCGGCAGTTTGAATAAAATACTTATTCCACATATCAGTATTTTCACTCAAAAACCGCAAATCGGACAGCGTAGCTATTTTGTATGGGTCTATATCTGTGCCAGCTCCTCCCGAAAAGTATGTAAATGCTGTGAGTCCTGGAATAGGATTTACAACGACTGTTGCATTCAGGTCGTCATAGGTTAAAGTTCTTAAATAAGGATAAGAAACAAATCCACTTGGTGGCAATTTAATTTGCCATGTGCCAGAACCATCCGTAAAACTCCAATTTGTGAAGGTAGAAAGGGTTTTCATTTCAGCTGTGGTTTTGCCAATACCTCCCCTGCTTGTTACAATGCCAGAAGTTTGGGTATCCCAATAGCAATTCGTGAGCGTTGCTCCATAGGTATTCGCTCCAATCAAACCCCCTTTATTTGTAGTTGAGCTGGACACAGCCCCTGTAGCATAAGAATTAAAAATGGAAGAGGTTGATGCAAGAATATAACCAACTAATCCACCCACGTAATTGTAGCCGGTAACATTTCCAGTGGCATAACTATTATATATTTTACCATCGTTATTTCTACCAACAAGACCACCGAAATTTTCACCTGATGAAGTATTACCATTTACAGTGCCAGTGGCATACGACTCTCTAATTATTCCGCCATTTGTTATTCCGCCATTTTCACCAACAAGCCCACCACGAAAAGAACCTAACCCACTTACATTTCCTGTGGCATAACATTTTGTGATTGTTCCATAATTTATTCCAACTAGGCCACCTACAAAACTTTTTGTTCCACTTACACTCGCTTCGGAATACGAATCAGATATAGTACATGCTAAAAAGGCAATTCCAACCAATCCACCTGATTGTGCATTTGAGTTTGTTCTTGCATCAAAAACTATAGAACCTTTTGTATATGTATTTGATATTGAACCTGCATAAGCAAAACCAACTAAACCACCCACAGATGCAAGGCCTGAAATTGAAACATCTATAAGCCCTAAATTTGTGATAACACAACCTGTGTTTACATATCCAAACATACCAATATATTCTGCTGCCATTCTATTAATATACAAACCACTTATTGTATGATTTTGTCCGTCGTATTTGCCTGTAAAATTTGTTGTAGAATTCCCTATTGGAGAAAAGCCCATAGCAACAGTTGCTGTTCCCGCATCATTATCATGGTTTCCTACGTTCCATGTGTTGGTTGACGTAGCATCAATATCGGCAGTTTGTTTAAAATACTTGCTCCAATCTGCTGAGTGTTCACTCAAATAACGTAAATCTGTGAGGTTTGCTATCTGATACGGGTCGCCTACTGTTCCCGAACCTCCACTATAAGAAATTTGAATTTCGGGACTTGTTGACACATTTTGCTGTGCCATGCTTCTTGAGATGTTACTAAGTAGGAGAACAACAATCAATAAAAGGGGATGAATTCGTGTTTTCATAAGATTGAATTTTTAATTGATTAATTATATGTTTTTAAAATAATTTTTTGCATCAAAGATTGTATCATTTTATTTGCGAAAAAAATCTGTGTAAAATTACGTTCTTCAATAAAAACAAACTGTTCAATTCGTAAAAAAAACGGCTCAAAAGGTAAATTATTTAGTTAAATAATTTGATTATATTGCTGATTAACTGTATTTTGTAGTATTATTTATTTTCTTTTGTAGCAAAAAATATCATTTACTGTAATAATAAATATGATTCTTGAAAATTTCTAAAACAATCAAATCGGGTTGTAATTATCCATCAAATCACAAGCATTTACATAAAAAAACATGGTTTGTTTTGTTAATTATTTTTGAAAAATCAAGAGTTTAACTTATATTCGCACACAAAATAAATAACTCAGCAATTCACAAATATCAAAATTGTTCTAAATGATAAAAACGATACTTCTTTTGCTGCCTGTTTTCGTGAGTGTGTTTTGGGCAATTACACTTTCGGGTAATTCAGGGCAATCAAGTAAGCCCCGCTTGTTCCTTTCCAGATTTATGATTTTTCCAGCCCTAATTTTCTTTGGGCACTTTTTGTTTTTCGAACCCTATATACACATTTTTCCCTATTTGGATATATTATTTCAGTTTGCTTCGCTTCTTGCTTTTCCTCTTTATTACATATACTTCAGGTTACTCACTGTGGATGAGCAGTTTTCATTCAAACGACATTTTCGGTATTTGGTTATTCCTTTGTTTGTGGGTATTGTAAATGCCATACTGGTTTTTATGACTCCTTTTCCTGAATACAAAACATGGCTTTTCGACCGAAATTTCGAAGGAAGCTCTCTCGCTTTGCAATGGTTGAGCTATGTTCGATTTATAATTTACACAACCTATCTAACTGCTGTGATATTATCCGTTATTGGAAGTTTTAGACTGCTCAAAAAATACGGCGATAGAGCTGAACAGTTTTATTCGGATGTACATGATGGTAAATTCAACAACTCCAGAAAACTAAACATTTCATTTGTGATGTTAGGTGTTACGGCTTTTGTTATCACTGCTATTGGCAAATATAGCATATCGCTTGTTCAACCCTTAATTTATGTGGGCTGGCCACTGTTTACTTTTGAGTTGTATATTATGGGATATATGGGCCTGCGTCAGAAAGCGATAAATCCGACTTATGATTTGAATACAGTGACACCAGATGCTAAAGATGCTATAATACCCGATTCGCAAAAAAAACTGTTCGAAAGAATAATGGTTTTGTTTAACGAAGAAAAAATATTTTTAAACAGTCAGCTAACCATTGTCGATGTTGCTAATGCATTGGGAACAAACAGAACCTATATTTCATTCGTCATAAACCAGCATTTTAATCAAAACTTTGCGTATTTTGTAAATAATCTACGCATAGAACAATTAGAACGAGAATTTAAACTTCATCCGGAGTACACCAACGAAATACTTGCCGAAATATGTGGTTTCGGATCGTTGAGCTCCATGAAAAGGGTTGTTTCTATTCATTTAGGAATATCAATCTCTGAATTTAAGAAGAGCCAATCAGGAACTATTTAAAAGTCAAAAAATATTCTTACATATCCCCCATTAGCGTTTCATTTTGGATATGGTTAATTCCACTCTACGGTTTTTTGCTCTATTTTCGACGGTTGTGTTTGGTATCAAAGGAAATTTGTACGACTTGCTTTTTGCTTTCAACTGGCTAATAGACACACCATTTAGAATGAATTTTTGCTTCATGGCAAGTGCTCGTTTCAAACCATATTTAAGATTTGTTTTGTACGAACCAGTATTGTCGGTATGTCCAATTATTTGTAAGCACATACCTGGATTTGCATTTAATATCTCGCTCAATGCTTTTACTTTTTCGTTTTCGGAATCGCCAATCCGACTGGAGCTTATGGCAAAATTTATCCTTACGGTTGTTGCAATTTGTTTGGCTTCGTTAAATGCTTCTTCCATTTCTTGAACCCTAGTGTCGCGAGGTTGAGTGATTGGTATAATTGATTTTTCGACTATTTCAATAATTGGTTTGATTGAATCAATTGGTTTTGCGACAATAATTGTATCGGTTGGTTTCAATACAGCCAATGTATCCAATTTGGCTTGCACCATAGTATTAATGGGCACTGGAGCCTGCTTTATAAACTGCATATCGGGTATAACAGACACCATTTCGGGCGCTATTTTTGCCTTTTTCAACTTCCAGTAGAATCCAACCTTTAAACCTGCCGAAACGGGTGTAAGCTCTGTGGTTTGATTGGAAGCGAGTACACCGTTGTAAACACCATCGGCCTGAAAAATATATTTACTGTAGGGCGTTAGTATATTATTCAATCCGTAATTAAAATAAGCTCCGGCATACAAATCCAGTTTTTCGGACATTTTAAAAAGCCCACCTATCTCTATTACTGCTAAATAAGCAGGTTTGAGAGTGTAATTGCCTTTAAATGTATTGCTAAATGTAGCAAACCCATGTTGTGGAATTTCCGATAATTCCACATTCCAACTATCATAATACCCTGTGGTAACAAATTGACCGCCAGTGGTTTCGTAATTCGTTGTAAGAGGAATAGAGATTTTAGCCCCAACAGTTGCCAATAATCCAACTTTTTTATTGAAAAAATGCCTGTATTGTCCTGTTAATGGAATATCAATATTGAAAGAATTTTGTTTTTCCAACGAGTTCTGAAAGTTTGTTTTGAAAATATATGAATCTCCATCTATGTCGGTTTCCAAAGATTCCGAGAGGAAATTGAGCGTTGATTGTGCGCTAAAGTTCTGAATACCAATACCTGTTTGCAAACCCCATTGTTGTGAAAAAAAGTAGCTGTATGCTGCATTTAGTGTATAACCTGCCTTGCCTTGTTGCGTGCCATTATTAATATTATACGACATATTATGCCATCCACCACCTGCATTAAAGTGGAAATAATGACCTGAATCCTGTGCCTGCAATGTTCCGTATAATAGGATCCACAGCACTATACTAATTTGCTTCTTCATTTGCTTATTTTGTTACAATAATTTTAAACTTATAATCATTTCCGCCCAAACTGACTTGTCCGATATATACACCATCCATTGTAGGTAGTTGTAGTTCGTTTAGCTTTTCGACCACCACCGATTCGTAAACGCAAATACCCTGAAGATTGTAAACGCTAAGTTTCGTATTTTCAAGCTCTTTGCTTCCTATTCCAGTTATTTGAACAATACATTTTTGCGCTGTTTTTACAGGATTTGGGTAGGCTTTTACACTTAACTTAGATGGTATATTGAGCACTTTGGGGCAAGTGAAACGTGTTTTTCCGTCATCCGTAATTACTTTTAATGTGTATGTGCCAACTAAACCATCCAAATCGTAATAAAACTGTTTGGTTGCTCCTTCGATTGGCAATCCGTTTTTATACCACTGATATGCTGTGAAATGTTTTTGCTTATTATCGCACAGAATCAAGTCATTATATTTAGTAATGATATAATCTGAAGAGACATTAATTGTAAATTGGAAAGAATAAGATACGCTTTCAGTGCCAAGTTCATTTTTCATCTGTAAAGTTCCTTGATAATCACCAAAAGGAGTGCCTTTCGGAATTGAAATTAACAAACTTCCATTACTATTGGTAGTTGGCAAATTGGTATAAGATATATTCTGAATTCCTGCAGCGAGTGCATGTGCATCAAAGGTTATTTTATACTGCGAAGGCGATCCAGTTAATATAGTATAGTTCAGCTCAATGTTATCACTTTCACAAGCAGGAGTTGGACTGGATAAAGTACTCAAGGTAATATTATCCAATATCTTAGCTCCTGTTATTAGGTAGTCGGCTGGCACAATGTAGTTATCCTTTGCACTACCATTTAAGGTATAAGCCACCGTTATGGTTTTGTTATTTCCCAGAGCAGCATTGTCATAGTTGGCAGCTGCAGATACAGTTACATTACCTACATCGTCGGTTTCAACACCCTGCAAATTACCCAAAGTTGTAATTGCTGCGGTTGAATTTCCGTCAATCATTTTAGTTGTAATTACTGTCGGATTGGAAATCGTCAGCTGCTTTGCACGAATAACGCCAGTTGCTGGAGATGGCAGATAAGTAATGCTATAATTAGCTGTTACATCCGCATCGTTGTTTTTAATGGTCATTCCCGAAGCAATCAACACGTGATTTGAACCTACATTTAAGTTATCAAAAGCCTGTGTTGGCGCTTTGTTCACCACATCGCCATTTGCCAAAACTCCGACAGTTGGCGTTTCGAAGCAAGTCGTTGAGCAGTTGTATGTTTTCGAAGTAGCAACTGCGGTTACGCTTACCGAACGTTTTGTAATTGTCAGATTTGCTGGGACAAAGGTTTCGATGTAATTTGCTCCAAACGAATAATTATTCTGATTTATTGCATAAATATTTGCATTTTCGCCAATTTCACGAGTTAATGTTCCACCTGCTAAATCGCCATTAACCGTTGAACCAGTCGTGATTTGTGCTGTGAAAATTGGGTCAGCTTCGCCATAAACTTTCGATTTTGCATCGGCAGTTATGGTGATAGCACGTTTGCCAATTGTCAGATTTGCTGGGACGTAAGTTTCGTTGTAATTACTTCCAAAAGTATAACCGCCTTGATTAATGGCATAATC
>JAIFKX010000221.1 GCA_020049335.1 Paludibacter sp. | reverse complement strand
GCCCCAAGCCCCTAAAGGGGTGTTGATTAGTTTCGTCTCTGAAAAACAACCAATCTGATATTGTAATTATCAATACTAATTTCTGTTCTCCGTCAGCTGACGGATTAGGGGCAGTAAATAAATCACTAAATGAAATATCCCCTTCTTAAAAATATTTCTTTGCTTGACGGCTATGCCCCTTTGGGGTTTGAGGTCAGAACAAAAGATATCATTTATTATTTTCAATAACTTAGATCAATTAAAACATAGAAAACCATAAGTAGAATATTCTCTTGCGTGCGGATTGCGAAAGGCACAAAAAATTGTATATTTCTGTACCTATTGTGGTTAAAATTTTGTTGTTTATTTTAAATCTACAATCAGTTTCAAGTTAAGTTGTCGGCCGGTGAGGTAATTTGGAGTTGCCAATTGCTGGCCGTATATATCGGTTACCCAATAGTAAGAATTTACGTTTTTGAAATCGAGCATATTAAACAATTCAAGGTTAATCCAGATTGTTTTTACGCCACGTAACCATTTCTTTTCCATTAGTTTATCTGTACCACTAGCAATTACGCGCGAAGCACCAATGTCGACACGACGATAGGGTGTGGCTCTAAATTTGGAGCGGAAAGCCACATTACGTGGAGCACCAAAAGGTAGCCCATCCGACCAAATAAATTTCATCTGCATTTTGTATTTTGGGTTGTTGGGCAAATAATCCTGAAACATCATCGAGAACGAATAGCGTTGCTCGTTGGGGCGAGGCATCCAGCCGGGATATACTTTTTCGGTCGACGTTACGGCTCCTTCATCGTCGTAATTACTTTTAATATACGAGTCATTGAGCAAATTTTCTTTCGAATCCATCAACGAGAAATTTATCCACGAATCGGTTCCAGGTACTAACTCCCCAAAAAGTTTAAAATCGACACCTGCAGTATAAGCTTCCGCATCGTTTTCGCCCGAATAACGAACACGCACATTATCAACCGAGTAACTTATTACGCGATCGGCTAATTTCAGGTAAGCTTCGGTGGTAAATTTGAATGGTCGTCCCCACGCCCTGAAATGGTGGTCGCCACCCAGCACAAACTGCACAGAGCGCTGCGCTCGTATGTTTTTATTTAAAGAAATAGCTACATTTCCAAGCGCATCTGACAGCGTATCGCGAATTTCTTTGTAAAATGGTGCTTGATAATATACGCCTGTTGCAAAGCGGAAATTAAAATCTTTTTCCCAACTTGGTATGAGCGAAGCCGAAAAACGGGGGCTTACGAGCAATTCGTTATTAAAAGTCCAGTAATTAGCACGCAAACCGCCGGTAACCGAAAAGGCCGCCCATGAGCTATGCCATTTGTAGGTGTCCTGAAAAAATGCTGTTGTGCGGAAGGTCGGTAAGTCTTTTTGGGCTTTCAAATTGTAATACAAATCTACTTGTGTGTCGCTAAATGGGAGCGAATAGCCAGCCGAATCGCGCCATTCCCATTCGTTAATTTTGTCCGAAATGCGTTCGAATTGTAAATTTACACCCCATTTCATTTTGTTTTGTGCACTTGCAAATTCGCCCGTGTGTGCCACATTTGCCACGGTGGCTTTCAAGCGATTGCGAGCATGTACTTGATATTTTCCAATGCCCAGCGAAGCACCAATTTTTTCATCAGGATTTTTGGCATCCGTTTTTACTTCGCTCAAAATATATTCGCCCAAAATGTCGAAAGTTTCGTTTTCGTTGGTATGAAAAGCCGAAGTCAAAAAGCTTAATTTTGTTCTATCTGTGGGGCGATAGTTGAAAGTGAGTGCGCCAAAAGCTGTTCGGAATAAATCACTTTCTTGCCCTTCATAATAAATAGTCAGATTGCGAGCAGTTTGATAGGTACCAAAATTTGTAACCCGCTCGGTAGGGCGAAAATTATATTTATTTTGCGAAAAATTACCCAAAAAAGTAACTTCCCATTTGGGCTTCAACTGATAAGTGAGGTAAGTTTGATAGTCGATAAACGACGGGTCGTATTCACCTTTCGTTTGTAAGGAGCCAAGCAGGTACGCAGAGGTTTTGAAACGAATACCATGCATTTGCGTAAACTTTTTGTTTGCCGACGCAATGTAGCCCGTGGCGCCCAACAAGCTCATGGAAACTGATGATTCAAATTCTTTTGGTTTTTTATATTGAATATCGAGCACCGACGACATTTTATCGCCATACATTGCCTCGAAACCGCCAGCCGAAAAGCCCACACTTTGTACCATGTCCGGGTTTATAAAGCTCAACCCTTCCTGCTGTCCGGCACGAATAAGCAGTGGGCGATATACCTCAATACCATTGACATACACAATGTTTTCGTCGAAATTTCCGCCACGCACATTGTATTGCGAACTCATTTCGTTATTCTGGGTTACGCCTGTAAATGTAATTAATAATGATTCAATTCCACCCGCTGCATTGGGCATTAAGCGGTATTTGTTGGGGTCGATATAGTCGATGGACGATGTTTGTCGACGTTGTGCTACTACATCCAAATCTTTTATTTGCTTTGCTTTCGAAGGCAATTCCACCGAAATCTGAACAATGCGTTGTTTGGGTAAAAGGGTGTGCCGAATGGTTTCGTAGCCAATAAGTGAGTAAATGATTGTTATTGAATCTTTTACATCAATCGACAAATCGTAATAGCCGTTTTGGTTGGTGGTAGTTCCCGTTCCCGAATTTTCGACATACACATTTGCCAATTCAATGCCACGGTTGTTGGTATCAATAACGTAGCCATAGATGCGCACTTTATTTTGCGCTAATATTGATAGACAAGAAAAAAGTATTAATAGTAGTAGGATACGAAACTTCATAAATGCATTTTATTGATTGGCAACGACTGATAAACGGTCATTTTAATCATTTATTTTTTATTCTAAAAAATAAGTAAAATAAAAGCCGTAAATCAAACGACCTACGGCGATTATTGTTGATTTTGTATGCAAAAATACAACAAAAAAGCATTACATCAACCTAAAGTTCACTGGCAAATTAAATTTTACTCGTACAGCCTTGCCATTCATTCGTCCAGGCTTCCATGCAGGCATCGATTTTATCACCCGCAATGCCTCTTCGTCCAGACTGCGGTCTATGCCTCTAATCACTTTTACGTCTACAATTGTTCCATCTTTATTAACAACAAATTCGCAAAAAACTTTACCCTGCATTCCCATCTCAACTGCAATGATAGGATAATTAATAGCTTCGGATAGGTATTTGTTGATATTCCCTTTAAATTCAGGCATTTGCTCAACCCAAATAAGTGGATCTTCTATCACTTCAACAGCTTCTTCTGGCTTCCTATATACAGGAATCTCAATTTTATCGTCAAAATCTGGAATGTCGAGAATGAAATTTTCAACTGTTTTTTCGACCACTTTGAACTCTTCAATAACTTTTGGAAGTGGTGGTGGGGGAGGTGGCGGTGGCACATTGGTTAATGTAATTGGAATCATTTCTTCATCCTCAAATTCAGTTTCGCCTTGCGATAAATTGTCGTAAATCACTTTGTCTTTGCTCCATTCGAAGGCTATGTACACCAACGAAAGAGCCATTACCAAACCCATAAGAATGAAAATATTCTTACGATTGTCTAAATCCGCATTTTCCGATTTTTTAGTTGTCATGACAGTAATTTTTTAAAAAGGTTAAACTTCTGATATGCTTTTTATAAATTAACGCTAAATGAGTTGAAATTAGTATATATCATTTGTATTTTGTTGAAATAAATTTCAATTGATAATTTGGCTTGCATTTTATATTCATTTTTCACAATAAAATGAATATAAATACGTTTTGTTTTGTTTTGTTGCTAATTCAACTTTACCGTAATATTATTGTGGCGGGTATACCCCAAAATTATTACTAAAATGAAAGCGAACATAAAAGAATTCACTTCAAGGAGCAATGGTTGGGGAAATGAAAGACGAAAACTTGCACTCAAACAGTAAATTAATACAAAAAAGAGCTATTGGCTTACCGCCAAAAGCTCTTTTCTTCAAACCTCAATCGATAGCGAATCGCTTCAAAAGTCAGGTAATTACGGTGGTTTGAGAGGACAATGAGCGAACTAATCGCTCATTTACTACTCGATTCCATACTGCTTGTTCTTTGCTTTTTTACTTTAATCAAAATTTATTTACCAATGCATTCACTTCGTCGTTTACCAAATTAGCAAATTCAGCTATTTTCATAACGCCTTTGTCGCCTTCGCCTTGACGACGAACGGATACTTCGCCATTTTCGGCTTCTTTTTCACCTACAATAAGCATAAACGGTATACGTTTCAATTCGTTATCGCGGATTTTGCGACCAATCTTTTCATTGCGGTCATCTACTTGTACTCTAATATCTTGCGAGTTCAATTCTTTGGCTAATTGGAATGCGTAATCGTTGAATTTTTCGCTAATTGGAAGCACAACTACTTGGTCGGGTGTTAGCCACAATGGGAATTTTCCGGCAGTATGTTCAATCAATACGGCTACGAAACGTTCCATAGAACCAAATGGTGCGCGGTGAATCATTACCGGACGGTGTTTGGCATTGTCGTCGCCGGTGTATTCCAATTCGAAACGCTCCGGCAAGTTGTAATCCACCTGAATTGTTCCCAACTGCCAACGACGACCAATGGCATCTTTTACCATAAAATCGAGTTTAGGTCCGTAGAAAGCTGCTTCACCTAGTTCCACTTTGGCTTTTAGTCCTTTTACTTCGCAAGCTTTGATAATGGCATTTTCGGCTTTTTCCCAATTTTCGTCAGAGCCAATGTATTTTTCTTTGTTGTTTGGGTCACGCAACGAAATTTGTGCTTCGAAATTTTTGAATTCCAAGGCATTGAAAATAATAAAGATAATATCCATTACTTTCAGGAATTCCTCCTCAATTTGGTCGGGGCGACAGAAAATATGGGCATCGTCCTGCGTAAAACTACGAACGCGAGTCAGACCATGCAATTCACCACTTTGCTCGTAACGATAAACTGTTCCAAATTCGGCCATACGCACCGGAAGGTCGCGGTAGGAGCGAGGTTTGAATTTGTAAATTTCGCAGTGATGTGGGCAGTTCATTGGTTTCAGCAAATACTCTTCGCCTTCTTCGGGCGTGTGTATAGGCTGGAACGAATCTTTTCCGTATTTAGCGTAATGCCCCGAAGTTACATACAATTGTTTATTACCAATATGTGGAGTCATTACCTGTTCGTAATCGAATCGGCGTTGAATTTTTTTCAAAAAATCTTCCAAACGCAAACGCAAAGCAGTGCCGCGTGGCAACCACAATGGCAAACCTTTACCCACCATTTCGGAGAAGGTAAATAATTCTAGTTCTTTCCCTATTTTACGGTGGTCGCGTTTTTTAGCTTCTTCCAACAGTACAAGATACTCATCGAGCATTTTCTTTTTAGGGAACGTAATACCGTAAATGCGGGTAAGCATTTTGCGTTTTTCGTCGCCACGCCAGTACGCACCAGCAACACTAAGCAGTTTGATAGCTTTTATTTCGCCCGTATTAGGCAAGTGTGGTCCACGGCAAAGGTCGGTAAAATTGCCTTGTGAATATAAGGTAATGGTGCCATCTTCTAAAGCGCTGATTAACTCTACTTTATATTCATCGCCTTTGTCTTCAAATTTTTTAAGGGCATCGGCTTTACTAATATCATTACGAACA
This sequence comes from Paludibacter sp., assembly GCA_020049335.1. Taxonomy (GTDB): domain Bacteria; phylum Bacteroidota; class Bacteroidia; order Bacteroidales; family Paludibacteraceae; genus Paludibacter. The sequence continues at coordinate 13,587 of JAIFKX010000221.1, read as the reverse complement.
ATGGCTTCTTTGCGAGCAGCCAATTCTACCATTTTAGCTTCGATGGTTGGCAGGTCACCTTCTTTAATTACTGCCGTGCCTGGGTCTACATCGTAGTAAAAACCGTTTTCGATAGCCGGCCCGATACCGAATTTCATGCCCGGATACAATTCCTGAAGGGCTTCGGCCATAAGGTGAGCTGACGAGTGCCAATACGCATGTTTGGCTTCTTCATCGTCCCATTTATGCAACTTAATGGCGGCATCGGTTTCGATAGGACGGCTAAGGTCCCATATTTGTTCGTTTACTGTGATGGCAAGCACCTCTTGTGCAAGTCGTGAGCTGATACTTTCAGCTAGTTGAAGTCCGGTAATGCCTTTGGCAAATTCGCGTACCGAACCGTCGGGGAATGTTACTTTAATCATGTTTTTTGAACCTTACAAATGGTTTTTTAATTTTTGAGTTGCAAAGATAGTGTTTTTAGTTAATAGTGCTGCTACATGGGCGGTCGAAATACGCCAATTATAGGTGACATTGTTGAATTACAAATCCAATTATTGACATGTAGAACCAAAATTCATTTTTATTTTCAGAACATTTTTGGCTATAATGGCATTTTTTAATTCAGAGCTTTGTATCTTTGTAAAAAAATTGAAACTAAGCTTATGTCAAAACCTGTTATACCTATCAGTGGACATTACAAATCGCTTTTGTTGTCGCACCCAACCCTTTTTACCTTTGCCGAACGCCGTAAATTAAGGGCACTTCTCAAAAAGTGTTTTGCAATCGAGGCATATACTCCCGAGCAAATTTCAAAATTTATTCACCAAAAAACAGCCATTGTAGATGCCTTGCTCAACGAAGTAGGATTGGGGAAAGCGGCTGTGTTAAGTGTGCTTCTTCAGGATTTTATTCAAAAAAATAGAATTACGGTCGACGAAATTGATAAAACGTTCTCCACTTCTATAAGCGCCATTACCAAGGGTTTAATTCGTGTGCGCGACTTGTACGAACGGAATACCTCGCTCGAAACCGAAAATTTCCGCAAACTTTTACTGACTTTTGCCGAAGATGTGCGGGTAATTCTGATTATTATTGCCACACAGCTGTACCGTATGCGTGCACTCGACAGTGAGCCCGAAGAGTCTCGCACCCAAGTAGCGCGCGAAAGTTCGTTTTTGTATGCCCCGTTGGCTCACCGTATGGGCTTGTACAAAATAAAAACAGAACTCGAAGATCTTTCCCTGAAGCATACAAGTAGAGATGTTTACCGCGAAATTGCTCAGAAAATAAACGAATCAAAAAGTTCGCGCGACAGATATATTGCTGAGTTCATTGCGCCACTCAAAGAAAAATTAGTGGAACTTGGTGCCGAATTTGAGATTAAAGGACGCACCAAATCGATTCATTCTATTTACAATAAAATTAAAAAGCAAAACACGCCGTTCGAAAATATTTACGACTTGTTTGCTATCCGAATTGTGTTTGATGTGCCGCTCGAAAAAGAAAAAGCACTTTGCTGGCAGGCTTATTCCATAGTTGCCGACTTGTACCAGCCCAATCCGAAACGCTTGCGCGACTGGCTTTCTATTCCAAAATCGAATGGTTACGAAAGTTTGCACACCACAGTACTCGGCCCGCAAAACAAATGGGTAGAAGTGCAAATTCGCACCGTGCGTATGGACGAAGTGGCCGAAAAAGGGCTTGCTGCACACTGGAAATACAAAGGTATTAAGGGCGAAAGCGGCATGGACGAATGGCTCAAAAATATTCGCGAAATTCTCGAAAATCCGGAATTGAATGCCGTTGATTTTATGGACGAATTCAAACTCAACCTGTACGACAAGGAAGTGTTTGTTTTTACGCCAAACGGCGATTTACATAAATTGCCAAAAGGTGCCACTGCACTCGATTTTGCGTTTTCCATTCATTCCGGTTTGGGCTGTAAGTGTGTGGGAGCAAAGGTAAACGGCAAAAATATGCCGATAAAATACGAGTTGATTAATGGCGACCAAGTAGAAGTACTTACATCGCCCACACAGAAACCAAATCCTGCGTGGTTGCAAGTTGTAACCACTTCCAGAGCCAAAAATAAAATTCGTCAGGCGCTCAAAGAAGTAGAATTTAAAGATGCCGAAATTGGTCGTGAAACCATGATGCGGCGATTCAAAAACTGGAAAATTGATCTCGACGAAGGAAAAATTTCCCGCTTGGCAAAAAAGAAAGGCTTCAAAACAGTTAGCGATTTTTATCAAGAAATAGCGCGCGAAAAATTGGACGTGCTCGCCATGCGCGACGCTTATCTGGATTTGGATAAAAAAGAACTAAATCCAGAAAATGCCGAAATGCGTACTGCCGAAGGTTTTACGGCAGAAAAGGGCGGTCGCAATAGCGACAACAAGGAAGATGTTTTGGTTATTGGTCAGGATTTAAAAAATGTAGATTTTAAACTTTCGAAATGCTGTAATCCCATTTATGGCGACGAAGTTTTTGGTTTTGTGGCTGTTACGGGCGGAATAAAAATTCACCGCACCGACTGCCCCAATGCACCTCAAATGATTGAACGCTTCAATTACCGCATTGTAAAAGCTAAATGGTCGGGCAAATCGGTTGGCTCGCAATATCCCATTACCTTACGCATTGTGGGGCATGATGATATTGGTATTGTAGCGAATATTACATCGCTTATTTCGAAGGAAAAAAGCATTAGCCTGCGCTCCATTTCGGTGGATACCAATGCCGGACTGTTTCAGGGCAACCTTACCATAATGGTAAGCGACAACAAAGACTTGGAGCTGATTATCAAGAAAATAAAATTGGTAAAAGGCGTGAAAAACGTTTCGCGGTCGTAGAGTATAAATAATTGGTCTTTATTTATTCAATAATTAATTTTGGTAGAGTAGGATTTAAACAATTTTCATCTTGTAAAATGCAGGCAAAAGTGTATTAAAAAATGTACCTTTGCAAAACAAAATAAACCGTCAAATAGTTTCATTATCATGGATAAATTAAGTTTAGAAAAAATACGTTCCGAATTTCCTATTTTGAGCGAAATAATATATAACAAACCCCTCGTTTATTTCGACAACGGCGCTACAACGCAAAAACCGCAATGTGTACTCGATCGTATTAATTATGGATACAAACACTTGAACGCTAATATTCATCGCGGCGTACATTTTTTAAGTCAGCGAGCTACCGAAGCGCACGAAAACGCCCGAAAAGCTGTTTGCGACTTTTTAGGTGCTGACAAGCGCGAAGAAATAGTTTTCACACGAGGCACCACCGAAGCCATCAATTTAGTTGCTTTTACTTTTGGCGAAGCTTTTTGCAGCGAAGGCGACGAAGTAGTTGTGTCGGTTATGGAGCATCATTCCAATATTGTTCCATGGCAAATGCTTTGCGAACGAAAAAAAATGACTTTGCGCGTCATTCCCATGTCCGAGAAAGGGGAACTTGATTTGGACGCTTACAAAAACATGCTCAACGAACATACACGCATAGTGGCAGTTACACATGTATCGAACGTATTGGGCACGGTAAATCCCGTTAAAGAATTGATTGAGATAGCTCATGTGCACAACATCCCCGTTTTGATTGATGGTGCGCAGGCAGTACCACATATTAAGGTAAATGTAAAAGAGTTGGATGCTGATTTCTATGTTTTTTCGGGGCACAAAATATACGCTCCTACTGGAATTGGTGCTCTTTATGCCAAAGAAAAATGGCTCAATGCCCTTCCGCCTTATCAGGGTGGGGGCGAAATGATTGCTGCTGTAACATTCGAAAAAACCACTTACAACGAATTGCCATTCAAGTTCGAAGCCGGAACACCCGATTATATTGGATCTACTGCCTTGGCCGAAGCTTTGCGCTATGTGCAAGAGATTGGTATTGAGAATATTGCAGCCTACGAACACGAATTGACCGTATACGCCACCGAGCGATTAATGGAAATAGAAAACATGCGTATTATCGGTCAGGCTGACAAAAAAAGTGCTGTCGTTTCGTTTCTAGTTGGCAATATTCACCCCTACGATATTGGTATGTTGCTCGACAGATTAGGGATAGCCGTGCGCACCGGCCATCATTGTGCACAGCCGCTTTGCGATTCACTCCAAATACCTGGAACGGTACGTGCCTCGTTTGCGTTTTACAATACCAAAGAAGAAATTGACGTTTTTATCCAAGCTCTGAAACGAGTGGTAGGAATGCTGCTGTAAGAATTAAGAATTAAGAATTGAAAATTAAGAATTAATATCGTTGTGTTATTGTATATGAGAATATTAACTTAATAGTGTTGATGTAGGAATTATAAATTAATCAAAAACTAATCTCTGTCCCACTTCGGGGTAAAGGGACTAAATTATATATAAATGAAAATAAATGAAATTCAGGATAGTATTGTCGAAGAGTTTGCACAGTTCGACGATTGGATGGATAAATATGCGCTATTAATCGATATGGGAAATTCATTGGAACCGTTGGACGAAAAGCACAAAACACCACAAAATATAATTGAGGGCTGTCAGAGCCGTGTTTGGCTAAATGCCGAATACAACGATGGCATTATTACCTATCAAGGCGAAAGCGATGCCATATTAGTAAAAGGCATTGTGTCGCTACTTATTCAGGTAATGTCTGGGCACACACCCAGCGAAATTTTATCAAACGAGCTTTATTTTATCGACAAAATAGGACTAAAAGAACACCTCTCCCCAACTCGATCCAATGGACTTGTGGCAATGGTTAAACAAATGAAAATGTTTGCTTTAGCTTATAGAAGTAAGGAGAATTAAAACTTTTCACTATTTTAAGCCATTGCTAGCGTAAAGATACTCACTTTCACTCCATCACATTTTTTAATTGCATGAATGGCAGCTTCGATGGTGGAACCGGTAGTAAGCACATCGTCAACAAGCAAGATATGCTTATTTTCAAAAGTTTCTTTGTGTTTTAGTTCAAAAACTCCAGCCGTATTTTCAAATCGTTCGAAAACCGATTTTTTTGTTTGTGTGGTGTTTGCTTGCACACGAATGAGAGATTTGGTTTCGACTGGTTTGGCTAAAATTTTGGATATTCCATTGCATATTAGCTCACTTTGATTGTAGCCGCGCTTGGCAAACTTTTTTGGATGGAGTGGGATAGGGACAATATAATCCACCGAGCAGAAAGTATCGTCCGAGAGCAAATCTACGGCAGAATATTTACCCATCAATTCGCCTATTTCCTTGTTGTCGCGGTATTTAAGTTCGTGCAGTAATTTTTGGAAAGGTGAACCTTTTGTAAAATAGAAAAACGAGGTTGCTTTCTGAATATCTGCTTTTCCCCAAAAACGCTTTTCTACCGGATTGTCTTTTAGCTTATGAAAGTTCGTTCGGGGTATTTCAGTCAAGCAGCCCAAGCAAATTTGATGTTCGCTCTTGGTTAAATTTTCGCCACAAATCAAACAAAGATTTGGGTAAAGTAAACCCAGAAAATTCGAAATTAAAGTTTTCATTCTAAAAATTTTTAAATTAACCTCCCATTACCCATTCAACAGATGAACCAATCAACCAATCAACGAATCAACGAATCAACGAATCAACGAATCAACGAATCAACGAATCAACGAATCAACGAATCAACGAATAACAACGAAACAACGAATCAACGAATCAACGAATCAACGAATCAACGAATCAACGAATCAACGAATCAACGAATCAACGAATCAACGAATCAACCAATCAACCAATCAACCAATCAACCAATCCCATCCTTTTGGTACAAAGATTATTAATCCCACAATAGCTGTACAGATGGCAGCAATTAAAACGGCTCCAGCAGCAATATCTTTTGTACGTCCAGCTAATTTATTCTTCTCCGGCGAAACTAAATCGACCAAATTCTCGATAGCCGAATTTATCATCTCTAAGCTAATAACCACTCCAAAGCAGATAATACAAAGCATCCACTCGGTAGTATTTATCGAAAATAGAACGCCGCAAATAATAACCAAAGCAGTCATTATGAGATGAATATTCATATTCGCTTCTTTGCCAAATACAGCTTTTATACCGTTAATTGCGTAGCCAAAACTTTGAATTCGTTTTTTCATTTCGGATTATTTTTCTACAAAAATAAAAAAAAATCCGACAAACAACACTGTGTAAGTCGGATTATTTTTAAATGATAAATGGTAAATGCCTAAATGGTAAATATCTAGGCTTTTACGCGTCCCAAGTACGAACCGTCGCGTGTGTCAATTTCAATGGTTTCGCCTTCAGTAATAAAAAGCGGAACGCGAACAGTGGCTCCCGATTCGACAGTTGCCGGTTTTAGAGTATTTGTTGCTGTATCGCCTTTCATTCCTGGCTCGGTATAAGTCACTTTCATTTGTACTTTTACGGGCATGTCGGCATATAGCACAGTGTCTGATGACGAGTCCGACACAACCTCAACAATCATTCCTTCTAATAGAAAATCGACACCATTGATAAGGGTTTTTGCAATAGGATGTTGGTCGTAAGTTTCCTGATTCATAAAAATGAATTCTTCGCCTTCTTTGTATACAAATTGAAAGGCACGACGCTCCACACGAACATCTTCTAATTTTTCGCCAATATTAAAACGGCGTTCTATAACGCGACCATCCACTACATCTTTGAGTGTTGTGCGCATAAAAGTATTTCCTTTTCCAGGTTTTACATGCAAAAATTCTACTACAAAATACAGTTTGCCATCCATGCGGATACAAGTTCCGTTTTTGATGTCTTGAGCATTCATCATAAAAGTGAGTTTTTATTAAATTATTTTTTCTTTATGTCGATAAGAATTGTTGGTAATGAATTTATAAATACATGAAATGCAGTATTTTAAATTAATTTGGTTTTTGAAAACCGCGTGCAAAAATACAATTAATATTCCGATTTTCAAAATGATTTTCAGTTCGTAAGTGCTTACATTGAGCAAATTTGAAAAATAAATATTATTTTCAGAAAATTAGTTGGGCTTTTTATCTGAAAAATTTGTACCTTTGCAGCCCGAAATAAATTGCACCGTAAAAAGGCTAATTGCCTAACAACCAAACGTTGAAATTTATATCATCCTGTTTTGAAATACGTAAATAACAAATAAACATTATGAACATCGTCAGAAAAGACATTGATCAGAACAACGCCACGCTTACGTTGAGCATTGTAAAATCGGATTATGCCGAGAAAGTAGACCAGTCGCTACGTACTTATCGCAAAAAAGCTAATATACCTGGCTTCCGTCCCGGAATGGTGCCGGTAGGTTTGATTCGCAAAATGTACGGAAAAGCCGTTATTGCCGAAGAAATTAATAAAATTGTTTCGGATGAGCTTTTTGGGTATGTTCGCGAGAACAAAATTAATATGTTAGGCGAGCCTATTCCAAACGAATCGCACCAACAACCCATCGATTTTGATGCCAACGAAGATTTCGAATTTATTTTCGATTTGGGTATAGCTCCCGATTTTACGGTAGAATTAAGCAAAAATGACAAAGTTCAATCTTATTCGATTGCTGTGAGCGATGAAATGATAAATAATCAGGTTGCAGCTTACACAAGTCGCTATGGTAAATATGTTCAGGAAGAAATAGTTGCCGAAAAAGACATGGTAAAAGGCGAGATACTTGAAATGGCCGATGGAAAAGTGAACGAAAGTGGGCATAAAATTTCGGATGCGGTGCTAACTCCATCTTATATGAAAGATGAAGCTCAAAAAGCCAAATTTGTAGGAGCTGCCAAAGGCGATATTATTGTGTTCAATCCAAAAAATGCTTTCGAAAACGAAGCTGAAATTTCATCGTTATTAAAAATTTCGAAAGACGAAGCTAAAAATATTAGTGCCGATTTCCAAATCAAAATCGAAGGTATTACACGTTACTATGATGCCGAAATTAACCAAGAACTTTTTGATAAAGTGTATGGCGAAGGCGTTGTAAACAGCGAAGAAGAGTTTCGTGCCAAAATAAAAGCCAATATTCTTGAAACGCTTTCGGGCGATAGCGATTATAAATTTGGACAAGATGCGCGCGAAATGTTGATTGCAAAATTTGATTATTTGACTTTTCCTGATGAATTTTTGAAACGTTGGTTGCTTGCAACAAACGAAAACCTCACAAAAGAAACACTTGAAGAAGATTTTCCAAAAATGATTGCCGACCTTAAATGGCAGTTGATAAAGGATAAATTAACAAAATCGAATGAATTAAAAGTGGAGGTTGAAGATGTAAACGCTTATGCTCGTAAAATAGCAGCAGCTCAATTTGCACAATATGGAATGGTGGGTATGGGCGACGATATACTCGATAATTATGCCAAAGATATGTTAAAAAAAGAAGACACTGTTAAAGGAATTGTAGAGCGTGTGGCCGAAAACAAAATTTTTGAAATTATAAAAAAAGGTGTTTCGCTTGATATTAAAGATGTTACGATAGAAGAATTCAATAAAATATTCGAAAATTAACCGAATTATTATTTAACAGAATAAAAATTCTTACAGAAAAGGCTTTTTCCATTTTGAGTTAAACAAATTTTTTATACCTTTGTTTGATTTTAAAAATAAGGAAAAAGCCTTTTTCGTTTTTACAAACTGGACTTTTCAACTTTCCCGATAGCAATCGGGACTTTAAGAACTTTATAAACTTTACAAACTCTTTTAGATTATGAATAATGAATTTCGCAGATACGCCACCAAACATTTGGGAATGAATGGGCTGGCGCTCGACAAATATGCTGACATTACCAGCAATTACATTTCTCCTTCTATTCTTGAAGAACGCCAACTAAATGTAACGCAGATGGACGTCTTTTCGCGCTTGATGATGGATCGTATCATTTTTTTGGGAACGCAAGTTGACGAATACACCGCTAATGTTATTCAGGCGCAATTGCTTTTTTTAGATTCATCAGATCCAGGCAAAGATATTTCTATTTACCTCAATACGCCTGGCGGTTCGGTTTATGCCGGATTGGGCATATACGATACCATGCAATTTATTGGCTCCGATGTGGCTACTATCTGTACCGGAATGGCTGCCTCGATGGGTGCTGTGCTTTTAGTTGCAGGCGCTAACGGTAAGCGATCGGCGCTCAAACATTCACGCGTAATGATTCACCAGCCAATGGGTGGTGCTCAAGGTCAGGCGTCGGATATAGAAATTACTGCCCGCGAAATACAAAAACTCAAAAAAGAACTTTATACTATTATTGCCGACCATTCAAACAACCCCTTCGAGCGTATTGAAAAAGATTCGGATCGCGACTATTGGATGAACTCTACAGAAGCGCTCGAATATGGTATGATAGACAAAATTTTGATTAACGAGAAAAAGAAATAATGGCTAAAGTTGTAAAGAATTGCAGTTTTTGTGGGAGACCTGAATCGCAGGTTGAATTTTTCATTATGGGTCAAGGCGGTGCTCAGATTTGTAATGAATGTGCTGTGCAGGCTGCCGAAATTGTGAAAGAAAACTCAACTTCACGCATAAAAGTACCAACGTCGCTTAAAAAAGACGAAGTGCCTAAGCCTGTCGAAATAAAAAAATACCTCGATCAATATGTAATTGGACAGGATGAAGCTAAAAAATACCTATCCGTTGCGGTTTATAATCATTACAAACGTTTGATGCAAGAACGATCCAATGATGATGTGGAAATTGAAAAATCGAATATCATTATGGTTGGATATACCGGAACAGGTAAAACTTTGTTGGCGCGCACTATTGCAAAAAAACTACATGTGCCGTTTACCATTGTTGATGCCACGGTATTGACTGAGGCTGGTTATGTGGGCGAAGATATCGAAAGTATCCTTACACGCCTGCTTCAAGTAGCCGATTATGATGTGAAATCGGCAGAACGCGGCATTGTATTTATCGACGAAATTGATAAAATTGCCCGCAAAGGCGATAACCCAAGCATTACGCGCGACGTAAGTGGCGAAGGCGTGCAACAAGGTTTGCTTAAATTGCTTGAAGGAGCTGTGGTTAATGTACCACCTCAAGGTGGACGAAAACATCCCGACCAAAAAATGATAGCCGTAAACACACAAAATATTTTGTTTATTTGTGGCGGAGCGTTCGATGGTATTGAAAAGAAAATAGCTTCGCGATTGAACACACGGGTGGTTGGATACGGGGCTACTCTCGAAAGCGATCAGATTGATAAACATAATATGCTGCAATATATTGCACCACAGGATTTAAAGTCGTTTGGGCTTATTCCCGAAATTATTGGTCGATTACCTATTCTTACTTATCTCGAACCATTAGATCGGATTGCATTGCGTCGTATACTTACCGAACCCAAAAATTCGATTATAAAACAATATACAAAATTGTTCGGAATGGATAAGATAGAGCTTACTTTTACCGACGATGTGTTGGATTATATCGTTGATAAAGCTATTGAATTTAAACTTGGTGCACGCGGTTTGCGGTCGATTACGGAGACTATCATTACAGATAAAATGTACGAAATGCCCTCTTCGCACGAGGATAAATTGCAAATTACACTCGATTACGCACGCACTAAAATAGAAAAGGCAAATATTAACAGGTTGAAAATAGCTTGATAATGAGCTTGTTGTTTTAAAAATAGGAACTTTAGCTCTTTTTTTTAGTTAATCTTCTCATTTTTTTTTCAAAAAGCCTTGTATATTTGAAATCTGTTTATAATTTTGTTAAACAATTAGGTGTTAAATAAAAATACATGGTTACACATACGGATTTACTTGCTTATTTAAAAAGAAATTTTGGTTTCGATGCCTTTAAAGGTAATCAAGAAGTCATTATTCAAAACGTGATGAGCGGTAATGATACTTTTGTTCTCATGCCTACCGGTGGCGGAAAATCGCTTTGCTATCAATTGCCATCCATGCTAATGGAGGGTACAGCTATTGTGATTTCGCCACTTATTGCGTTGATGAAAAATCAGGTTGATGCCATGCGTACTTTTAGTGAGGAAGATGGAATTGCTCATTTTATAAATTCAACATTATCGCGACCTGCTATCGAGGCTGTGAAAGCGGATATCCTTTCGGGCAAAACGAAGCTGCTGTATGTGGCTCCCGAGTCGCTTACAAAGGATGAAAATATTGAATTTTTAAAATCCATAAAAATATCGTTTTATGCCGTCGACGAAGCGCATTGTATTTCGGAATGGGGTCACGATTTCCGTCCTGAATATCGCCGTATTCGCCCGTTGATAAACGAAATTGGGATTGCACCATTAATTGCACTTACTGCTACAGCTACGCCTAAAGTGCAGCACGATATTCAAAAAAATCTTGGGATGCTAGGTGCTAAAGTGTTCAAATCATCGTTTAATCGACCGAACCTTTATTATCAAGTACGCACCAAAACGAATGAAGTAGATAAAGATATTATAAAATATATACGCTCGCAGGAAGGAAAATCGGGAATCATTTATTGCTTGAGTCGCCGACAAGTTGAAGAGTTGGCTCAAACACTTAAAGTGAATGGTGTATCGTGTTTGCCTTATCATGCGGGAATGGAAGCTTTGGTACGTACCGAAAATCAGGACAAGTTTCTGATGGAAAAAGTGCAAGTGATTGTTGCTACCATAGCTTTCGGGATGGGTATTGATAAGCCAGATGTGCGCTTTGTAATTCACTACGATATGCCAAAAAGTCTCGAAGGCTACTACCAAGAAACGGGTAGGGGTGGGCGCGATGGTGGCGAAGGACAGTGTATTGCATTTTATGCATACAAAGACTTAGACAAACTGCGTAAGTTTATGCAGGGAAAGCCAGTTGCCGAACAGGAAATTGGAAATCAATTGTTATTAGAAACGCAAGCGTATGCCGAATCGTCGGTGTGCAGGCGTAAATTATTGTTACACTATTTTGGAGAGGATTTAGAAAACGACTGCGGTTGTTGCGATAATTGTATGAAACCACGAAAATTTATTGAAGGTCAGGAATTATTATTGTTGACTTTAGAAACTATTATTGTTGTTCGCGAAAAATTTAAAGCCGAACATATTGTTGATATTCTGAAAGGAAACGAAAACTCAGAAATCAAAACCTATCAGCACGACGAGTTAGAAAACTTCGGAGCGGCTTCTGATGAGGATGAGAAAACCCTGCATGCTGTTATCCGTCAGGCGCTTATAGGTAGTTTGCTTTCGAAAGAAATAGAGAACTATGGGCTGCTAAAGGTTACTGCTGCCGGTAAAGCCTATATGGCTAAGCCAACTCCTTTTCCCATTGTCAAGGATACTGAGTTTGATGAGGACGAAGATGATGCGGCTGCAAAAGCAACTGGTGGCACTTGCGCTGCCGATGATGTGTTGTTTTCTATTTTGAAAGATCTTCGCAAAAAAATGTCGAAAAAGTTGGAAGTTCCTCCTTTTGTCATTTTTCAAGATCCTTCGCTCGAGGCAATGGCAACTACTTATCCGATAACGATGGATGAGTTGCAAAACATACCCGGTGTAGGTGCTGGAAAAGCTAAACGATATGGTGAGGATTTCCTGAAAGTTATTCGCGAACACGTCAAGGAAAATGAAATTATTCGTCCAGAAGATTTGCGTGTGCGTACAGTGGCTAATAAATCGAAACTAAAAGTGTCTATCATTCAGTCGATTGACCGTAAAATAGCTTTAGATGATATTGCTATGGCAAAGGGGCTTGAGATTGGAGAATTGCTAGACGAAATTGAAGCAATTGTTTATTCGGGCACAAAAATCAATATCGATTATTTTTTAAGTGAAGTAATGGAGCCTGATCATGTCGACGAAATTTTCGATTATTTCAGTAGTGCCGAAACAGATAAAATTGAACCTGCCTTGAAAGAATTAGGTGAAGACGATTTTAGCGAAGTAGAAGTACGCTTGGTTCGAATTAAATTTTTGTCTGAAATAGGCAATTAGGACATGTACTACATTTCTTAGTAAGTAGGTTTGGAAACTTACTTTTAGCCCACCGTAGCCAAAGAGCCAACATTTAACCATACGCATAGAAACTGGTCGTTTACCAGTTATTATTTGGCTAAATGTTGATTCTTTTTCACAAAGCAATTCAGCAGTTTGACCTTGTTTAATAGGGCGTATTTCCATCTCTTTTTCGATAGAAATCACCAGAGGTGATTTAAACTTTCAATGTTCGAATTTCATCGATTAGAGAATCAGTATATTCAAACACTTTTTTCCCTCTAATATTAAATACATATCGTTCATTACGAACATAATCTGCGGAATTAGAATCTACCTTTATATCATTAAAGCTCTGACAATTAGCCTCTTCAATAAATGTGAGAGGGCGAATTTGAGTTGCACTCTCACTACTAAAACTATTCCCGATTTTTTTTTCAGCAATTACAACTTTTATTAGAAAAATAGCTATATAAGTAATTGACAAAATATAATGTCGTATTTTGAACGCCAAGTACGCTAAGACAGAAAGGCGCTAAACTTGTCCCGCAAGGCGGGAGATTTAATTTACGTTGCGGCTTAAGTACTTTGCAACTTTGCGTTTACCGACCTTGGAGTTGCTATGCTTAGCAGCGTATTAAATTCAAAAACTGCTATTGAAATAAACCGAGGCATTATGCGAGCATTTGTAGCAATCCGGC
>JAIFKX010000144.1 GCA_020049335.1 Paludibacter sp. | reverse complement strand
ACTACATAATCTAAAGCAGCATTCAATAGCTCAAAAGCCGTACTCGTATCTCCATTAGCGTAAAATTCGAACGATTTTTGGAACAAAATTTGGGCCGCCTTGTCAAATTCTTTTTCTTTGATAAGCTCATATACACTCGAATTTACATTCAGTTGGTTCTCGATAATAGCTAGTTGATTGTAATTATCAGCAAATTTTGTAATTTCTACTCCTGTTCGGATAAACTGTTTTTTAATGTCGGTTGTCAAATATAAACCATCCAATGTTCGTGCTCTACTCAATGCCACATAGGTTTGTCCATCTGCAAAAATGCCTCTACTCAAATCAACAATCACTTTGTCGAATGTTAAGCCCTGACTTTTGTGAATAGTAATCCCCCAAGCTAATTTAAGAGGATATTGCGTAAAAACACCAATCACATTTTGTGTTGTGGATCTGGTTTGAGGATTATATTCATATTCCATGTTTTCCCAATTGGTCTTATCTACTTCATATTCCTGGTCGTTTTCAAGCGTAACTTTAATTTTATCCTGACTTAAGAATGATACTTTACCCAACGTGCCATTTGCCCATCTGCCCTGACTGTCGTTTTTACAGAACATCACCTGCGCGCCTAATTTGAGTTTAAGCTCCATTTCAGCAGGTTTATTTTCTCCCGAAAGTTTGCCTTTCACTTCGGCATTGAACTGAAAAAATGATTGGGGAATTTCATTCAATCTTTTCTGATTAATACTGTCGGCAGTTGCATTGTGTCCGGTGAGTGTAACCACAAAATCAGTTGTAGATGTCATAGCTTGCACTCTGCTATTTATTTTCAGAAAATTGCTGTCCGAAAGTTTGCCAACTCTAATTTCATCAAGTATTTGCAAAAATTCAAGATCGCCATTCTGACGGTAGTTTTTCTGAAATTCGATAGAGCTCAATTGCATTTTGTTAAAAACAAGAGCCTTAAAAAAGAAGGGTTTATCGGTATTGTACACATCCTGAATAAGCATTTTATCTTCCGGAGTTTTAAGAATGGGTTCCAGTTGGAAAATATCGCCCATAAAAACCATTTGTTTTCCACCAAAAGGCATTACATTACCGGCAATACGGCGCAAAGTACGATCAATGGCATCAATTAAGTCGCAGCGCACCATCGATACTTCGTCGATAATAAAGGTGTCGGTGTTTTTGATAATATCGATTTTGGTTTGGCGTAGTTTAAGCATCTCGCGTGGCCCAATGGCGTTGAATGGCAAACCAAAGAAGGAATGGAGCGTTTCGCCACCTGCATTTATAGCAGCAATACCGGTTGGTGCCAACACCACAAAGTTTTTTTGTACCGTTTGTGTAATGTGTTTCAAAAAAGTTGTTTTACCAGTGCCTGCTTTACCTGTTAAGAAAAATGAGCTGTTGGTACTATCTATCAATTTGTAAGCTAATTGTTGCTCACGGTTATTCGAATCTAATTGAATTGTGTTCATGTTTTTGTATTTTTTATGCGAATTAATATACGTTATTGAGGAGATAAAAGGGCAAGCATAGTAGGTTGGCTAATGCATTTTGCCATTTCTTCGATTTTGTTTTCGTAAAGCGTGCCAATGGTATTTACAGTCATGTTGCGAAGCGCATCTTCCGTTGCATTTTCTTGTTTAATAAGCAATTGACCTTTCAGATAGTTTTGCAACATGTTTTCCACTTCTTCTTTAATAAGTTCCATGTTGTAAAATACTTTATCGAATTGCTTTTTGGCAATTAAAACTCGTTCCTGACCGTTGAATGTATACAGTTCAATACCATCAATATAGGTCCAGTTGTGGTACAAACCCACTTGTTCAATCATCACCAATCGTTCGGAAAACCGAATTCCTTTGTAGTATAAATGGCCAGATGCACTCACATAGTTTGAAGATATAAACATGCGTTGCGATTCGTTATATACGGGAATATTGTCTTTCGGGTTACCAAAAATAGGTAGTACAGAGTCGAGAAAATTATTTACAGGTTTCATATTCGTTTGTTTTTTATTTGGATAATAATTGGATTGTTTTGGTTTGATTTTGTTCTGTTTCGTTCACCAACGAAGCAGCCATTTCTTCTATCATGTTTTCGTTAACTGATCTACCTGAGAGTTTAGCTTGATTTGATAGGTATTTGCCCACTAACTGCTGTGCTTGTTTTTTGGCATAATATTCCGAAAATACATTGCAGTTATAAAACTCTTGTCCTATCAACTGCATTTGGTGCCCATTGTAGGCATAAATACGCATTCCATTCAAAAACAGATAGCAGTAGCCTTGACCGAGTTGATAACTAATTACTATTCTATCCGAAAGCCGGACTCCCTGGAAATAGGTGTTACCGGCAGCACTGGTGTATCCTTCGGTAAGCAAGATGTTTTTCTTTTCGTTGTAGGTCAGTTTTGAACCTGAAAAAGCAGGCAGTGCTGAATTTACGAGTGATAATTGATTTGTGTTCATGATTTTTTTGAATTTGAATTTGTTATTGTATGTTCTTTTATTCTATATCTGCAAACTTTAAAAAAGGTAACCAGATTTTTCAGATTTTTTTCGGAGCCTTTTTATATGAAGGCTCCGAAAAATTTAATCTACATTCCAAGTTGCCATTGGATCACCATCAAAAGCATCGTTAATAGTATCGTCACTCCAACCGTTATAGCCACCATATTGGCTTGTGCTTGTTCCATAATCATCGTCATAGTCTTCGAAATTGCCTCTGTTTTTCATAACTGTAAATTTTTAAATTGTTGAACATGTTGAAATATTTATTCTATACTGTTATATCTGAATAGTTTCAAAAAAGTAACCAGCCGAAATAAAAAAAAACGTCTGGAATTTTTCCCAGACGTTTCAATGCGATAAAATTGCTTTATTTATAAATACTAATCGACCATAACATGTAAAAGATTGACGTTTATTTTTTCCATTAAGCAAATTATAGTAAAAATTTGACATGAAAATTTCCGTGGCACTATCATTTACTTTCCATAGACTCATTACTATTGTTTTAACACCAGCTTGTTTAAATGCCCTCTGTAAACCAAAAACACCATCACTTGTGATTACACCTAATCCAGTATCACAGGCTGATAACACAAGTAAATTTGTATTTCTAAAATCCAGTGTTGATATCTCTTTGGCAGTAAGTATCCCATCTTCAATCCCTTCAGGCACTTTGCTTCCTGACCAAGCAACATTTGCTCCAGCGAATATTAAACCAGAACGATCCAATGCATTTTCTGAAATTGACTTTGAATCATCAATATTGAAAAACGGCAACTGTTTAGCTCGCTCAATTGGCAAGAAGAATCCATGTGAAGCAATATGAATAAGGTTTGTTTTTCTTCCAGATAAGTATTTAAATGATTCTTCATTTCCTTTATTGCCAGTATAGAGTTTAGGCTTTAGTTTGCTTTTTTTAGATAATAAACTATCAATGTATACCACTTCTTTTTTTGTTTGAGGTAGATTTTGCCAACTAATTCCTGTTCCTAAATTAAATTGCTCACCTCTAATTTGCATTTTATACTTAGAACCATATGCTCTACTTTCGCTGATTAATTGTTTGTCGGTGAGTTTATAATTAATACCACCGTAAAGAGCTGAAGATTGAATTGAATCATTAGCTTTTTTTAAACAAAGTACCCTGGTTGAAGACACCCTAACAATTTCGTTTCTATCTGAAATTAATTTTGTATCACTCAATGGTAAAGACTCAATTGCAATTTTATATAACAAATTGGTAGGTGAAAAGTATACTTTTATATTTTTCGTGATATATGGCAATAAAGGCTCCCAAATAAGTTTGGAAATTTGAATTCCATATTTTTTTGAATATATTTTATTAGGTGATTTATTGATAAATTTTGAAAGTTGTTTTTGTTCAAAAAGTGGAATAAACTTTGGGGAATTCCAATCTTTATTTATAATTAATGCAGCATACATTATACTGTCTTTTCCGTTATTGAAATCAATAAATTCAATTGCAACTTCATTTGGTTTTAAATTTGATTGAACGTCTTCCCATTTTATGAGCATGTTTTTGATATAATCTCCATGCTTTACAAGTAACATTCGTTCTAATTTTTCAGCATTTGAATTTAGTGAATCAGTATTTAGTTTTCTGTCGTAATCAGTATTTACTTGACTTTTAATATATTGTAAGTGTTTGTAATCGTCGATTGCTTTCTTGTCACCACTTTCATTCACAATTCTGGAAAATTCAATTGAAGAGCTTAATAAAATCCCCTTTGAAAACAAAGCAGCATCATAACAAAAAGTTCCAATGATGGGATTATTTTTAATGCGATAACTTGCTTCATATAAATCCCAAATAACTTTTTCATTAGAGTTCCAATATTTTGAACGTTGATATTCTGTTAGAAATTGGAATCGTTTTTGAATATTCTTTTTCGTAAATTCAAAGATTTCAGCATTTTTATCAAAGTATATTTTATTGTTGCCGGTTGATTTTGCATTAGCTGCTTCACTTTTTAAAATATCAGTATAATTAGGAAAATCAAAATTAGCATAAGATTTTGCTAACACAATGCATTCTTTTACTTTTGGTGGGTCAAATTTGATATAATATCTTGTTGCTAAGCATAAATAGGTAAATGTTTTTAGATTGTCATTAGGATAATATTCTTTCAACAAATCGTTTAACTTGTATAAATAATACTTTGACCGAATCCGATTTCCTTTTTCAATATGCTTATTTGCGTTATTTGAGTATGTAATTATTTGAATATTTGGATTGTTTTCGTAGTTCAATGTTTCGATAATTTTTGATTCCTTTTGAGCTCCAACAATATCACCTATACCGACAAGGGCTTCATATTTTAATTTTCTATACATGAAACGGAATTTCATTTCTTTCAACATATTTATATCACATTGATCCAATGTAGATAATGCTTTTTCAAAATCTTGTAAATGAATAAATAGGTTTGCCAACAATAACTTAGCCATAGTGTTTTCAAATAGGTAATCTTTACCTTCAGACATTTTCAAAGCTATCTCAAAATTGGTTTGAGCTTTTAACCAGTTTGAATAGTCATCTGTATAATCAGTACCTAATGCTGTGTGAATTAATATTTTGTACCGAATATCTGTTTGATTTTGTATTTTAATTGAATTTGAAACACGTAAGGCATTTAAAGCAAGAGCAAGTTCATCTTTAGTCGTTTTTTTTGGTGATGCTAAAATTGCTTGAATAAGATTGCGTTTTGAATTATCATTTAATGAATTTGTTATAAACAGTTTTAAATATCGATTTCTACAATCTAAAATTGAACTTCGAAAATTTTCTCTTTCGTTCCATAATAAATAATCAGAATATTTGAAAAGGCAATCTGCATATTCAGGTGTGTTTTGTAATTTATTATCAACAAAGCTCTTTAATGCATCTCTTCGTGTATCAGCTTCCCAGTTTTCATAATCTTTTTCAGCGTAAATGTCTGATAGTTGATCTAATGAAACAGAATATACAAGACTTTTTGTGCCACAAGCCTTTTCGATTTTTTTTATTTGAATATGCTGAATAATTGCTTTTATCGGAGGAAAAAAATGAAATAAACGTCCAAATCCATAGATTATTGAAGTAATAACTACAAATACAATTAAG
>JAIFKX010000181.1 GCA_020049335.1 Paludibacter sp. | reverse complement strand
TGATGAAACAAAACAACCTGAACGCTGTTCGGTTGTGCCACTATCCGCAGAGCAGGCGCTTCTACGAACTATGCGACGAGTTCGGACTTTATGTTTACGACGAAGCCAATGTGGAGGCTCATGGCATGTTTTACAGTTTGAACAAAGGAGGAGGATTAGGAAATAATCCTGAGTTTCTGAATGCGATTATGGAGCGAACTATAAATATGTTCGAACATAACAAAAACTATCCAAGCGTAACGTTCTGGTCGCTAGGTAACGAAGCGGGTATTTATGGGTGAAAAATGCCGATAAAAACCTGATGAACCGTCCGGTAAATTACGAGCGGGCTTTGTGGGAATGGAATACCGATATGTATGTGCCTCAATATCCTACCGCTAAAGGACTTGACTCGCTCGGGCGAATTGGTACCGACCGTCCAGTGATGCCATCGGAGTATGCGCATGCCATGGGAAATTCTACAGGAAACCTATGGGAACAATGGCAGGCAATTTACAAATACAAAAACCTGCAGGGTGGATTTATCTGGGATTGGGTAGATCAAGGATTACTCAAAACTGACAAAAACGGAAAAGAATACTATGCCTACGGTGGCGATTATGGTGTCGACCAGCCAAGTGATGGCAATTTTCTGTGCAACGGGCTCGTTTTACCTGACCGTACGCCGCATCCAGCACTGACTGAAGTGAAATATGTACATCAAAATGTGGGATTCGAAGCTGTCGACTTGTCAAAAGCTGAAATTAAAATTACCAATCGTTTTTATTTTAGCAATTTGTCGAAATACAGTCTGAAATATTCGATTCTGGCAAACGATAAAGTGTTGAAATCCGAACAATTAAATTTGAATTTAGCACCGCAGGAAAGTAAGATTGTAACCATACCGATACAGAAACTGATAGCCAAAGTTGGTGTGGAGTATTTTATCAATTTCGAAGTAAAAACACTCGTACCCGAACAACTGATACCTGTCGGACATGTCATTGCCTACGACCAGCTCCGCTTACCTTTCGAAAAGGATAAATACAAATACACGGTTAAGGGTGAAAAGTTTCAGGCCACAGAAGGATCTGAAATTGTGACTATTAGTTCACCAAAAGTATATTTTAGTTTTAATAAAAAAACAGGAATAGTTAGTTCGTATAAGGTAAATGGGCGGGAATATTTTCAGGATGGTTTTGGCATACAGCCCAACTACTGGCGGGCTCCGAACGACAACGATTACGGCAATGGCGCGCCTAAACGTTTGCAAGTTTGGAAGCAGGAAAGCAGCAACTTCAACGTAAAAAGTGTAAAGGTTGAAAATTCTGAAAACACCGTACAGTTGACTATAAATTATAAACTTAGCACTGGCAATGTCAATGCGATAACTTACACGGTTTATCCCGATGGCGCTTTAAACGTAAAATCGGACTTTAGTAAAACTACAATTGCCCAAACACCCGAATTGCCACGTCTTGGAGTGCGTTTCCGTTTGCCGGCAAATTTGGATAACGTTCAGTATTTCGGTCGCGGACCGGTGGAGAATTACATCGACCGTTTTCGGGGAACCTTGGTTGGATTATACAAAAGCAAGGCCAACGACCTGTATTTCCCTTACGTTCGCCCACAGGAAAATGGCCACCACATTGACACCCGCTGGCTGACACTGACCGAACAGAAAGGAAACGGATTACTGATTATGGCTGATAAAACCATTGGATTCAATGCCTTGCGTAATTCGGTGGAAGATTTTGATTCGGAGGAAGCAAAGCAACACGATTATCAGTGGCAGAATTACAGTCCGGAGGAAATTACCAACAAAGACCTCGAAAAAGCCAAAAACGTATTGCGTCGTATGCACCATTCAATCGACATTGTGCCCCGAAATTTTGTGGAGGTTTGTGTGGATATGAAACAACAGGGCGTTGGCGGTTTCGATAGCTGGGGAGCTCGTACACAGCCGGGTTTCACCATTCCGGCCAATCAAAACTACGAATGGAGTTTCACGCTGATACCTATTAATAATACCACACAAACAAGTTTATATTTGCCATATAAATTTGAGGAATAAAAAAATAAAAAAAGGGAGCTTAGCTCCCTTTTTTTAAGCGTCGGCTTCATCATCTTCTTCAATTTCCTTATGAGTGTATGCCGGATTATTGGCTTTGCGATAATGCAGCGGCGATAAACCAAACAGCTCTTTGAAACATTTGCTGAAATAGCGTGGCGTGCTAAACCCTAACCTGTACGTAATATCCGAAATGTTCAGTTCAGTTTCGTTGGTAAGCATACTGGCAGCAGTTTTCAGTCTTATGTTCAATATAAAATCGTTGGGTGTCATTCCCGTAATCCCTTTAATTTTTAGGTATAGTTTACTTCTGCCGAGCGCCATTTCGCTTGCAAAAATCGACACATCAAATTCGGAATCGTCAATGTATTTTGTTACAATTTGTGTGGCTTTGTTCAGCAATTCCTGATCCATTTTGTTCGTAGCCAGCGATACTTGTACATTGTCGGTTTGCTTCGAGAATTTTTCCTGCATGCGTTTACGGCTCAGCACCAAATTGTTACACCGGCTTATCAATGCTTTTACATTAAACGGTTTGGTAATGTAATCGTCGGCGCCCAGCATCAGACTTTCCAAATTCTGCTCTTCCGACGAGTCGGCTGTGAGCAGCACCACCGGAATATGCGAAGTTTCAAAATTCGTTTTCAGTTTGGCGCAGAGCTCTTTACCCGACATATTTGGCATCATTACATCGCTCAATACAATATCCGGCTGTAGTTCTTTTACTTTTTCGAGCGCATTGACCCCATCTACAGCAGTTTCTACCTTATAAATCGACGAAAAGATGTCTTTCAAAAAATGAAGCATTTCCTCGTTATCTTCAACAATTAGAATGGTTGAAACAGGCTTTTCGAAAGAATTAATTTCAGCTGCCATCGTTTCCAAGAAGAATTTATCAGGTATTTCAGTTTCAATAATATTATTTACATCCATTTCTTTTGTCGGTGTCTTTTCTTCGGCACTAAAATGGTCGTTTCCGAACAAAATCATGACGCTGAAAGTAGTACCGCCATCCTTGTTTTTTGTGGCTTTTATGGTGCCATGATGTAATTCTACAATCCCTTTCGAAAGCGCCAGACCGACACCTGTACTAAATGTATTCGAGGCAACTCCTTCCTGATTTTTTGATTGGTAGAACCGTTCAAAAATCCGTTCCAAATCCTCTTCGGGTATTCCCACACCTGAATCGATAATGCTTATTTGTACGCCATCCGATTTCCGTTCCACTTTTACCTGAATGTGGCTATTGTCTCTGGAGTATTTAAAAGCATTGGTAATAAGGTTGTAAAATACCTTTTGTAGCTGAACAGCATCAAACCAAACCATGATGTTTTTTTCGACCGACGAAAAATTAAAATCAATCTTTCGGGTCAATGCCATTTCGTTAAATGCCAAATAAATATTTCGGGTAAAACCTACAATATCCTGATTCGTAACTTTCAGCGCAAGCAAATCGCGCTCTTGTTTTCTAAAATCAAGCAATTCAGTAATTAAGTTTCGAAGGTGTGATGCATTCTTGTAAATTTTCACAATTTTATTATGAATCACAGGCGTGATATTTTCCATTTGTGCCATCGATTCAATTTGCCCGATAATAAGTGTAAGCGGTGTTCGGAATTCGTGCGAGATATTGGTGAAAAACTGTAATTTTGTTTGATTAAGTTCTTTAATACGGTCATTTTCGCGTTTTTCGTATTCCAACGATGTGCTAAGAAGTATTTTTGATTTATTGAAAGTAATAATTTTACGTATTGCAAATGCAAAAATCAGAGCATAAAGCAAATAGGCATAAATTGACGCGTAAAACGGAGGCAAAACACTTATTTTTAGTTGAATTTCTTTGAGCGTTGCGGTTGGATTATTTTTTTGAAGTTCGCGAACATGGAGTATGTATGAGCCGGGACTAAGGTTCGTATATTTTATAGATTGTTCACTCGTTTGTATCCATTTATCTGTTAATCCTTCCAATTTATATTCGTATTCTATTTTATTGGCTTTGATGTAATTGGAAGCGGCAAATTTTATAGTAAAATAGTTTTGATTGTTTGTAAGCTCAATTTCTTGCTGATATGGCAATGTAAATTCCAACACATTGTTGCTGTTTGTTGGCGTAATTAACTCATCATTAATATATAATTCCGAAAAAAACAAATTATAATCTTTTGGTATTGGAGTAATTTGATTTTCGAAAAACGAAGCCATCCCATTAATTCCCCCTACAAATATTTCACCGTTACTAGTGGAACAGATACCACATCCTAAATTTATCATATCCAAAGGTAATCCTTTGCTTTTGTCCAGAAAAATAGATTTATTTGTTTCGGGGTCAAATAAATTAACACCTTTGTTGGTGAGTAAAACTAAATAACCATAGGTCGTTTCGGTAATATCGTAAATAAAGTCCGACATTAAACCGTTTTCGGCCGACGAGTAGCGAATAAATGAATCGTTCTCTGGTTTATATTGATAAAGCCCCGAGCCAACTGTTGAAAACAACAATCTTCCACGTCTATCTTCGTAAATGCGTGTTATGTTATGCCTACCTATCGATCCGGGTTTATCAAACAAGTGCGAATAGGTTTTTAAATTTCCCTTTAAGTTGTCGTATTTTTTCAGTCCGCCATCGGTTGCAGCGAGCCAGAGGTTTTGTTTTGAGTCGAGCCATAAAGTTGTATTTTGAAATCCAATATCATTTCTGAGTTTCTCACTTTCAAAAAACGGGCTCACGGTTTCAGAATTTATATCAAGTTGTACTATGCCTTTTTGCGTCAGAATAAGCAATTTATCTTTGTACTGTTGTATGCTTTCCACCACATTATTCGGCATATTTTTATCCGTTAGGGTCGAAATTGTTTTAAATTTATTCGTTCGAATATCGTAAATGCTCAAACCGCCAAGATGCGTACCGATATACAGTTTTTCGTTACTTGAGTTATAATGAATCGATTTTAGGTTGTTGTGTGCTATCGAATTAGCATTACCGGCTTTAAAAACCCGAAATGTTTTCGTTTTTCGGTTATAAAAATTCAAGCCTCCACCTTCGGTACAAATCCACAAGTTGCCTGATTTGTCTTCGGTCATTTTACCCACTATGGGGAAGCTAATATTGTTGTTATTTGGGTTTGGATAATAATAAGTATAAATATTGGCCTCGGGATTATAATAATTTATGCCCCCATAATACGTTCCTATCCAGAGTGTTCCCTGTTTGTCTTTAAAAAGTGAATAAATAGAAGTGTGCGAAAGGTCGGTTGGTTTATTGCCGTAATTTTTGTAATTAAAAATCAAACCACTTTCGGGAATAATTTTATCGAGTCCCATAAATGTGGCAATCCATATTTGTCCAAAGTTATCTTCGCTAAAATCGCGAATAATATTACTCGATAATGATGACTGTTTATTTGATGTCGTAAAATAATCAATCAATCCATTTCGGTTGATTTTAAACACACCCTTGTCGGTAGTTCCAACCCAGATATTTTTTTTGGAATCCTCGAAAATAGCCGATATATTATTATTTGGAATAATGATATTGAAAATTTTATTATTGTCGAGCATTACCAAACCCTGTTCAGTGCCAATATACAATTTGCCGTTGCTCGATTCAAAAAGGTTTTTTACAACATAATTACGCTTTAATGTGTAGTATTTGGTAGCTGCTTTGCTTATATAGTCGTATTGAAATATTGTATTATCAACAGCATACCATAAATTTTGTTCGCCTTGCGACACAGATTGGCATTTGTTATTTATAAGCGAAAACTGATCGGTTTTCTTATCGTAAGCTACCAAATGCTTATACCCCGACATGAGATAGAGTGTTCCATTATCATCGCCGCAAATTTTATTTATAACATTACTTGGCAAGCCATTTTTATCGGTTTCGGTGGCCTGAAAAAGTTTAATATTTTGACCATCATATCTGTTCAATCCTTCGCGTGTACCAAACCACATATATCCCAGTTCGTCCTGATAGATAGACATTACTGATATTTGTGATAAACCATTACTTGCGCCAATGTGCTCAAAATTAATTTCCTGAGCACTTAATTGTACACTCAAAAAAACTATAATCAAAAAAGTTAGTATTGTTTTCATTTTATCACGTATTAGTATGTACAAAAATAGGTTGTTTTTATCAATTTAGTGTATCATATTATCCGTAATATGGCCAAATACGTACTGTCAGTTTGTTTTGACTTATGTTAACTTGCTAATTATAAGCATATAGAATGTGTTGGATATTTGACACCTAAAATAAAATAAATAATGTACAGTCGAATTGCAGCTTACTATATACATTTGTAACCTGAAAACCAAAATAAATATCAATTTTATGATGAGGATTTTTTTATTGACCACAATTGCTGCTTTGTTTTTGAATTGCAGCACCGAAAAGAGTGTATTTATAACTAAAAATTTTAGTTTCGCTCAGGAGCAAACGCTTAGAATGCTTTCGGCAGTAAATAACCAGCCTTTATATCCTAGAACGACAGCCAAAGATGGCTCTTTAAAGTTAACCGACATGTACGATTGGACAAGTGGTTTTTTTGCCGGTAACCTTTGGTATCTCTACGAATATACTCAAGACGAAAATTGGAAACAAAATGCCATACGTTGGACTCAATCATTGGAGCCTTTAAAAACATTTAAAGACCATCACGATTTAGGGTTTATGATGTATTGTTCTTATGGTAATGCTTACCGCTTAACAAAAAACACGGCTTACAAAGACATTTTAATTGAGTCTGCTAAGTCGTTATCAACACGTTTTGATCCCAAAACAGGTTGTATAAAATCGTGGAACTATCGCAAGTCGTGGGATGGAAAACGCGAGTGGTTTTATCCGGTAATAATCGACAATATGATGAACCTCGAGTTGCTTTTTTTTGCGTACAAAGAAACAGGTAATCCTAAATTTCGCGATATTGCCATTACACATGCCGAAACAACACTCAAAAATCATTTTCGCAACGATTTTAGCACATACCATGTGGTGAATTACGATACAATAACCGGTGCATTTCAGGATAGAGGAACTTCGCAAGGCTATACGGATGCTTCTACATGGGCGCGTGGGCAGGCTTGGGCTATTTATGGATATACTATGGTTTATCGCGAAACTCAAAATCCCAAATTTTTGAATGCAGCAATGTCAGCTGCTGACTTTTACCTCGAAAATAAAAATTTACCTGAAGATAAAATTCCTTATTGGGATTTTGATGTAGAAGACAAAAACATGTCACCTGATTGGATAAACAAAAATAATTTATCCTTATTAAAACGCGATGCATCGGCTGCTGCTATTACATCGTCGGCTTTGTTCGAGCTGAGTGAATATGCACAAAACAAAAAACAGCATTACCAACAGGCAGCCAAGACAATCCTATTTAATCTTTCTAAATTTTATACTGCCGAATCGGGCACAAACAATAATTTTTTAATAAAACATTGTGTAGGTAGTTTCCCACATAATGAAGAAATTGATGTGCCGCTTGTTTATGCCGATTATTATTTTCTGGAAGCATTAACTCGTTATAAAAACTCGGAGTGCAAGTAAAATTAAATTAGTATAAATAGTATTTTCTATTTTAAAAAATAACATACTTTTGTGTTGTCGTAATTTGCTTATAGAATGCGGTATACAAACACAGTTATTTATTTTATTTAAAAAACAATATCAATGAAATCTGCTCATAACAATACTCATAATTCAATGAAAATATTTTTATCATTAATCGTTGTTTTTGTTCTACTTTTAAAAACTAATACAATTGC
This sequence comes from Paludibacter sp., assembly GCA_020049335.1. Classification (GTDB taxonomy): domain Bacteria; phylum Bacteroidota; class Bacteroidia; order Bacteroidales; family Paludibacteraceae; genus Paludibacter. The sequence goes on along the minus strand of JAIFKX010000181.1, from coordinate 3,924 downwards.
ACAAACCTACGATTACAATGCTTTGATAAAGCGCATACAAACGGATGTGTATACTGGCATTAAAGATGTGGGCGTTATGGATGCTTGGGTTAGCTCACAAAACACCAATGGTAGCTGGACGGATTTAAAATACGGCACTCTAACCACGGTTACAGGGTCGAACACATCAGACAATCATGTGTTGCGATTGTGGAACTTAGCTGCTGTTTGTTCAAAAGTTGGTCACGCCAAATACAACAATGCTGCTTATAAGGACGCTGTAAAACACGGATTGGAGTATTGGTACAACTCCAAAACTGTTGACCCGAATTGGTGGTACAATAAAATTTATTTCCCGCAAACTCTGGGTGAAATTCTGATGTATATGCGCGAGTTCGATGGTTTTATTCCAAAAGTTACATCCACCGGAATTGATGAACCTGAAATTCTCACACTTTTTCAACCACAAACAATAAACGACATTACCATAAACGGAACAGGAGCTAATGCCATTGATATTGGTTTGCATTATGTGTATCGTGGAATTTTGACACAGAACAGTTCGTTGCTCGAAAGTACACGCAATCGGTTGGAACTTTTGTTGACTGAAAATATTCAGGACGACCTTGTTTTTCACGACCACGGACCACAAATTCAAATTTCGAGTTATGGTTGGGTTTTTGCAAACGGCATTGTAGAGCTGGCTTCTTATCTGGTGGGTACGCCTGCGGCATTCAACTTGTCGAGTGAAAATTTTGCTAAAGTAGTGAGCTTTATCCGCGAAACGCAGATTTCATCTGTTCGTGGTTCTTCGTGGGATTTCAGCGTAATGGGAAGAGCTATAAGCCGAAATAATGCTATGAATGCAGGTATGAATTATTTGCAAAAAATGGCCGACCTGATTGACCCTGCCAATGCTACCACTTATCTGGATGCACTTAATCGCCTAAAAGGAAATAAAACTGCCGACTATAACGTAAAGGAATTTAACAAGCATTACTGGTCGTCGGATTATACACAACATGCACGCAAAGGCTATCTTTTTGCTGTACGCAATGTATCCACTCGCACTGTTGAAGCCGAAACAGGCAATGATGAAAACCTGAAAGCTAACTATTTTTCGCACGGAGCAACATTTATTTCGGTAGATGGTAATGAGTATAAAAATATTATGCCCTATTGGGATTGGAGTATGATTCCCGGAACCACATTTCCGAACACAACATTATTTCCTGCACGAACCGACTGGGGAACAAATTTCGGGAAAACCAGTTTTGTAGGTGGCGTGTCGGATGGTGTAAACGGGGTTTCGGTGCTCGATTTTAGTTACAAAACTACGAAAGCTAAAAAAAGCTGGTTCTTTTTCGACAACGAAATAGTTTGTTTGGGTGCTGGTATAACCGACAATGGCGAATTAAATGTGCGCACCACCGTAAATCAGGCAAAAATGGAAACGCCTTCCTATTCGGTTGATAAAGGAGGAAGTACGGAACGTATGCAAACGGTGAGTTCAATGACCTATTCGAATACCAATTTGGCTTATTTGCGCAATGGCAAAGTGGCTTATTTCTTTCCTAATCAGGGAAATGTAAAATACAGCATGAAATCGCAAAGCGGAGCATGGCGCGATATTAATCTCGATGGTTCAGCTACTGTTGAATCGGGTTATGTGTTTTCATTGTGGTTCGACCACGGTGTAAACCCCACAAATGCTTCGTACAGTTATATCGTTGTACCGGGAATTGATACGCCCGAAAAGGCTACGGCTTACGATGCAACAGCTATCGAAATAATAAGCAATACATCAGACATACAAGCTGTTGTTAATAAAAAGCTTAACAATTTGCAAATTATATTTCACAAAGCAGGCACACTCACTTACGGCGATATGTCGGTAACTGTAAATCAACCTTGTGCATTTATGTTGAAAGCAGGCTCCTTCGTAACTGTGTCCGACCCAGCGCAAGCAAATTCTTTGATTTCTGTTTCGATTGTAAGTAAAGGTGTTGAATATAAAAAGTTTATCTCTTTAAATACAACAACGGGCATGACAGGAACATCGGTAACGACAGATTTTCAGATACCAACTGGAAATATTGGAATTACTGAATTAAAAGGCATTAAAATATGGACTGATACAAGTGCGGTGGCAATGCAGGGAATTCATATTTCGTCGGATTTGTCTAAATCATTGCATTACGAAGTGCACAACCTGAACGGACAACTTTTCGAAAGCAATGTATTCGAAGGGCAAAAAACAGTTTCTACACAATCATTTCCCAGCGGCATCTATTTGGTTTCAGTGTCCGATGGTAATCGAAAATACAACCAAAGAATAATAAAGCGTTGATAAATATATTATTAACAGATATTTATTTCACATAAATACAGTTCGTTTTTTAAATCTAATAATAAAATGACTCGAAAAAAATCAGTTGCACAAGTTCGTTTTTGTGTGCTCCTACTCTTTGCTTTTATCCTGAATTTTGGAAGCGTTATTGCCCAAAAATCCAATTTAAACATTACAGGTATTGTTGTCGACGAAAAGGGCGAAACCCTGATTGGCGTAAGCGTTGTGATTAAAGGCACAACTATCGGAACAGTTACCGACATGGATGGTTTTTTCAACATCAAACCAAATTCGGTACAGGATAAATTAGTGCTGTCGTATGTTGGTTATTCTCCACTTGAAATAGCCGTTGACGCAAGCAAACCAATGAAGATTGTAATCAAAGAAGATGTGAAAACACTCTCCGAAGTGGTGGTTGTTGGTTATGGAACACAAAACAAAGCCACTGTTACAGGTTCGATAAGTACCATCAGTAACAAGGAAATTCTGCGAGTACCGACTTCCAATTTAAGTACAGCCATAACAGGTAAACTTCCGGGTGTAGTTACTATACAGTCGTCTGGGCGTCCGGGCGAAGATGCTGCTTCGGTTTTTATTCGCGGTCAGTCTACTTGGGTGAATACCAATCCATTGATTATTGTGGATGGTGTGGAGCGCGAAAGTTTTTCGCAAATCGACCCGAACGAAGTGGAATCTATTTCTGTCCTTAAAGATGCGTCTTCCACAGCAGTATACGGTGTGAGAGGTGCAAATGGAGTAATTTTGATTACAACCAAGCGGGGTGTTGAAGGAAAACCTGCCATTAGCTTATCGACCAATTTTGGGGTGCAACAACCGGTGAATGTACCACAGTTTTTGGGGTCGTATGACCATTTGGTGCTGCGCAAAGTGGCAACGCTCAACGATGGCAAAAATCCGGACATTGACCCTTACCTTTCGGATGGATCTCTCGAAGGATTTCGTTTGGGCGAAGACCCTTACCGCTACCCGAATGTAAACTGGTACAACGAGGTGGTAAAACCCGTTTCGCTTCAGCAAAAATACAATCTGAATGTTTCGGGTGGAACAAAAGCTGTAAAATACTTTATTTCATTGGGTTACCTCGACCAAGGTGGTATGTTTAAATATACCGATACGCACAACCGCTATAGTTCGGATACTTATTACCGACAGTTTAGTTTCCGTTCTAACTTTGATTTAAATATCAATAAATTTCAGACATTGAGTGCCAATATCAGTGGACGAACAGGCGAGAAAAACGGTTTTCCGGATGTTACTAACATTATGCAAACCATTATTGCCAAAGTACCTTACGCATCGCCAATTTTTAATCCCGATGGAACTTACGCTGCTGCATTGGGACAAAATAGTCCGGTGGTGAAAATTGCAAACAGCGGTTACGACAATACTCGCACCAATACTTACGACATTGTTGGTATACTCAAAAACGACCTGAGTTTTATCACCAAAGGTCTTTCGTTTGATTTGAATTTGTCGTTCAACAGTTCGGTTGGCTCCATGAAAAGCTACCGCGAACAGCCTGATACTTATTATTTTAATCCAAATACCGAAAAGTACGACCAAACGCTGGAAGC
>JAIFKX010000044.1 GCA_020049335.1 Paludibacter sp. | reverse complement strand
CATTGTAAGCACCAACCGTTTTGATAAGGTTGATCATTGTTTCGAACTCGCGAATCAACACCATGTCGTGATAAATGGCTTTGAACTCTTCGTTGGTAAAATTACCTTTTTCGTCTTTTACTGTTTTTTGATATTGATTTACTGGAATCGGTTGAAATTCCACAAATCCCGCTTTGCGGGCTTCTGACGGATCAATGAATTGTACTTTTGGCATAATGTTTAATATGACCCCATTGCCTATGACCCCTAACCCCTAAAGGGGAACTGAGTTACTTTCGACTCTGAGATTGGTTAGTATTTTTTATTACCCCTAGCCCCTAAAGGGGAACTAAGTTAGTGTTGTTTTTTTTGAAAACCCCTAGCCCCTAAAGGGGAATAAGAGTGATTAGTATTGTAAATCCCATATCTTTATAAGAGAGAATTAAGAAGAGGTACTTGCATAATTCCCCTTTAGGGGTTAGGGGTTCTTTCCTTTTTCCCCTTTAGGGGTTAGGGGTTCTTTATTTAGAACGCAAATAATGTTTCTTTAAATATTTCACTTACAGTTGGATGTGGGAATACCACTTCCTGCAATTGTTCTAATGTCATTTCCTGTTCGATAGCCATGCATGCACCGTAAATCATTTCACTGCAAGGATTTCCCAACATGTGAACACCGATTACTTCGCCATATTTTTCACCTATAAGCACTTTGCAAAGTCCGCTACCACCTTCGTTTTCGGCTACAAAACGTCCGGCATAAGCCATAGGCAATTTTGCTACTTTAAATGCAATGCCTTTTGTTTTTGCCGATTCCTCGGTTTCGCCTACTCCTGCCACTTCCGGATTGGTATAGACCACGCCAGGAATTGCATTGTAACGCATACGGTCGGCACGACCAGTGAGGTTATTTACCACCACTTCGCCCTCACGACTAGCTGTATGAGCCAACAACGAAAATCCGGTTACGTCGCCTGCTGCATAAACATTAGGAACGTTGGTGCGCATTTTCTCGTCGGTTTTAATGCCGCCTTTGAAAAGTTCCACGTTGAGATTTTCCAATCCAAAACCTTTGGTAATTGGTCGACGACCTACGCTTACAAGTATTTTATCGCCTTCAACGCTTTGTGTTTGACCATCTTTTTCGAACAGTACTTTGTTGCCTTCAATTTTTACTACTTTCGAATTTAAGTTGAAAGTAATACCTTTTTTAGTAAAAATATCGCGCATCATGGCTGAAACTTCATAATCTAACCCTCCCAAAATTTCTGGAAGCATTTCAATCACAATTACTTCGGTTCCAAGGCTGTTATAAAAAGTAGCAAACTCCATTCCGATAACACCGCCACCAATTATAACCAACGATTTTGGTTGTTCTTTCAAATCAAGAATTTCGCGGTTGGTGAGGATAATATCTCCCGCTTCTGCCAATCCTGGAATTGGTGGAACAAAAGCTTCTGAACCTGTACAGATAAGTAAGTTAGCACCCAAATAGCTTTCGCCACCGCAAGTTACTTCCACGCCTTTTGGTGTGCGGCCTTGAATCATGGCCTCGCCTTTGACTACGGTTACATGGTGCATTTTCATTTTGCCTTCCACACCCGCTACTAATTTTTTTACCACTTTGTTTTTGCGAGCAACGATTTTTGCGTAATCGAAACTTACTTTTTCGGCAAAAATACCATATTTGTCACCATGCAACGCATTTTCATACGTTTTGGCACTATAAAGCATGGTTTTAGTTGGGATGCAACCTTCGTTGAGGCACACACCACCCATACTTTTCTTCTCGAACAAAATCACTTTCAGTCCTTTATGCCCTGCCCTTTCAGCAGCTACATATCCGGCTGGACCACCTCCGATAATGATTAAATCAAACATAGACCCCAAACCCCTAAAGGGGATTTTAGACCCCTAACCCCTAAAGGGGAATAAGAGCGTAGTTAGTATTATTAGCAACCAATTCCAAAATAGAATTGATTAAGCATTATTTAAAAAAATAATTAGAGAAAAAAAATCCCCACAATTCAGAGACGAAACTATCCTAATTCCCCTTTAGGGGTTAGGGGTTTATAAATCAATATCCAATGTTTCAATCTCAATAGCAATTTGTTTCAAGAAACGTGTTGCTTCGCCACCATCTAATGCACGGTGGTCATACGTCAAACTCAAGCCAATATATGGAACAAAACCATACACGCCATCACCCAAATCTTTCGGACGAGGAACAATGGTGTTCACACCCAAAATAGCCGATTGAGGCAAATTAATTACCGGCGTAAACATTTCGACACCATAAGCTCCAAGATTTGAAACGGTGAATGTAGCCGCTTCAGCTGCCAAAAGTTCAGGAGCAATAGCACCTTTCTTGCAGTTGTTAGCCACTTCTTTCATCTGATTTGAAAGACCAAGAATCGACAAATCATCAGCATTACGCACAGCAGGAACCATCAATCCACGTTCGGTATCCACAGCCAATCCTAAATGCACTTTGCTGAACAAACGCATAGCGTCGCCAGTGAAATGTGAGTTTACGTTCGGGAATTTTTTCAATGCTTTTACTACTGCAAAACATACAAAATCATTTATTGTTAAGTTTGCTGATAATGTTCCGGCTTCAAATGCTTTTTTGGCTTTTTTGCGTAACGATTGAATTTTACGAGCATCAGCTCCCAAGTGGTGGGTTAATTGCGCTGAGTTTTGCAATGAAGCGTGCATCGATTTTGCAATGATTTTGCGCATATTCGACAATTTTTTGTCTTCGTAATCCAATCCGTAAACAGCATTTACTGGAGGCAATAAATCCGTAGATTTTACTGTTCCAGCCAATCCAGAGCCAGCGGCCTGAGGTTGAATGCCCTCAGCAATAACAACCGCTTTGGCAAGAGGCGTTAATTTCCCACGAGTTTCTAGTGCAGCCAACACGTCTTTTTCAATCACACGGCCGGCAGGACCAGAACCAGTCAATTCGGTTGCGTTCAACGCTTCTTTTTCAGCCAAGTTTTTGGCGCGAGGCGAAACAAAGCTAATTGTTGCACTTTTTGCAGGTGCAGTAGCTACAATAGGTGTAGACATGGCTACGGGAGCCTCAACAATTACTGCGACTGGTGCAGGAGCAGCAGGAGCTGATGTTGCTGGCGCGCCACCTTGTAGTAAAGCGGCATAGTCGTCACCAGGTTGACCAACTACCATCATGTCTAACAACACAGCCACCTCGTCGCCATCGTTGTAAAAGCTTTCCAACACTACACCATCTACAGGTGCTTCTTCTTCGAACGATGCTTTGTCGGTTTCGTACGAAAATAGTACTTCGCCTTTTTTTACGGTATCACCTTTTTTCTTTTTGATTTCGGTTATGATACAACTTTCCACCGATTGCCCCTGCTTGGGTAAAATAACTACTGTTGCCATTTTTTATATTTACAATTTATTCATTTACAATTTACGATTCCCTTGGTAACTCAATTCCCCTCTAGGGGTTAATTTAAAGACTTGTTATAGTCACGAATTTCTGATATGCTTCTGCCCATTCTTCCGTATTTTGTGGTATAAATTCATCCAATTGAACCGATTCTCCAATAATCTGGCGCATTTCCTGCAACGAATCGACACAACCTGCGGCTTTTGCCTGAATCATAATATTACCAATAGCAGTTGCTTCGGATGGTCCGGCAACAACCGGAATTCCAATCGAATTGGCTGTCCATTGATTTAACAATGGATTTTTTGAACCGCCACCAATAACATGCAATTTTTCAATTGGGAATGGTGCTAAATTATTCAACAAACCTAACACATATTTGTATTTCAACGAAAGACTTTCGAAAATACAACGAACAAATTCGGCATGACTTGAAGGAGCTATTTGACCCGTTGATTCACAATACTCAACAATTGCTTTTGTCATACTTGCTGGATTTGCAAACGAAGCATGATCGGTATCCACCATCGATTGAAATGCAGGAACAGTATCAGCCATTTGCACTAATTTTTCGTACGCATAAGTGATTCCTTCTTTTTTCCATTCCTTCAGGCACTGTTCCAATAACCACATGCCTGTAATGTTTTTCAAAAAACGGGTAGTACCCTCTACCCCACCCTCGTTGGTGAAGTTCAATGCCGAAGTTGTTTCGTTAATAATTGCATCTTTCACTTCTATACCCATTAGCGACCAAGTTCCAGAGCTAAGGTAAGCAAAATTCTCGTTCGAGGCAGGTACGGCTGCCACGGCGGCGCCTGTATCGTGTCCAGCTACTGCCACCACTTTCACTTTGCCCAATTCACTTTCTTCGGCCAAATCATCTTTAAGCGTGCCAATAATATGACCCGGCATAACAATTTCGCCTAAAATTGAAGGCAAAACGCCTGCTTTTTCAAGCAATTCTGTTTCAAATTTTTTGGTACGAGGGTTTAAAATTTGCGATGTAGAAGCAATGGTATATTCTACCACTTTATTGCCAGTGAGCAAATAAGCCAATGCATCTGGCATAAATAAAATTTCTTTGGTAGCTTTGAGTAAGGAATTATTGGCTTGGCTCAATGCAAAAAGTTGGTATAAACTATTGAAATTCATGACTTGAATTCCGGTTAGGTCATATACTTTTTTGCGCGGAACCAATTGGAAGAACTTTTCGGGCGCACCAACAGTGTGTGGGTCGCGGTAAGCATAAGGAGCACCAAGAATAGAACCATCATCGGCAATAAGCGCAAAATCTACTCCCCAAGTATCAATACCTATCGAAGTTATTTCAACACCTTCGGCTTTAGCAGCCACTAATCCAGCTTTTAAATGCTCGAATAACGAATAAATGTTCCAATGAAAATGATTGCCGATTTGAAGTATTTGGTTTGGAAAACGGGTTAACTCCTTCATTTGAAGGCGGCACCAAGGTCGAACGCTAAGAATGATTTGTTTTTCATGTGATTATTTTTTGTTCTTTAAATTATGGTCACATGGAACTCGCATAATCATGAACTTTGTTTTAAGCATTTGTTTTAATGCTCGTTTCATTTGTACACTTTTAAAGTTGCTGCAAAGATATTATTATTTGCCCCAACCCAAATTGTATTAATTGACTTAATAACTTCATTTTTTGATAAACCCCCAATCCCGCAATGGGATGTTGCACTATTCTGTAAAAGTTGCGGTAAAACAGAATTTCTTTAAACGGGATTGGGAGTTATTTTCTGTTGTCTGTTGTCTGTTGTCTGTCGTCTTATTTATAAATCGGTCCGTAAGTTTGGCAAGCACGATAATCTGCTCCTTCGGAATCCATTCCGAAAGCAGCCCATGCGCTCGGACGGAAAACTTTCTCGGCAGGAACATTGTGCATACAAACCGGAATTCGAAATATTGAAGCTAAGGTAATTAAATCAGCACCAATATGTCCGTAACTAAATGCACCGTGATTAGCACCCCAATTATTCATGACCGAATACACATCTGCAAAGTTTCCTTCACCCGTTAAGCGTGGCGCAAACCAAGTTGTTGGCCAAGTTTGGCTGGTACGTTCATTTAAAATTTTATGTACATCGGCAGGAATATCCACAGTCCAACCTTCGGCCAATTGCAATACTGGTCCTAAGCCTTTTACTAAATTAACACGCGCCATAGTAACTGGCATTCCCCCTTTTGAAAGGAAGTTGGAAGAGAAACCACCACCACGGAAATACTCACCTTCGGCCGGATACCAAGTTGTTGCATCTAATGTTTTTTGAACTTCTTCTTCGGTAATTTCCCAAAAAGGTTTCATTACAGGTTGACCATTTTCAGTTTGCTGACCTGCACCATCCAGCGAAGCTGAACCAGAGTTAATTAAGTGAATTAAACCATTGGCTCCCAATCCTTCCAATTTATGTCCTGTTACACGTTCAACAGCTTCAGGGCTCCAATACGTACGAACATCGGCAAAAACCTGAGCTGTATTAGTTACTAATTTTCCGAACAACATAGCCACACCGTTCAACGAGTCATTTTCGGTAGCTACAACAAACGCTTCGCGAATGCCATTCCAATCGAACGAAGTATTCAAAATTGCTTCCGAGAAGTCACCATTTGGCATAAAATCAGTCCACTGACGTTGACCCTGAAAACCAGAAGCAATGGCGTTGTGTCCTAATGCTTCCTCACCAAAACCCAACTCACGAAGTTTTGGATTTCCAATCATTAAATCACGCATAATCAATGTCATTTTAACCACAAATTCCCATTCTTGATCCAAAACTTCGCGCGATTTGGTAGTGTGAGGTGGATTTGTGTTTGGCCCTTCGTTTGCCTTGCAATTTTTTACAGTCCAAGCCATGGCTTTTTTAAATTCTTCTGGGTCAAAAATTCCTAATTTTTCGCGACGAAGAATTTCGCTCATATCCACGTATTCGTTACGCATACCCAGATAAGTTTGGAAAAAATCAGCATCTACAATTGAACCTGCAATACCCATTGATACAGAACCAATTGACAAATACGATTTTCCTTTCAAAGTTGCAGCAGCTATTCCTGCTTTTGCAAAGCGCAATAATTTTTCCTGAACATCAGCTGGAATTGAAGTATCGGTACTATCCAACACATCGCGACCATAAATACCAAATGCAGGTAATCCTTTTTGATTGTGGCCAGCCAAAGCGGCTGCTAAATAAACAGCTCCCGGACGTTCCGTTCCGTTGAAACCCCAAACAGCTTTGATGGTATGTGGATCAACATCAATGGTTTCGCTACCATAACACCAACATGGAGTAACAGTAATAGTTACACTTACGCCTTCTTTTTTGAACTTTTCGGCACAAGCGGCTGCTTCATCCACACGACCAATAGTTGTATCGGCAATAACACATTCCACAGCACTTCCGTCGCTGTATTTTAAACTTGAACTCAAAAAATTGGCTAAATTCAAAGCCATATTCATGGTCTGATTTTCCAACGACTCACGCACACCACCCTGACGAGCATCGATGGTTGGGCGAATACCAATTTTTGGATTGTCGCCTTGAAGACGACCTGATTTTTCTTTACGAATTTGTGCAGTCGATACTGTTTCGCCTGCAATTGAACCTGCTTTCATGATTTTTAATTTTACCCCTAACCCCGACCTCACCCCAACACTCTCCAGAAGGAAAGGGAGGAAGATGGTAGATAAGAATGTTTTGTTATTTATAAGTTATTTCTTTTATTTATTGTGCTGAACTGTGCTGTTTTGTTTATAAAAAAATATTATTTAGTAAGGGACAATCGGTTTCCTAACCGCTTGGTAATATTTACTCAAGCGACTGGGAAGCCGCTTAGTAGTATTAATTCAAGCGGTTGGGAAACCGCTTGTCCCTTGTTATTCTTGTCCCTTGTTTTATATAGACCCTCTTACTATCAATTTTGTTGGCAAATACTCTTGAATTGCTTCTTTTGTTTTTACAAACTGTGCTGCCATTTCGCCCATTAACCCAAAATCAATGCTAATGGAAGAAATACCATTTTTAATAATTTCCAAAACAGGGTCGTCGTTATAAGAAATTAAACCAATTTCACTTCCGAGTTTACAGCCAGACAGATTCGCGTCTTTTACTATTTTCACCATATCTTCGGTTGTAATACACAAGTACAAACTACCTTCTTTTACGCCTTTCCATTCCGTACTTTTTCGAACTAACTCGTACTCAAAATCAAAATCGGCACAAAATTGCTTGAAATAATCAATAGAGGAAATTGGATGTCGTAAGTCCTCAGGAAAAACGAATACTAATTTTCGAAATTTACGAATGGTTTCAATTCCACTTTTCAACGAATCGTACAATGCTTGATTAAAATCCTGACATATAAATGAAAAGTCGGACTTTTCAAAATCGCCAAAATCGAGCAACAATAATTTGCCTGCGGGAATTGATCTCAATGTTTCCGAAAGCTTATCGTTCGAAAAATTCATTACTATATACATGCTGTATTTTCCAATACTTTCTGTCAGAATAGTTTCGAATAAATTCTCGTTGTATTGATGAAAAATCAAGTCAACTTTATAATTTTCAGGTATATTGTCTGCAAATCGATGATACAAATCCTTTTTAAAAGGCGAATAAGTATCCAATAAAAGTAAAACTCTATTTACTTCCCCTTTTACAAAATAGCCTTTTTGAGGCGTCGAGTCTATTACGCCTAAGCGCTTCAACTCATTATAAGCTTTAAATACAGTATCGCGCGATACTTTGTATTTTGAGCTTGCATCGTTTATCGACAATAAATTATCGCCCACACGAAGTTTACCCTGCATAATCGACAAACTTATGGAGTCTGTAAGGGTTTTAATCTTTGAAGTGGAATGATTGAAATTTACTTTCATTAAAATTTATCAATTCAATTAGTGCGAAGCAACTACTTTATATTCATCTCCTTCATAAAGTGGTCCAGATGGTTTTGAGCCCACAAACGAGTAATAAACCAAATAAATATAACTTACAACAGGGATAATCATTGCTAATGCCATACTATGTGTAACATCCGAAATATAGCCCATTAGTGGTGTCCAAATTGCACCTCCAATAATAGCCATGATAATCATCGAACCTCCAATTTTTGTATTCGGTCCAAGTCCTTTCACCCCAAGTGCAAAAATAGTTGGGAACATACACGACATAAAGAAACTTGAAATTACCAATGCCCAAACTCCAAAGAAACCTGGATGCAAGATTGCAACTCCTGTTAATACAATATTGATTAAGCTAAATATACCCATCAATTTGTTTGGTTCAATTTTACGCATTAAAGCTGTTGAAACAAAACGTCCAACTCCGAAAGCCAAAAGTGTGTATACCAAGTACACACCAGCTTCTTTTTCAGGCTTTTGCAAAAAATCTTTTACATATTGAATCAGAAAACTCCAGGTTCCAACCTGTGCACCAACATAGAAAAACTGAGCAATTATACCTTTTATGAAATGAGGATATTTAAAAAGTTTTGAAAAATGTCCATGTCCATCCTCTTTTTTGTCTTTACTTTTTACAGGATTATCCGTTTCAGCAGGAAATTTTACACGCCAAATTAAAAATGCCCAAACCAAAATTATACAGCCCATAACCATATAAGGTGGTATTACACGCATAATTTCGGTATGTAAATAATCGTTGTATGTTCCAGCAGCTTTCATTGTTTCAACCTGAATATCAGAATGCTCAACCCCCGAAAAAATTAACTGACTACCTATAAGTGCGCCTGCCATTGCTCCAAGTGGGTTAAATGCCTGTGAAAAATTTAAACGTTGTGCCGAAGTATCCGGGTCGCCCAAAACGGAAATAAATGAGTTAGCTCCCGTTTCGAGAAAAGCTAAACCACTGGCAATAATGAAAAGCGCCATCAAAAATAATTCGAATTTTCCAATCATAGCTGCCGGATAAAATGTAAATGCGCCAGCAGCAAAAAGTAATAATCCGGTTATTAATCCTGTTTTGTAATTGTATTTATCCATTACCAAAGCAGCAGGTAATGCCATTAAAAAGTAACCCATATAAAATGCCGATTGAACCAAACCCGCCTGAAAACGACTTAACTCAAACGATTTCATAAACTGTGGTATCAAAATATCATTCAGGTTATTAGGCATAGCCCATAAAAAAAACAAAGCAGTTACCAACATAAAGGGCAATGCATTTTCTTTACTTACAATTTTGTGTTTTGACATTTTTTTTAAAGATTATATTTAAGAATTTATTATCTGTGCTGAACTATGCTGAATTGACTGCAAAGATAAAGCAGTAAATCCTATAATTTATTCTTTAATATTATGTTCTACAACATAATATTAATTTTATTCTTTTATCATTACCGAATTACGATAATCAAGCGGAGTAATTCCTGTTCGTTTTTTAAAAAATACGGAGAAGTATTCGGGATTTTCGAAGTTTAAACTATACGAAATATTTTTAACAGATTGTGCCGTATTAGATAATATTAGCTTTGCTTCGTTCAATTTCAACTCCATCATATATTTTGAAGGCGAAGTGCCTGTAAATTCTTTAAAAGCTCTTCGAAAGCCCGAATAACTAATATTTAGCGTCTTGGCAATTTCTTCAGCTAAAATATTTTTGTAAATCGATTCGCGCATAATTACTTTTGCCTTGTTAATTTTGCCAATCAAATCTTGGTCGTCGAAATTTCGGGTTTTGTCGCGATAATACATCAATCCGAGTATGTGCATCACTATGCCCGACAATGCCTGCTGGTATCCTGCACGTTCTTCGTTGGCAATTTCGATGGCTTTTTGGTACAAATCTACGATGCGTTCGTTGAGACCAATATTAAATACAGGATGTCGATTTATAAAAAAACCTTCGGCAACAATTTTTTCAATAATATCACCTTTAAAACCAATCCAATACTCATTCCAACCCGAATTTTCGAGCGGCTGATAGGTATGCCAGACACCAGGCATTAAAAAAAACATTTTGCCTTCGGAAATTAATGCCGAATGCTTATCAGCACCATAGCTAAAAACTCCATTCCCATTGGTAATATATAGCAATTGATATTCGTTGAGCATTCGCCCCTTATCAACATTAAAAAAATAGCCCGAAGGGTGACTTATAGGAGGATATTTTTCGTTCGCATTAATCTGCTGATGACCAACTGTGGTAACTGTCAGGCCCCAAAGTTCATCTTCCTCCGAAGTAATCATGTAATTAGTGTGTTTTTTCATCTAAAATAAATAAAGTTATTTGAATAAAAAGCTGTACAAATATAATCAAAAGTTCTAAAAACTGAAATTACACGGTTTTTAAATCGAAAAGTAACATCAAAAGCATATAATTTATTGTATTTTTGCATACATTTAAAAGTTGATTTTTATGACTACAAATAAACCGTTTAAAATTGGCATTGCCCTCAGTGGTGGTGGAATAAGAGGCTTATGCCATGCAGGAGTGCTCAAAGCACTTGATGAGTTTGGTATTAAACCGGATATTTTGTCGGGCGTAAGTGCTGGTGCTGTTGTAGCAGCACTCTATGCCGATGGTTACACACCCGATGAGATTGCTGCACTATTCGAAGACATTAGTTTCCGAAAAATGACGCAGATTCAAATACCCGATGGTGGCATTTTTAGCATAAAGGCTTTCGAACGATTTATGGGTCGCACTTTGCGAGCTAAACGCTTCGAAGAATTGAGCATACCAACATACATTGTGGCTACCGATTTCGATAAAGGGCAAAGTATCGAGTTTTCCGAAGGCATTATTATTCATCCTTTGGTTGCTTCGTGCAGTGTTCCGGTGCTTTTTGTTCCAAAAAAAATTAAAGGCGTACATTATGTCGATGGTGGTGTGCTTAAAAACTTCCCAGTTTCGACAATTCGTCCGCATTGCGAATACTTAATTGGCATAAACGCAAGTCCACTTGTGGCCGACGAGTACAAGTTGTCGCTAATGAATGTTGCCCAACGCACTTATCATTTTATGTTTAAAGCTAATATTTTGTACGACAAACAATTATGTGACTTACTTATTGAACCCGTTGATATGGCGAATTACGATATGTTTGATATACAAAAAGGACGTGAGATTTTTGAATTAGGTTATCAATCGGCAAAAAAATTACTTTTAGAAAGTGATTTGCAAATTGAGAATTAAGAAAAAGAATATAGTTAAGCACATCTGCCTACAGCAGGCAAGTAAAAAAAATGGATAAGAAAAAATGCAAGTGAGAAATCCCGAGTAACGGGGCATTTTATTAAATTCCTCTCTTGCATTTTTGTATTTCATTAGGCATCTAAGCTTATAGATATAATACTGATAAAGCATAGATATAACTCATATAAAACTCATATAAAACTCAGTTAATAGATGAGCTTTATATGAGTTATATTATTATTTTAAATATATTTGAATTAACAAATTATTGATAATTGCCATAAGTTTCTGTAAGTATCATGTTCTGAATTTCAGATACTTCTCTATGGTCGGGCATGAAAGTGCAATAAGTTGTAACAAATACCGTTGAACCCCCGATTAAAAATGCGGATGTTTTGTATAACAACGGTTTGTAAAGCATCCTAAATTATACCGTTTTTTCAGCGCGATTTTTTTTGACTTTATCAATTTTACTTTTCTGTAATTCTTTGTATTTAGCCATTTTTTCTTTCCCAATAATTTTTTCAATTTCGGCATCGTGCAATTTGCGATTCTCTTCCATTTTCTGTTTGCGTTCTTCGGATATTTTTTTCTGTTCGGCATCAAACAACTTCACCAAAGCATCTTTTTCAGCATCGCTCAATCCTAATTCTGCTTTCAAGCGCTCTGCTCTTTTTTCGGGAGCAAAATTTTCTTTCATTTTTTGGGCTCTTTCTGCTCTCATTTCGGGACGGTGCTCGCCCGACTTGTTAGCCGCATGATTTTTGCCTTTTGCTTGTGCTTGTTGACCTTTCATTTTTTGCATATCAGCTTTGTGCTGCGTTTGCCATTGAGTCATTTTTTCGGTACCGATAATTTTTTCTAATTCAGCATCGTGGGCTTTACGTTGAGCTGCATACTTTTCGCGTTGTGCATCGCTCATTTTTTCATTTTTTTCGCGAAGAGATTTTAATTCTTCTCTAAAAGCTTTCACTTTCACTTCGTCCTGTTTAAAAAGTTCCAACACTTTCGCTTTTTGAGCTTCTGTGAGTGCCAATTCTGCCGTAATATGGTTGGCACGTTCTTCGGGTGTTGCCATATTCCGACCTTGACCTTGACCTTGACCTTGACCTTGACCTTGACCTTGACCAGCTCCTGCACCGGAGCGAGGTGGCTGAGCATTTAATAAAAATGTACCTGCTGTAAAAAGCAGAGCAGCTAAAAATAATTTGGTTTTCATAACGATTGATTTTAAATTGTAAAACGTATATTTTATGTTTGTACGTCTATTGACCAATCGAAATTTGGATAGTTTAAATTTCGCAGCATTTTTAACAATTATTTTTAATCTATAATCGAGCAAGTAAATCATAAGCCTTCTGCGTATCCTACAACTTTAAACATTATCTTATTGTAATGTTACAAATAACGAATACAATCCCTTAAAAAACGCTAATAATTCAATTTCTTAGCGTTTTTTTACCCGAAAACTGTTTTAATGAATTAATTTTGTGGTCTGAAAAAATATTCAACTATAAAAATAAAGTAATGAGTAAAATTGAGAAAATTTTTGCCCGCGAAGTGTTAGACTCTCGTGGAAATCCAACTGTAGAAGTGGATGTATTGTTAGAATCTGGCATTGTAGGCCGTGCTTCGGTACCATCGGGAGCTTCAACTGGCGAAAACGAAGCTATCGAACTCCGTGATGGCGACAAAGGTCGTTATCTTGGAAAAGGTGTTTTAAAAGCCGTTGCAAACGTTAACGACGTTATTGCCCCTGCCATTATTGGACACAGCGCATTGGCTCAACGTGCAATCGACAAAACAATGATTGCATTGGATGGTACAAAAACAAAATCGAAATTAGGTGCAAATGCTATTTTGGGTGTTTCGTTGGCTGTTGCCAAAGCTGCTGCCGAATATCTTGGCCTGCCTTTGTATCGTTATATTGGTGGTACAAATGCATTTACATTGCCAGTACCCATGATGAACATTATCAATGGTGGTTCGCACTCTGATGCGCCTATCGCTTTTCAAGAATTTATGATTCGTCCTATTGGTGCTACTTCGTTTCGCGAAGGCTTACGCATGGGTGCCGAAGTTTTTCATTCGTTGAAAAAAGTTTTACACGACCGCAATTTAAGTACTGCCGTTGGCGACGAAGGTGGCTTTGCTCCTAACCTTGCTGGTGGCACCGAAGATGCATTGGAATCAATTCTTACTGCGGTTAAAAATGCTGGTTACGTTCCCGGAAAAGACATTACCATTGGTTTGGATTGTGCTGCTTCCGAATTTTACAAAGATGGCATTTACGACTATTCGAAATTTGAAGGTCCAAATGGCAAAAAACGTAACTCAGCCGAACAAGCTGATTATTTAGCTGAATTAATCGCTAATTACCCAATTGATTCGATTGAAGATGGTATGGGCGAAAGTGATTGGGATGGTTGGAAATTACTCACCGAAAAAATTGGCGATAAATGTCAGTTGGTAGGCGACGATTTATTTGTAACAAATGTAGAATACCTCAAAAAAGGTATCGACATGGGTTGCGCTAACTCTATTCTTATCAAAGTAAACCAAATTGGCTCACTTTCGGAAACTTTAGACGCTATCGAAATGGCTCACCGTGCTGGTTACACTTCGGTAACATCACACCGTTCGGGCGAAACAGAAGATGCAACTATTGCCGACATTGCCGTAGCTACAAACTCAGGTCAAATCAAAACTGGTTCACTTAGCCGCTCCGACCGTATGGCTAAATACAATCAATTGCTTCGCATAGAAGAAGAATTGGGCGAATTGGCTGTTTACGGATATAAAAAATAGTTTATAGTTTACAGTAAATAGTTTAGACTATATAGTTTTAAAAGCCATCTGACATTTTCAGGTGGCTTTTTTATATATAAATCTGCGTAATCAATGAACAATCTTTCTGTTTAAAAATATTTTGCGTAAATTTGCAGAGAATCTCTCAATATAAAATAAAATCAGTGTAATGAACAACGATACACTAATAAACGTACAACAGGTCTCCAAACGGTTCTGCAAAAAACTCAAGCGCTCCATGCGCTACGGATTTATGGACTCGCTGCGAGCCATAGCTACCGACTATGAGCAATATAGGCATTTTTAATTACTTAAAACACTCTAACAAACATTAGTAATATATGTCTAAAAAAGAAACTTTAACCATCAAGGGGAATGCAATAGTTTTTTACAAAAAAGATTTGGACGACTTTATTTCGCTTACAGATATTGCAAAAGTAAGAGATGTTGATAATCCATCACAAATAATTAGTTTGTGGTTAAGAACTTACAATACTATTGAGTATTTAGGCTTATGGGAAATGTTAAACAATAGCGATTTTAAACCCCACATATATGAGGGGTTTAAAAATGAATCGGCAAAACCACATTTTTGGATGTCGGCTCAGAAATGGATTAACGAAACCAATGCGATAGGACTGATTTCAAAATCAGGAAGATATGGTGGTGGTACTTTTGCACATTCGGATATTGCATTCAAATTTGCGGCATGGATTTCAGCAGAGTTTGAGCTTTATCTAGTTTCTGAATTTAAAAGATTGAAATCCGAAGAGCAGAAATTAATCGGTTGGAGTGCAAAACGTGAGTTAGCAAAAATAAATTATCGAATCCATACCGATGCAATTAGAAATAATTTGATACCATTAACGCTTACTCCACAGCAAATTACATATATTTATGCAAATGAAGCCGATGTGCTTAATGTGGCACTTTGGGGAACAACTGCTAAAGAATGGCGAGATAAAAATCCCCAGCTTAAAGGTAATATCCGCGACCATGCTTCAATAAATGAACTAATATGCTTGTCAAATATGGAGAGTATTAATGCTTTACTTATTAGTGATGAAGTACCACAATCCGAAAGACTCAAAAAGCTCAATCAGATTGCAATTCAACAGATTAAAATTTTATCGGTAATAGAGAACAATAAATATTTAAAATAAAACACTGATTTACACTAATTTAAAACAAATAACAAACGAACTAAACGAACTAAGACGCACTAAACTTGCTAATTAGCAAAATGTAAATTCGTGTAATTCGTATTAAAATTCGAGAAATTCGTATGCAAGATGAAATATTAATAGACGTACAACACGTCTCCAAGCGCTTTTGCAAAGACCTCAAGCGCTCCATGCGCTACGGCTTTATGGACTCGCTGCGAGCCATAGCAGGGCAAGATGCCACAGTAACCGACCTCCGCAAAGATGAATTCTGGGCAGTGAAGGACGTAAGTTTCCAACTGCGCCGTGGCGAATGCCTTGGGCTGATAGGACACAACGGAGCAGGAAAATCTACTTTGCTGAAGATACTCAACGGCCTTATTAACCCCGACCAAGGCAGCATAACCATGCGTGGCAAGATAGGCGCACTCATAGAGCTTGGAGCAGGTTTTAACCCAATTCTTACAGGCCGCGAGAACATTTATAACAACGGCGCTGTTTTAGGTTTTAGCCGAAGTGAGATTGACGCCAAAGTAGAAGCCATTATCGACTTTGCCGAAGTGCGCGAGTTTATTGATGCTCCCGTGCAAAACTACAGCTCCGGTATGCGCGTACGCCTTGGCTTTGCTGTGGCTGCACAAATGGAACCTGATATTTTGTTGATTGATGAGGTGCTGGCGGTAGGGGATGTTGGGTTTACTATTAAGTGTTTAAGTCGAATTGCTGAACTATTAAAACATACAGCAGTAATTTTTGTTTCGCATAGTATGCCACAAGTAGGGAAAATATGTACAAGTGCTTTACACATGAAAAGGGGAATAATTCATTATGAATCTAAAAATGTTA